>NZ_JBFAEO010000063.1:0-43892 GCF_040642015.1 Actinosynnema sp. NPDC020468
GGGTGCGCGACCGGTCGGGCCGACTCCCGTCCCGGCCCGGTGAGCACGGCGCCCACCGGGCCGACGCACGACCCACCTCCGCCGGTCGGCGGACCGGACACGAAAGGACTTCGGATGCCGCTGCACCCCGAGGCCGAGGCGGTGATCAAGGCGACCGACGCGGCCGGCGGGCTCATCCCGCTGGACGAGGGGCTCACGCCGGCCGGGATCCGGGCGAGGTTCGCCGCGTCCTGGCGGCCGTCGCCGGACGCCCGCGCGCTCGCGTCGGTCGTGGACCGGACCATCCCGGGCCCGGCGGGCGCACTGCCCGTCCGGGTGTACACGCCCGCGGGCGACGGCCCGTTCCCGGTCGTCGTCTGGTACCACGGCGGTGGCTGGGTCCTCGGCTCGCTGGACGAGAACGACTCGACCTGCCGCGTGCTGGCCGACGAGGTCGGCGCGGTCGTCGTGTCGGTGGACTACCGGCTCGCGCCCGAGCACCGCTTCCCCGCCGCGGCCGACGACGCGTACGCGGCCCTGGAGTGGGTCGCGGCGCACGGCGGCGAACTGGGCGTGGACGGCCGGATCGCGGTCGCGGGCGAGAGCGCGGGCGCGAACCTGGCCGCCGTGGTGGCGCTCAAGTCCCGCGACCTCGGCGGGCCGGCGATCCGGCACCAGCTGCTCGCCTCGCCGGTGCTGGCGCCGCCGGGCGACCGACCGTCCTACGTGGACTTCGCCACCGGCCACTTCCTCACCCGTGAGAGCATGGAGTGGTTCTTCGAGCAGTACCCCCGGTCGGCGCGCGACCTCGCCGACCCCTACCTGTCGCCGATCGCGGCCGACGACCTCTCGGGCGTCGCACCCGCCTCGGTGATGACCGCGGAATTCGACCCTCTGCGCGACGAGGGCGAGGACTACGCCCACCGGCTGCTCGACGCGGGCGTGCCGGTGCGACTGATCCGCTACGAGGGTCAGATCCACGGGTTCTTCGCCCTGCTGGCCGACCGGCTCTCCGTGTCCGCAGAAGCACACGCCACTGCCGCGTCCGCGTTGCGCGCGGCTTTCAAGGAGGCATGATGACAATCCCGAAGCGCCGGATCGGCGTCGACGGTCCCGAGGTCGGCGTGCTGGCCCTGGGCTCGTGGCACATCTACGACCGGATGTCGTTCCACGACGCGGTGGCCATGGTCCGGCACGCCGTCGACCAGGGCATCGACCTGTTCGACGTGGGTTACTACGCCGGGTTCAGCATCGACGGCAAGTCGGTGCCCGAGTCCTACACCGACGTGCTGTTCGGTCGGATCGTCCAGGCCGCGGGCGTGGCCCGGGAGGACTACAAGCTGTCGGTGAAGCTGTGGGTGAACGGCTTCCCCCAGCAGTCGATGGGCGACCAGCTCGACCGGCTGCTGTTCCGGGTCGGCACGGACCGCGCGGACTACGCCGTGCTGGGCGACCTGTTCGGCACCGAGCCGGACCTCGAGCTGCTCACCAAGCAGCTCGGCGAACTGGTCGCCGACGGCAGGCTCGGCGCGTGGGGCGTCAACAACTGGTCCGTCGACCACATCCGGGCGCTGCACGAGGCGGCCCGCGCGCAGGGCGTGCCGGGTCCGTCGATGGCGCAGCTGAAGTACAGCGTCGTGCGTCGGTCCATTCCGGACGGCGCGCCGTTCCGGTCGCTGGTCGACGAACTGGGCATCACCATCCAGGCGTCCGACGTGCTGGAGGGCGGCATCCTCGCGGGCAACTACACGCCCGAGCGGATGATCGGCCGCGACCCGGGCGGCATCCGGGACCAGATCGCCGACGCGGGCCGGCAGCTCGCGGTGATCGCGAAGGACTTCGACGCTACCGCGGCGCAGCTGGCCATCGCGTTCTGCCTGGCCGACCCGGTGGTGTCGACGGTGCTGTTCGGCACCAGCAGGCTGACCCAGCTCGAGCAGAACCTCAAGGCGGTCGAGTTGGCGCAGTCGCGCGGCTTCGAGGTGCGCCGCGCGGTGGACCACCTGTGGCTGGACCGCGACGTGGTGGATCCGACCGGTCACTGACAGTTTGGTGCGCAGAGCACCCGGCTTGACCCGCAGCGCACTGTGACGTGCGCTGCGGGTCCCGCCTATTGTCCGGCTCACCCGGTGGTCGTAAGTTGTCGATCTACCCCCACCAGGAGGCCCGGTCGATGGACACCACCCGCGTGGCGTCGGCGGTGCGCATCGGCGCCGCCCTGGGCAGTGGCGCGCACGTGGAGTGGGAAGAGGTCTTCGCCGGGTTGCGCAGCGCGCTCCCGCAGATGTGCGCGGTCCAGATCGCGGGCTGGGACCCGGTGGCGCGCCGGTTCGTGGTGATGGCCGAGGACGGCTACAACCGCTCGATCTCCCAGGAACTGGCGCACGAACTGCCGCGCACCCGGTGGGGCGGCCAGCTGTTCGACTCCGCGCGACCGCTGTTGATGAGCGACGAGGTCGAGCACGACTTCCGCGAGTCGCCGCACTACCAGGAACGGCTCCGGCCCGCCGGGTTCGAGGACGGCCTGTCCGCGGCGCTCAAGCTCGGCCGGCGTCAGGTGGTCGGCGTGCTGCACATGAACGCGCCGGTGCGCGCCGCGTTCGACGAGGACACCCGCGATTTCGTCGAGTCCGTCGGTCAGGCGCTCGCGCGTCGGGTGGACCCGTTGCACTGCCCCAAGTTCGACGCCTGGTTCGGTCCGGAGTGGACGGCCAGTTGGCTGCTGCCGACGGTCGCGGCGGTCGCGGGCCGCACCCCGTCACCGCTGTCGGGCGACCCGAGCCTGCGCGCGCTGGCGGAGTCGTTCGCCGCCCTGGGCGTCCGCACCGTCCCGTTCCTGTGGCCGTCGCGCGACGGCTGGTACCGGGTGCGGCTGATCAGGGTGTCGGACGGCCCGCGCGGCGGCGTGGTGGCCGCGAGCACCCCGTTCGAGAACCCGGCGGGGTTGACCGCCCGCGAGCTGGACATCGCGACGGGCCTGGTGGCGGGCCTGAGCAACCAGGCGATCGCGGAGAGCCTCGTGGTCAGCAGGCGCACGGTGGAGACCTACGTCGAACGCCTGCTGGGCAAGCTCGACTGCCAGTCCCGGGGCGAGGCGGCGGGCGTGGCCGCCCGCGCGGGCTACCTCCGCCCCTCCCCCGCCGGCATGGGCGAACTCTCCCGCCTGACCAGGGGCTCCGACCCGAACTGGCTGTAGCGACCGCGCGCGCCGCGCCGGCGTCCCGAACCGACCCGATCCCGCGGTGGCGGCACCCTCCCGCCCGGAGCCACCCCGAGCCGACCGCCGGACACCCCGCGGCCACCGACCCCGCCCGACCGCGAACCCCGCCCCCACCGCGCGCGGTGGCGAACACCCCCGCCTCAGGCCGGAGCCGAGCCACCGGTCCAGGCACACCTCGATCACCCGCGCCGTGCCGCCGTCCGGAGTGGACGGCGGGACGGACCTCCCCGGCCGGGCGACGCCCGCGTGGCGTCACTCCTCGGCGACCGACCTCGACCGCTCCCGGTCGTGGCCCATGAGGCCCGACCTCCAGGCGGTCACGATCAGCTGCTCCCGGTCGCGCAGCGCGCAGCGTTGCAGGATCCGCGACACGTGGCTCTTGACCGTGCTGATCTCCACGAAGAGGTCGGCCGCGATCTCCGCGTTGGACATGCCCTCGCCGATGAGCCGGACGATCCGCCGCTGCTGCTCGGTCAACCCGGCCGGGAACTCCTGCCGGCCGGCTCTCGGCAGCGGGACGGCGTGATCCTCCGCGGCGGGTTCGCACGCCGGCTCGGCGGCCGGGTCCGCCGGGGCGTCGTCCGGCAGGGTCGTCAAAGCGCGAACCGCGTCGGCCGACTCGTCGTAGAGCTCCTCGACCAGCCGGTCCAGCATCACCCGTTCGATCCGCCAGCGCCCCAGTACGCGGAACGCGGGCAGTCGCCTGCTCGCGATCAGCTCGGCGACATGGCGGGCGGACAACCCCAGCTCCCGTTGGACCTGGATCCTCGACAGGTACTCGTGCTGGTGGTGCAACGTTCCCTCCCGGTTGTCGAATACCGGCCCCGATCCGATTCCCGACCCCGGTCCGACGGCGAATCGGGCGACCCCGCCGCGAAGGGCGTCCTGGAGTCGGAACGGCACCCTTCCCGGGATGTCCGCCGTCAGCCGGAATTCGTCCTGCGGTCGTAGTCCTCCGGATTCCTCCCCCGGCCCGTTGAAGGACGCCCGGCGCGGCGACCAGCATTGTCCGTGTCGTCACCTGCGGTTCCGAGAGCACCACAGCAGGTGACGAACGGGTGGGAGCACACGCCGTGACCCGACCCGATTCGTCCGCGACGGCGCGGAATTCGCGCCGCGCCAGAACCCGGATCCGACGCGGTCCGGGAAATCCGAAAGGCGACACCATGACCTCGTACAAGCTCAACGTGATCAACAAGTCCGAACTGGACCGGCCCATCTTCGCGCTGTTCGCGAAGCTGCCCCAGACGAGCGACTACGACTCCCTGCACACCGCCTGGTTGACCCAGCAGGTCGACACCGGCAACCGCTACTCGTTCACCTGGGACGTCGCGTGGGGTCTCGCGTGGTCGGCGCAGGGCATCGGCAAGGGCGTCCGGTGGACGGCGGGCAACGAGCTGACCGCCGATCCGAACTCGACGGCCAAGAGCGCCGCGCGACTCGACTACGACGGCGACTTCACGCTGGACTTCGTGCCCGGCACGCCGACCGGCGACACGCTGACCGTGACCGACACCGGCAAGGTGCCGCTGCGCAGCGTGAAGCCCAGCTCGATCGGCGTCACCCTCGACGGGAACGTCGCCTGCGTGACGAACGCGGGTCCGAACCTGACCCAGACGTTCACCCTGCACCCGACCTACTTCATCGACGCGGGCAACTACGTGCAGGGCCAGATGGTCGACGGCTCCAGCGCCACCACCTACCAGGAGCTCGAGTTCGCCGGCGGCGTCACCGAGCTGACCGTGACCCTCAACCCGGACAACACCTGGACGTTCGGGTCCGTCGACGCGCCGAAGGCCGCCTGACCACACCACGGGACCCGGCCGCCGCCGGCCCCCGACCGGCGGCGGCCGGCCCTTGAGTCCACTGAGGAAGGAAGGAACGACACCATGGCCTGGATCCTGTGGGACACCGGCACGACCATCGACCGGGATGTCGACGTCCGGTCGCCCGACGGCGGCGGCGTCCGGTGGTTCCGGCGACTGGACCACACCGACGGCCGGTACCGCTACTCCCAGGACTCGACCTGGAACCGGAGCACCGACCGACTCCCGAGCGGACTCGACGAGGAGGCCCCGACCGTCCACGTGACCGACTCGGACGGCGCCCTCCGCTGCTTCGCGGCGCTCTCGGCCCTGGCCGTCGACCTCGCGGGCACGCTGGTGGCGATCGCCGTCGACGCTCCGGCCGTCGCGGAATGGGCCCGCAGGCGGGCACGGGCGACCGAGGCGGCGGTGGACTCGGCGAACGAGTCGCGGAACGAGGCCCAACGGGCGCGCAACGACATCGACCGCACCCGGCTCGTCCGGCTCGGTGTCCGGCAGCTGACGGACGCGCACAGCCACACGCTGGACGAAGTGCGGCACCGGAGCGGGCAGGTCGGGCGACACCTCGAGGTGCTGCTCGCGATCGCCGGACGTGGCCGGTCCATCGGCACGAGCCTCTACAGCGCGCTCAGGTGAGGGCGGGTGGTGGAGGGCGCGGTCTCAGCCGTCGACCCGGACGCGGGGCGGCAGCGTGCCGGCGACCGCGCCCTTCACCACCACGTCCACCTCCGCCAGCACCTCCAGCGCGGACGGGTCGAAGTCGGCCGCCGTCACGTCCAGCCGCACGCTCTCCAGGTTCGGCAGGCCGGCCAGCTCCTCGGCCTCCGCCGGGGTCAGGCCGCCGAGCACCGACACGGTCCGCAGCGCCGGGAACCGGGACACGCCCTCGACCGAGTTCGACCGCGACTTGAGCGACAGGTGCTCCAGCGGCAGCGACGCGGGCAGCGTGTGCAGGCCGTGCGCCAGGTCCGGGTGCTTCACGGTCAGGCTGGTCAGGTGCGCGCCGTCCAACGTGGCGAGCTTCGCGACCGGGCCGCCCGGGAACGGGACGCCGACCAGGTTCAGCGTGGTCACCGGCAGCCTGGCCAGCGCGGACAGGTCCTCCAGGGCGCTGAACACCGACAGCACCACCGTGCGCAGGCTCTCGGTGCCGAGCAGCCCGTCGAGCGACCGGCACACCTGGTTCGAGCGGATCTCCAGCCGGGTCAGCCGCGGCAGGTCGGCCAGCGGGCGCAGGCCGGCGCGCGGGTCGGCGAGTTGGAGGTCGCCCACCAGCACCACCCTGGTCAGCGTGCGCAGGTGCCGCAGCCCGCACAGCATGTGCCAGCGGTGCACCTCCAGCTCGCGGTCGCCGAAGTCCACCAGGCCGAGGTTCTCCGCGGCGTAGGTGTCGGAGTACTCCGTGTTGCGCCACGCCCGCAGCAGCTCGTTGGTGACCGCCGCGCCGTAGGCCCTGGTGAAGGGCTGGATCGAACCCCAGTCGCCGACCACGGCCAGCGTCCGGATCACGTACCGGGCGAGCTCCGCCGGGTCGGCACCGGTCAGCTCGGCCTGCTCGGCCAGCGCCACCGGGTCGGGCAGCAGTTCCGGCACGAAGGAGCCCGCCCTGGCCAGCAGCTCGGCGTCGTCGTACCCGCGCGGCGGCACGAGGTCGCGAACCGTGTCGACCACGTCCGCGCGCACCCGTTCGGGCTCGATCACGTCGACGTAGCCCAGCGAGGCGGCGGCGAGCAGCCGAAGCCGGTGGGCCTGCGCGGTCGGCAGCGACCGCCTGCGGGCGCGTTCGAGCAACCCGTGCAGCAGGTCGCCCGCCTCGTGCGCGCGGGCCTGGGCGGCGGCCATGAAGATCACCTCGTCCAGCTCCTTGGCCGCGTCGTGCGCGTTCTCCACGAGGTAGGCCAGGTCGCCGGACTTCACGAACTCGCCCGCCGCGAGGAAGTCCCGGAAGATCCGGTGGACGAACCGGATCCCGCCGTCGCCCTCGTCGTCGCGCAGCAGGCCGGTGCGCTCGACCAGGTGCCGCAGCACCTCCGGCGGGTCGAGGTCGGTCGACCGCAGGCCGGTCATCGCGCGCTCGATCCGGCGCCGGGCGGCCGCCTCGGTCACCACGTGCTCGCCGTTGCGCACCATGGGCGCGGCGAACCGCTCCAGCAGCACGACCTTCTCGTTGCCGGTCATCCGCAGCGCGGCGTCGACCGGCACGCCCCGGCGCACGTCCCACTCGCCGAGCAGCAGTTCCAGCGCCCGGCCGAGCAGGTCCTTGCGGCTGTGCGGCAGGTACATGTTCTCCCGCCGGTACAGCGCGCACAGCAGTGAGCACAGCAGCGGGCTCGACACCAGCTTCAGCACGTCGGGTCGGTTCTGCAACGCGTCCTTGAGCTTGTGCTCGCACCGCCGCAGCCAGTCGTGCGCGGACTCGGGCTCGTTCTGCCGCACCGCGCCGAACCAGTTGCCCACCAGGTCCTGCACGCCCGGCCCGCTCAACGGCATCAGCTCGAACCGGGCCAACCCCGGCTCGCCGTCCTCGGTCGGCGCGAGCCACGTCTCGTCCACCGCCGACGGCCGGGTGGTCACCACGTACCAGGCGTCCGGGTAGTTGCGCACCAGGCCCTCGAGCCAGGTGCGGGCCCGGTCGCGACCCTCGCGGAGCAGTTCGTCCACGCCGTCCACGAGCAGCAGCGCGCGGCCCTCGGCGAGCAGGCCGGTCACCCAGCGCTCGGGCTTCTCACCCGCCAGTGCGGGCGCGGTCGCCTGGACGAGGTCCTCGGCCAGCGGCAGGTCGCGGTCCGCGTACTGGCGCAGCGGCACGAAGAACGGCACCACGTCGCGCCACGCGCTGTCCGGGTCGGGCTGCCTGCCCGCCTGCGCAGTCACGTGTGCGAGCCAGTGCAGGAACGTCGTCTTGCCCGCGCCGGCGCGGCCGAACAGCAGCACCCGGCGCGCGGCCGTCACGGTGTGCGCGCCGTTCACGCCCTGACCGGTCAGCTCCACGTCCGAGCGGCGCTGCCAGCGGTCGATGGACGGCGGCGAGTAGAACGTGCCGAAGTCGTGCTTGGCGGGCCCGCCGATCTGGCCGCCCGCCTGGAACAGCTCGAACCGGGCGAACGCCCGGGACACCTCGGCCAGGTAGCGGCGCTCGAAGCGGGACCGCTCGTCCCGGTCCCGGCGCACCGGCGCCTCGGCCAGGTCGGTGACCGACAGCTTGAGCCCGTGCAGCCCGTCCAGCGACCGCCGCAGCCCGTCGGCCAGGTCGACCCCGCCGCGCGCCACCGCCGACCGCCAGATGCTGTCCACCTGGCGCGCCTGCTGCGCGATCTGCTCGCACGTCTCGTGCAGCAGCCGCCGGTAGGCCTGGCCGGCGGCTTCGCCGAGCCCCGCGTCCGGCGCCGGGCGCAACCGGGCGCGCAACGTCGCGGCGTCCACCACGACCTGGGGTTCCAGCTGGGCCACCCGCCCGATCGACGCGGCCAGCAGGGTCGTCGCGACCTCGCCGACGACCGCCTCCCAGTCCGCGTCGGTCAACGCCGGGAACTCGGCCGCGCGCAACTCCGCGAGGTCCGCGGCCGCGGCCGCCACCTGCCGCTCGACCGAGCCGAGCCGCTGCCCGCGCCGCGACAGCGCGCCGTCCACGAGCTTGCCCAACGCCCACTGGTGCAGTGCGGAGAAGGTCGCACCCAGCACCGTCGTCAACGGATCGATCACGGCCCCCCTGCCGACGCCACCGGTACTCCGGACCAAGGTAGCGAAAACAGGGGGGCCGCGACACGCACGGTGACTCCGAGGTCAGCCCTTCGGGCCGTGGTGGATCCAGGTGCCCTTCACCTCGGTGTACGCCTCCAGGGCGTACGGGCCCATCTCGCGGCCGTAGCCGCTGGACCGGAAGCCGCCCCACGGCGCGGCCGCGTCGGGGATGCACGGCATGTTCACGAACACCGCGCCGGACCGGATGCCGTCGGCGAGCCGGTGGGCGCTGCGCACGTCCTCGCTCCACACGGAGGCGCCGAGGCCGTACGGCGAGTCGTTCACCCGGAAGAGGAGCTCGTCCTCGTTGTCGTAGTCGAGCACCGCGAGGACCGGGCCGAAGACCTCCTCGCGGGCGATCTCCATGTCGTCCTTGACGTCGCAGAAGACCGTCGGGCGGTAGAAGTTGCCCGGACCGTCCACGGCCGAGCCGCCGGCCAGCAGCGACGCGCCCGCGTCGACCGCGCCGCGCACGAAGCCGTCCACCCGGTCGCGGTGCTCGGAGGTCACCAGCGGGCCGAGGTCGGTCGTGTCCTCGACGCCCGGGCCGAGCTTGAGCGCGGACACGGCCTTGGCGAGCTTCGTGGCGAACTCGTCGCGGCGCTGCGAGTCGACGTAGACCCGCGCGTAGGCGGCGCAGACCTGGCCGGAGTTGAGCAGACCGCCCATGACGGTGCCGGCGACGGCCGCGTCGATGTCGGCCTCGCGGGCCACGATCACCGGGGTCTTGCCGCCCAGCTCGAGCGTCACCCGCTTGAGGTCGGCGACGGAGGCGGTGAGGATCGAGCGGCCGACCTCGGTCGAGCCGGTGAACGACACCTTGTCCACGCCGGGGTGCTTCACCAGCGCCGCGCCGGTTTCCGGACCGCCGGTGACCAGGTTGACCACACCGGCCGGGAACCCGGCCTCGACGCACAGCTCGACCAGCCGGACGGTGGTCAGCGAGGTCTGCTCGGCAGGCTTGAGCACGGTGGTGTTGCCGCAGGCCAGCGCGGGCGCCAGCTTCCACGCCATGATCATCAGCGGGAAGTTCCACGGCGCGATCAGCGCGCACACGCCCACCGGGACCCGGCGGTCGAACTGGAGCGTGTTCGGGAACGCGACGGAGTTGACCGCGCCGGTCAGCTTGTCGGCCCAGCCCGCGTAGTACCGGAAGTGCGCCGCCGCGCCCGCCACGGACACGTTGCGCGAGATCGGCAGCGGCTGGCCCTGGTCGCGGGTCTCCAGCAGCGCCAGTTCCTCGGCGTTGGCCTCGATCAGGTCCGCGAGCTTCCACAGCAGCGCGCCGCGGGCGGATCCGGGTGTCGCGGACCACGACGCGAACGCGCCGCGCGCGGCGGACACCGCGGCGTCCACGTCCGCGACCGAAGCCGACGCGCACACGGCCAACGACGTGCCGTCCGCGGGGTCGTAGCTGGTGAACTCCTCGTCAGCGCGGACCCACCGGCCGTCGATGTAAAGACCTGTCGAGCGCATGTCGGCTCCCCTCCACTGGCAGAACGAGAGCAAGTGTCGGATGCCGGGGTGTCGCGAGGATTGAATCCGCGCGCACACCCGTTGACGCTCAGTGCGCCCGTGGCTCCAGGCTCGCCCGGCTCTCGAAGCTGCGCATGCGGTACTCGGAGGGCGACAGCCCGTACTCGGTCTTGAACGCCCGGCTCAGGTAGGAGGCGTCGACCAGACCCCAGCGGGCGCCGATGACGCCGATGGCCAACTGGTGCTTGGCCGGGTCGGCGAGGTCCTGGCCGCAGCGCTCCAGCCGCCGGTGCCGGATCCACGCGGACACCGTGGTCCCCGCCTCGCTGAACAGCTTGTGCAGGTACCGGGTGGAGATGTGGTGCGCCGCCGCGATGTCGCCCGGGGACAGCTCCGGGTCCTCCAGGTGCGTCTCCACATAGGACTTGATCTTCACCAGCATCGCCGCGCGGGTGCTCTCGGCCGGCACGTCGGCGTAGTCCACCTGGTCGGCGAGCGCGGTGCCGAGCAGGTCGACCACGTTGCGCGCCAGCCGGACGCTGCCGT
Source organism: Actinosynnema sp. NPDC020468 (assembly GCF_040642015.1). Taxonomy (NCBI): domain Bacteria; kingdom Bacillati; phylum Actinomycetota; class Actinomycetes; order Pseudonocardiales; family Pseudonocardiaceae; genus Actinosynnema; species Actinosynnema sp. NPDC020468. Next base: position 10,789 of record NZ_JBFAEO010000063.1, read on the forward strand.
GCACCTGGGGGTCGTCCATGTTGCGCGCCAGCTGCACGAGCGTGGTGGACACGATGCCGGAGACGCCCTGGCCGCCGACGAACCGGATCGCGGTCAGCTTCTCCACCTGGTTGCCCGGCAGGCACAGCATCGCGCGCGGGAACATCAGCACCAAAGTGGACGACACGTCGTCGAACGCGAGCGAGTACGGACGCGTGGTGTCGTAGATGGCGAAGTCGCCGGGGCGCAGCGCGGCCTGCCTGCCGTCTTGGCTGAGCTTCGCGGTGCCGTGCAGCTGGAGCGACAGCTTGTAGTAGTCGGGAGTGGACTTGGCGATGGCGCGGTTGGTCCGTCGCACGGTGTGCGCGTCCGCGGACGCCTCGTACACCGCGACGCTGCCCAGGTTCTGCCCGCGCAGCCGACCCCGGAACGCGGATCGCTCGCCGGCCGTCGCCTCCAGGGGCACGAACGTCTGCGACACCGCGGATTCCCACAGGTCGAACTGCTGGGCCGCGGGAACTCCCGCGGTGGTCAGCGCGTAGGACATCGCCGTCCTCCTATCCTGCACCCGACGTGACACTGGGTGACTGGCAGCGTTTCCCGCGAACGGGTGAAGAGTCAAGGGTTGTTGCCAACCCGTGAGTGTGCGGGCACTCGGTGCACTCCGGGACAACCGCCGTGCGTCTCAGGTCAACGGTACTCCGCCCCCGCTTTGTTAAACCTGTGATGCCGACCGCGAAGACGCGTCGGTGCTCGGATCGTATGCGATCCGCTACACGATCCCCTATGTGGAGGTGACCATGGGTGAGGTAGTGCTGGCCGCGAAGATCACGCACGTGCCGTCGATCTGGCTGTCCATCCAGGAGGGCAAGCACCACGGCATCCGCAAGCCCGCCGAGCTCGGCCTGGCCGAGATCGGTCGTCGGGCGCGTGCCCTCGGCGCCGACACCTTCGTGGTAGCGGACTCGCACTGGATGAACAGCATGGGCTTCCACCTGAACGGGAAGGCCAGGCACCACGGCAGCTACGCGTCCCACGAGCTGCCGCACTTCATCGCGGACCTCGAGTACGACTACCCCGGCGACCCGGAACTCGCGCAGCTGATCGGCGAGGAGATCCAGGCCGGCGGCCAGAAGGCCATGGTGCACGACGTCCGCGACCTCGGTCTCGAGTACGCGACGCTGGTGCCGATGCACTTCATGAACCGCGACGTGGAGAAGCCGCTGCGGATCGTCCCGATCGGGTGCAACATCTACTCGACGATCGACGAGAACCGCCGGGTCGGCGAGGCCATCGCCCGCGCCGCGCTGCGCTCCGACCGCAAGATCGCGTTCCTGGCGAGCGGGTCCCTGTCCCACCAGTTCCCGCCGAACGAGATCTCCTCGAACTACCTGAACACCATCAGCAACCCGTACAACGAGCAGACCGACCGCATGGTCCTCGACCAGTGGCGCGAGGGCCGCATCGCGGAGTTCCTGGCCGCGCTGCCCGCGTACAACCAGCGCTGCACCGGCGAGGCCGCGATGGCCGACACCGGGATGCTGTTCGGCATCCTCGGCTGGGACTCCTACGACGGTCACGGCGAGCAGTTGTGCGACTACTTCCCGTCCAGCGGCACCGGACAGGTCATCGTCGATTTCCCCGTTCCCGATCGGTTGCACTCATGAGCCACCCCCTCGGCCTCCGGCCGACGAAGATCATCGCGGTCCACCTCAACTTCCGCAGCCGCGCCGCCGAGCGCGGGCGGTTCCCCGAGGAGCCGTCCTACTTCCTCAAGCCGCCGTCGTCGCTCACCTGGTCGGACACCGAGTTGGTCCGGCCGCAGGGCACCGAGCTGTCGGCGTTCGAGGGCGAGATCGCGGTGATCATCGGCCGCTTCGCCAAGAACGTCTCCCGCGCGGACGCCCACGAGTACATCGCGGCCATCGCGCCGGCGAACGACTTCGGCGTGCACGACCTGCGCTACGCCGACCGCGGGTCCAACCTGCGCAGCAAGGGCGCGGACGGGTACACCCCGGTGGGTCGGGCCATCGACCCCGCCGAGGTGGACCTGGGCGACCTGCGGCTGCGCACGTGGGTCAACGGCGAGGTCGTGCAGGACGACAACACCTCCGACCTGCTGTTCGACTTCGCCTACCTGATCGCGGACCTGTCGCGGACGATCACGCTGGAGCCGGGCGACATCATCCTCACCGGCACCCCCACGGGCGCGACCACCTGCGAGCCGGGTGACGTGATCGAGGTCGGTATCAACGACTTCGAGCGCCTGCGCAACGTGATCGTGGAGGCCGACGAGGAGCTGCCCAAGCCCGGCGCGCGGCCGAAGGTCACCGCGGCGGACAAGTCGGCGGCGGTCGGCGGCGAGGTGCCGGCGATCAAGCCGGAGACCGAGAAGCTGCTCCAGCAGGTCTGCACCGCCACGATCTACAGCCAGCTGCGCAAGCGCGGCATCCACCACACCTTCTTCACCGGTCTCAAGCCGTTCCGGCCGGACCTGAAGATGGTCGGCGTCGCGCACACGCTGCGCTTCCTGCCGCTGCGCGAGGACCAGTTCACCGAGCGCGGCAACGGCATGAACGCGCAGAAGCGCGCCGTCGAGTCGATCGGGCCGGGCCAGATCCTGGTCATCGACGCCCGCGACGACCACGAGGCGGGCACGCTCGGCGACATCCTGGCGGCGCGGCTGATCAAGCGCGGCGCGGCCGGCGTGGTGTCGGACGGCTGCTTCCGGGACAGCCCGGCGTTCTCCGAGATCGAGCTCCCGTCCTACGCGGCGGGCGCGCACGCGGCCGTCCTCGGGCGCAAGCACGTGCCCTGGGAGGTCGGCGTCGACGTCGCGTGCGCCGGCGTCCTGGTCCGACCGGGCGACATCCTGGTGGGTGACGGCGAGGGCGTGATCCTGATCCCGCCGTCGATCGTGGACGAGGTCGCCCGCGACTCGGCCCAGCAGGAGCACGAGGAGAAGTTCATCCTCGAGCGCGTCGAGGCGGGCGAGTCGATCGACGGCCTGTACCCGCTGGGCAAGGCCAAGCGCGCCGAGTACGAGGACTGGGCCACGTGACCGCGGCCCCGGTCCGGTCCAAGACCCAGTACGCGTACGACACGCTGAAGGAACGGATCGTCGAGGGCCGCTACGGCCCCGGCGCCCGCCTGGTGTTCGACCGCATCGCCCGCGAGCTCGGGGTCAGCCCGGTCCCGGTCCGCGAGGCGGTGCGGCGGCTCCAGGCCGAGGGCTGGGTGGTGTTCGAGCCGAACGTCGGCGCGCAGGTGGCCGACTTCGCGCACGACGACTACCGGCACTGCATGGAGGCGCTCGCCCTGCTGGAAGGTCACGCGGTCGCCACGGCCGTGATCACCGACCAGGTGCTGAACCGGGCCGAGCACCTCAACGCGCTGATGCGGGAAAGCCTGGAGCGGTTCGACCCGCTCGGGTTCACCCGCCTCAACCGCGAGTTCCACCTGCTGCTGTGCGGTGCGTGCCCCAACCCGCGGCTGCGTGAACTGATCACCATCGAGTGGTCGCGGCTGGACTTCACCCGTCGCACCACGTTCAGCATCGTGCCCGGTCGCGCGGAAGAGTCCGTGGCCGAACACTCGGAGCTGCTCCGGCTGCTCCGGGCCGGCGCGCCCGCCGAGGTCGTGGAGCGGCACGCCCGCGACCACAAGCTCAACACCCTCCGAGCCGTGGATTCGAAGTCCGTGGCCCCGCTCCCAGGGGAGTTCCCGTCATGAAGTTCCGTTCCGACCCGACGACCATCCGCGGCTCGATCGCGCCCGTGGTCACCCCGTTCACCGCCACCGGCGAACTGGACACCGAGAGCCTGCGCGCGCTGGTGCGCTGGCAGAAGGAGTCCGGCTCGCACGGCGTCTCCATCGGCGGCTCCACCGGCGAGCCCAGCGCGCAGTCGGTCGAAGAGCGCATCACCGCGATGAAGGTCGTGGCCGAGGAGCTGAACGACGAGATCCCGTTCCTGCCGGGCACCGGCGCGGCGACGCTGGAGCACACGTTCGAGCTGACCGAGGCCGCGAGCAAGCTCGGCGCCGACCTCGCGCTGGTCATCACGCCGTACTACAGCCGGCCGACCCAGGAGGGTCTGATCGCCTGGTACGGCGCGGTCGCGCGGGAGTTCCCCGACCTGCCGATCGTGATCTACAACGTGCCCTCGCGCACCGCCGTGGACATCGCGCCGAGCACCGTCGCCAAGCTCCGCCGTGCGCACGACAACATCGTGGGCATCAAGGAGACCACCAAGGACTTCGAGCACTTCTCGCACGTGCTGCACCAGTGCGGCCGTGACTTCCTGATGTGGTCCGGCATCGAGCTGCTGTGCCTGCCGCTGCTGGCGATCGGCGGCCGCGGCTTCGTCAGCGCGCTGGCCAACATCGCGCCGGCCGCCGTCGCGAAGATGTACGAGCTCTACGTCGCGGGCGACCACGAGGCCGCCATCGACCTGCACTACCGCCTGCACCCGCTGGTCGACCTGCTCTTCGTGGAGACCAACCCGGCGCCGGCCAAGCACGTCCTCGCCGACCTCGGCCGCATCTCCAGCGGCTACGTCCGCCCGCCGCTGATCGAGCCGACCCCGGCCGGTCTCGAGCGCATCAACGCCCTCCGTGCCCAGGCCGAAGACCTGCTGATCCCGGCTTCGGCCTGAACCACCCAGGAGTCACCATGAGCATCCCCACGGAACTGCTGCACCACATCGACGGCAAGGACGTGCCCTCCGTCGACGGCGCGACCTTCGGCGTTGCCGACCCGGTCACCAACGTCGAGTACGGCCGCGTGGCCGCCGGCGGCCCGGCCGACATCGACCTGGCCGTCGCCGCCGCCACGCGCGCGTTCAACGAGGGCCCGTGGCCCAGGCTGTCGCACCGCGAGCGGGCCAACGTGCTCGTCCGCATCGCCGACGCCATCGAGGCGCGCTCGGACCGGCTGGCCGAGCTGGAGACGTTCGACACCGGTCTGCCGATCACCCAGGCCAAGGGCCAGGCGCACCGCGCGGCCGAGAACTTCCGCTACTTCGCGGACGTGATCGTGGCCCAGCACGAGGACGCCTACCTCGTGGGCGACAAGCAGGTCAACTACGCGATCCGCCAGCCGGCCGGCGTCGCGGGCCTGATCACGCCGTGGAACACCCCGTTCATGCTGGAGACGTGGAAGCTCGCCCCGAGCCTCGCGGCCGGCTGCACGGTCGTGCTGAAGCCCGCCGAGTGGTCGCCGCTGTCGGCGAGCCTGCTGGGCGAGATCATGGCCGAGGCGGGCGTGCCGCAGGGCGTGTTCAACCTCGTGCACGGCATCGGCGAGTCGGCGGGCGCCGCGCTGGTCGAGCACCCGGGCGTGCCCCGCCTGTCCTTCACCGGCGAGAGCGGCACGGGCCAGATCATCATGCGCACCGCGGCGCAGAACCTGAAGGAGGTGTCGATGGAGCTGGGCGGCAAGTCGCCGCTGGTGGTCTTCGCCGACGCCGACTTCGACCGCGCCGTCGACGCCGCCGTGTTCGGCGTCTTCTCGCTCAACGGCGAGCGCTGCACGGCCAGCTCGCGGGTCATCGTCCAGCGGGAGATCTACCACGACTTCGTCGCCGCGCTGGCCGCCCGCGCGTCGGCGGTCCGGGTGGGCCTGCCGAGCGACCCGACCACCGAGGTCGGCGCGCTGATCCACCCCGAGCACTACGCCCGGGTGCTGGAGTACGTCGAGATCGGCAAGTCCGAGGCCCGCCTCGTCGCCGGCGGCAGCCGTCCGGACCACCTGACCGAGGGCAACTTCCTCTCCCCCACCGTGTTCGCCGACGTGTCGCCGGACGCGCGGGTGTTCCAGGAGGAGATCTTCGGCCCGGTCGTCTGCGTGACGCCGTTCGAGACCGAGGAGGAGGGCGTCGCCCTCGCCAACGCCACCAAGTACGGCCTGGCGGCCTACGTGTGGACCGGCAACCTCCAGCGCGGCCACCGCGTGGCGCGGGCCATCCAGTCGGGCATGGTGTGGATCAACTCGCACAACGTGCGCGACCTCCGCACCCCGTTCGGCGGCATCAAGGCCAGCGGCGTCGGCCGTGAGGGCGGTGCGCACAGCATCGACTTCTACAGCGACCTGCGCGCCATCCACACCGCCGTCGGCGACCTGAAGCCCCCGCGCTTCGGAGCCTGACCGCGACCGTGTTCCGGCACGCGCGACCAGTGGTGCGCGTGCCGGAACACCGGCGGTGTCGGCGGTGTCCGGCGGCAGAGCCTCGGTTCACGCCCGGGAACGTCACGGGCGCGACCGGACATCGGACGGCGGAGCTTTCAGCCCTCCAGCCCGGGAAACGTCACGGGCACGGCGCCACCGGACAGCGGGCGGCAGAGCTTCGGCCCTCCGGCCCGGGAAACGTCACGAGCGCCGCGCGACCGGACGTCCGCGCGGCGGTCCACGCGTGCCGGAACCCCGGTGGCGGCGCGAGCGGACCGCGGTGGCGGAACTCCGCCCCGTCGGCGGGGTTGACGAACGAATCGGGCGGGTCGGCCCGCCTCCGGACGCGTTTCGCGGCCCGGTGGCGGAGTTGCCCGACGGCGTACAGCGGTTGACCGCGGGCGCACCCTTGGCCGCGCAACTCTCGGCTCGGGGCGCGCCCGCGATCTACCGTCCGCCGCATGGCTTTCGACGGCAAGGTCGCGCTGGTCACCTGGGCGGGTGCCGGTGTCGGCGCGGCGGTGGCACGACGGCTCGACGCCGGCGGCGCCCGGGTCGCCGTGCTGGACGACGACTCCACCGCGGTGGAGCTGGTCGGCGGAGACCTGAGGTGCGGCATGGCGGTGCGCGCGGACGCGAGTGACCCGGCCCAGCTGGACCACGGGGTGGATGCCGTCGTCGAGCACTACGGACGGTTGGACGTGCTGGTCACCGCGACGCCGTGGGGACCGTGTCCGACCGGGTCGGTGTTCGAAGTGGACGACCAGGGGTGGCACGACTCCCTCGGGTCCCGCTTGGACTCCGTGTTCTACAGCGTGCGGGCGGGGTTGCGGGTCATCCGCGGCGGAGTGATCGTCGCGGTGGCCGCGGGCTGTCCGCACCTGCCCCACCACACCGCGGCGGCCGGCATCACCGCACTGGTCGACCTGGTCGCCAAGGAGGCCGCACCGCTGGGCGTGCGGGTGCACGCCGTGCAAGCGCACTGCTCCCCCGATCCGCACGAGGTCGCCGAGACCGTCCTCGCCACCATTGGAGACAACGCATGAGGTTCACCGACCGGGTCGCCCTGATCACCGGCGCCGGCACCGGCATCGGAGCGGCCACCGCGCGCCGCGTCGTCGCCGAGGGCGGGAAGGTCGTGCTCGTGGGCCGCCGGCCCGTGCCGCTGTACGAGGTCGCCGAGCAGCTCGGTACGTCAGCCCTGGTGCTGCCGGCCGACGCCTCGGACAGCGCCGCGATGGGGGCGGTGGTCGAGCAGGCCACCGCCCACTTCGGTCGGGTCGACGTGATCGTGGCCAACGCGGGCGGGCACGGGCTCGGCGCGGCGGGCGACACCACCGACGCCGGCTGGCGCCAGGCCCTCGACGCGAACCTGACCAGCGCGTTCGTCACCATCCGGGCCGCGCTGCCCGGTCTGGTGAACGGCGGCGGCTCGGTCGTGCTGGTGTCCTCGCTCGCCGGCCTGTTCGCCGGTCCGGAGGTGCTCGGCTACACCGCCACCAAGCACGCGCTGATCGGCGTGACCCGCTCCATCGCCCGCGACTACGGCAAGCACGGCGTGCGGGCCAACGCGGTGTGCCCCGGCTGGGTGCGCACGGCGATGGCCGACGAGCAGATGGACCGGTTCGGCGAGTCCCGGGGCCTGACCCGGGAGCAGGCCTACGACCTGGTCACCGAGAACACCCCGCTGGGCAGGCCCGGCACCGCCGACGAGATCGCGAACGTGATCGCGTTCCTCGCCTCGTCGGACTCCGCCATCGTCAGCGGCGCCGTGGTGACCGCGGACGCGGGCGCCAGCGCGGTCGACCTGCCCACCATCGAACTCGCCTAGGAGGACACCGATGTCCGACGAGTGGAAGACCGTTGACGACTTCGCCAAGGGCATCGACGGCAACCGGTTGCCGGCGACGTCGAGCCTGGCCGGCGCGAAGTGGACGTTGAGGCACGACGACGGCGAGACCACCGAGCTGTCCTTCGTGGACGCGGGCTCGGTGCACTGGTCCACCGGCGACGCGCACGGCACCGACCGGTACGAGGCGGTGGAGGGCGCGCCGGGCACGCTGTTCGTGGACCGCACGTTCACCAGCCGGCCGCGGCAGGCCGAGGTGCACGTGGTGGACCTGGCGACGCGGCGGGTGCTGACCGTCGAGTCGACCATCGCCGAGGAGAACACCCCTGGTGTTCCCCAGGTGTCGCAGCGGTTCCGGCCCGGTGTGCTCGACCTCGGCGACGGTGTCGAGCCCTCGGGTGAGGCGCCGGCCGAGTCGCGTGACCTGATCGGGTTCCGGGCGCTCTACCGGTACAGCCCGAACCACCTGTACGAGCACGTGTACCTGAGCTCGACGCGGTACGCGTGGCAGTGCCTGGTCGGCGAGCAGCGCGGGCATGGCGACGTGGACCTGGCGACGGCGTGGAAGATCGCGGAGAACCGGTACGTGTTCACGTTCCGCGAGTTCCGCATCGCCGTGGCGACCACGTGGCTCTACGACCTCGACGCCCTGCGCACGACCGGCGCCTTCTTCGGCCTGTCCGGCTCGGGTGAGGTGCGCAACGCGCCGGGTGGCGCGTTCATCATCCCGCTCGGCCGGGTGTCCTACCCCGACGACCAACCCGTGTGAGGAAGCCTTCATGACCGCTTTCGACGTCGTCCGCGCCCACTACGAAGCCTCCGAGCGCGGCGACCTGGACGGCATGCTCGCCCCGATCGGCCCCGAGACCACCTGGACCGAGGCCGCCGGCGCCACCATGGGCGGCACGTACACCGGCCTGGACGAGATCAAGGAGAAGGTCTTCTTCCGCATCGGCGCGGAATGGGACGGCTTCGGCGCGACCGTCTCCGACCTGATCGACGGCGGCGACACGGTCGTGGCGCTGGGCCACTACTCGGGCACCAACAAGGCCACCGGCAAGTCCATCCACGTCCGCTTCGCGCACATCTGGCGCGTGGAGGGCGACACTGCGACCTCGTTCGAGCAGATCGCCGACACGGCCCTGCTCCGCGCCGCCGAGCCCGCCTGACGCACCACCGCTCCGACACCGACCGGTGCCGGCCACGGACCCGTTCCGCGGCCGGCACTGTTCGTTCAACAAGAGAATCGCCCCCTGGTTCAACGACAGGATCGTTGAACAACCAGACAATCCCACGATCGACAGCGCCGGCACGCAGAGAGTGCCGAGGCTGCGTGTGGCGCCGGGCCGCGGAGAGTGCAGAGGTCACGGAGGGTGCCGAGGTCACGGAGCAGACCAGGGCTGCGGAGGACGTCAGGGCAGCAGAGAACCGGCCGGGCCGCGGAGGGTGCGCGGCTGCGGAGAGCCAGTCGGGCATTGCGCCGAATTCCGCGATACCGCCGCGACAACGCGATCGACGCGACCGGCACGACCGACTTCCGGGCGCCGCACGCGCAAGCCAAGATTTCGGCACGCCTGCCCGCTGCCCGCGCGACCACCCGGTTCTCGATCATTGTTCCCACCGCGCCCGCGCCATTCCCGAACCGCCACCGCTCCCCCGACGGCACGCACACGGCACGCACTTTGCGAACCGCCACCACTTTCCCGACGGCACGTCTTTCCAGACCGGCACGGCATCTCCAGACCGGCGCGGCATCTCCGGACCGGCGCGGCGTTTCGGCCGTCTACCCACCACCGGTGCGATTCAGGCGGTCTCGCCGAAGTACGGCATTCCGGTGACCGGCACACCCGTCACCGCGGCGAAGGCGGCGGACAGGGCCGCGGCGGCGGGCGGGTAGGCCAGTTCGCCCAGGCCGCCCACCGGGTGGTCCGAGGGGACGATCACGACGTCCACCTCCGGCGCGCGGTCGATCCTCGTCCAGGCGTAGTCGCGGAAGCTCGACTGCTGGACCCGGCCGTCGCGCACGGTGATCCGCGCGCCGGTCACCGTCGCCACGGCGTCCATCACCGCGCCCTCGACCTGGGCCCGCACGCCCGACGGGTGCAGCGCCACGCCCACGTCCACCGCCGCCGTCACCTTCAGCGCCCTGGTCGCGTCCGTCGTCGCCACCACCGCGATCGCCGAGTCGTAGTCCGCGTGGCACGCCACACCGCCCACCTCGCCCGCCCGCGCGACCGCCGCGTCCAGCACCCGGCGCAGCCGCGAACCCGGCGGCAGCAGGCGACGGCGCAGGTCGGCCTGGCCGAGGCCGGCGCGAAGTCCCAGCGCCGACAGGAAGTTCTCCTCCGCGTACCCGAACTGCCCCGCGTACACCGACCGCCAGAACCCCGTGCGCAACGGCGCGGGCGACGACGTCACGGTCACCTCACCCGGCACCGAGTACGGGAAGTGGTCGCCACCGGCCCGGATGACCGCGGGGTTGTCGAACACCGGCAGGACGGTCAGCGGCCACGTCGCCACCTGGTGGTGCCGCCACGTCGGCACGCCCGCGCCGTCCACCACCGCGAACAGGCGGTGCACCGACATCGGCCGGTACGAGTCGTGCTTCAGGTCGTCCTCGCGGGTCCACTGCACGGTCACCGGCGCGTCCGCCGCCCGCGCGCAGGCGACCGCCTCGAACACCACGTCGGGCTCGATCCGCCGGCCGAACGCCCCACCGGCCAACGTCGGCTCGACCACCGCCGGCACGCCCAGCCGGGCCGCGAGCAACGTCCGCAACCCACCCGGGTCCTGCACCGGCGCCCACACCGCCACCCCGTCCGCGCCGAACCGCGCGGTGGCGTTCGCGGGTTCCATCGGCGCGTGCGCCAACAGCGGCAACCGGTAGGTCGCCGACACCACCGGCCCGGGCGCGACGGGCGGTGGCGGCAACGACGCCTCCAGGTCGGCGAGCCACCGGCGGCTGTCCGCGTCGGGCGTGCCGCCGGTCCACGTCACGCGCAGCAGGTCCCGCCCCCGCAACGCCTCGGGCATCGTGCGCGCGACCACCGCCACCCCGCCCTGCGCGCCGACCGCGGGCGTGAGCACCACGACCCGCACCACGCCGGCCGAGGACCGCGTCGCGCCGTCGTCCACCGACGCCACCGAGGCGCCGAGCCACGGCGGCCGCAGCACGACCGCGACCAGCGTGCCCGCGGGCCGGGTGTCGATCCCGTACCGGGCCCGCCCGGTCACGATCGCCGTCGCGTCCACCCGTCCGGCGTCGGTGCGCCCGAGCAACCGCCACCTCGCCGCCGGCAGCAACGACACCGCCACCTCGGCCGGGTCCAGCCGCGCCGCCTCCGCCACCAGCGCCCGGTACCGCAGCGACCCCCGTCGCCGGTGCCGCACCGAGCCGTCCCGCGCCTCGCACTCCTCGACCGGCACCCGCCAGCGCCGGGCCGCCGCCGCGACGAGCAGGCACCGCGCCTTCGCCGCCGCCCACCGCAGCGGCTCGTGCAGGTGCCGGGCGGAGGAGGAGTTCGCGACCACCTGCGAGCCGTACCGCGCGGTGTCACCGGTGGCCTGCTCCAGCACCACCTCGGCGGGCTCCACCACCAGTTCCTCCGCCACCAGCAGCGCGACCACGGTCCGCACGCCCTGCCCGGTGTCGGGCTTCGGCACGGTCGCGGTGATCCGACCACGCGCGTCCAGCCGCACGAACACCGTGGGCGCGAGCACCGCGCCGGACCCGGCCGGCGCGCCCACCACCAACACCCCGCCGACGAACTCCCGCCGGGTGATCACCCCGCACCACCCGCCGGCACCACGCCGGCACAAGCCCGCCAGGTGATCACGCCACACCACCCACACCCACCGCCGGTACGCGCCCACCCGCTCCCACCACCGACACCCCACCGGCGGGCGATCACCGCGCACCCACCCGACCCACCGCCGGCACCCCGCCGACGAACGCCCGGGTGATCACCCCTCACCGCGCGCGAGCCGCGCCGCCCGGCGCACCGCCGACCGGATCCGGGTGTAGGTGCCGCACCGGCACACGTTGTCCCGCAACGCCTCGTCGATCCGCGCGTCGTCCGGGTCGGGGTCGCGGGCCAGCAGCGCGACCGTCGTCATGATCTGCCCCGGTTGGCAGTACCCGCACTGCGCGACGTCCAACTCCCGCCACGCGCGCTGCGCCGGGTGGTCGGACAACCCCTCGATCGTGGTCACCCGACCGCGACCCACCTCGGACACCGGCGTGACGCACGGCCGCACCGCCGCACCGTCCACAAGGGACGTACAAGCACCACAGGCGCCCACGCCGCAGCCGTACTTCGGCCCGGTCAGGCCGAGTTGTTCGCGCAGCGCCCACAGCAGCGGCGTGTCGCCGGGCAGGTCCACCTCACGCCGCGAACCGTTGACGTGCAACCGGTATCGGGTCACCGCTCCCCCGTTCCGAGCCGAGAACCCCATCGTGGCGGCACCGGCCGGACCGGGCAATGCCCCGATCAGTCGCCGATCGACCCCGGGTTCAGGGCAGCCGGGTGCCGGTCCGGGACGGGAAGTCGAGGTCGCCGACCGCGCGCTGGTCGAGCAGCCCGAGGAACAGGTCGACCACGTCCGGGTCGAACGCGGTGCCGCGCGAGTCGCGCAGTTCGCGGACCGCGGCGTCGTGGCCCACCGCGCCGCGGTAGGGCCGGCCGGAGCGCATCGACGCCCACGCGTCGCACACCGCGACGATCCGCGCCTCGACCCGGATCGCGTCGCCGGACAGGCCCGCCGGGTAACCCGAGCCGTCCCAGCGCTCGTGGTGCTGGCGGACGGTGTCGGCCACGTCCACCTGGTCGCTCGACACGCCGACGAGGCGCGCGCCGCAGTCCGGGTGCGCGCGGACCCGTTCCCACTGCCGCGAGGTCAGCGGACCCTCCTGCGCCAGCAACTCCTCCGCCAGCACGATCATGCCCACGTCCAGCAGCCGTCCGGCCCGGTGCGCGGTGCGGACCTCGGTCTCGTCCAGGCTCAGCCGTTCCGCGACGGTCCGCGCCCACGCCGCGATCGCGAGGCTGCGCCCCGGGCACGCCAGCCGCAGGTCGACCAGGTCCGCCGCCTGGTCCAGGTAGTCGAGCAGCACGTCCGGCGCGGCCGGCACGGAGGTGCAGGCGACGGCGCGGTCCCGGCCGGACTCCTTGGCCAGGTACAGCGCGCGGTCGGCGACCGACACCAGCGCCGAGGCGGTGCCGTGGTGCGGCGCGAACGCGGCGGTGCCGGCGGACACCGTGACGGTGACCGAGTTGCGCCCGCTGACCGCGATCGGGTGGTGCGAGACGCCGTGCCGCAGCCGTTCGGCCAGCCGGGTCAGGTGCTCGGCGTCCGCGCCGGTGGCGATCAGCGCGAACTCCTCGCCGCCGTACCGGGCGAGCACGCCGTCCTGACCGGCCACCGCGCGCAGCCGGTCCGCGACCTCGACCAGCACCCGGTCGCCCGCCGGGTGCCCGAACCGGTCGTTGATCGACTTGAACCGGTCGACGTCGAGGATCACCACGCCGAGCGGCGCGCCCGTGCGGCGGGACCGGGCCACCTCCTCGGCCAGCCGGGCCTCGAAGAACCGGCGGCTGCGCAACCGGGTCAGGCTGTCGGTGATGGCGAGCAGGCGCTGGTCGACCGCGAGCCCGGCCAACCTGGTCGCGGTGAGGGCGAACAGCACCGCGCAGCCGGCCGCGATCACCGGCACGTCCCGGCGCTCGCCCTGGGCGTGCTGCACGATCAGCACGATCGGCCCGATCAGCGCGCCGGCGGACAGGATCGCGAGCCGGGGCCAGGTCAGCCGCGGCGCCGGCACCTCGGTCGGCTGCGCGAGCCTGGCCATCGCCGGGTGCAGCGCGCACGCGCCGAGCGCGAGGTTGCCGGTCAGCCAGATCGCGTCCAGGAAGTTGCCCGCCTCGTAGCTGAGCGACAGGCGTTGCAGCACGTAGACCGTGTCGGCGGTGAGGATCGCGGCGAGCCACCCGGTCAGCAGCACGAACGGCGCGCCCCGCCGGCCCGCGCCGAAGAACAGCCGCAGGGCCGCGAGCAGCAGCACGAGGTCCATGAGCGGGTAGGCCAGGGAGGTGAGCTCGATCAGCACCGGCGTGCCGAGCCGGGTCTGCGGTCCGATCACGAACACCCAGGACAGCAGGCCGGCCACGACGGTGAGCGACACGGCGTCGATCAGGCCGGGCAGGTCGCGGTCCGAGCGCCGGCGGCGGATGAACACCACCAGCGCCACCACGACGAGCGGGTAGTGCGCGAGGTAGAGGGCGTCCGCGGAGGACGGGTACTCGGTTTCGGCGAACACGTAGTGCGCGGTGTAGAACGTCGTGTCGGCCGCGGCGTAGACCAGCTGGCTCAATCCCAGGACGACCCACGGCGCTTTCGCGGCCGGGCGGTTGCGGAACAAACCCCAGAACACGGCGATGGCCGCGGACGCGCTCACCGAGCAGTAGACGACGACCCGCAGCGGAACGGTGGTCAGGAACAGGGGCAGGGCGTAGTAGACGCCCACCGATAACAGTCCCACGACCAGGTAGTCCACCCAGAGTCGGTGTCGCCTCCCGGCCGGGATTGCGCGACTGTCGACCGGTTCGGCTCCAGCGGCGCGCAATCCCTGCTCCTGTCTGCGGCTAGGCGATGGCTCCATTGGGCGCAGCCATGAGACCGGTAAACCGAAGCGCGGTCAATGGTTGTCGCCAACTCGTCATCCTGGTGGGGTGGAATGCACGTGCGGGTGCACGGCCCGGTGGTAGGCGGACGACGATCCGGGTGGATAGGGTACCGACGAGTGCGAAGGGGGCTGGGGCCGATGACAGAAACCGGCGCTGAACTGCTGGAACGGGTGCGCGCGGTGATCGCGGGCGGCACGAATCGACTGGTGCCGCTGATCGCCGCCGGAACGGCGCCGCGCAGTGCGCTGCGCGCGTTGGCGGCCGAAGAGCACCTCATCATCCGGAGTGACTGGCGAGCCTTCCTCGTGTTGGCGTCGCAGGCCCGCGGGCACGCCGCACGTGAGTTCTTCTCGTCGGTTGCCGGCGGCGAGGGACTCGCGTTGGCCAAACTGGGCGGTTTCGCGGCAGCCACCGGATTGTCCGCGGACGAGTTGGCCGCTTATCGGCCGTCGGCGGGCACCCAGGCGTACCCGTCGTACGTGACGTGGTTGACGTTGAACGGGAATCCGGAAGACGCGCTGCTGGCGATCCTGGCGAACTTCGCCGAATGGGGCGGTTATTGCGCCACCATCGCCGACGCGCTGCGCGCGCACTACGGTTTCGACGCCGAGGGCACCGCGTTCTTCGACTTCTTCGCCGAACCCGCGCCCGAACTGGACGAACTGGGCCTGCGCGCGCTGGACGAGGCCTTGGCCGCCGGCTGGCGGCCCACCACCGCGATCGACTACGCCCGGCTCCTGCACGAGTACGAGCTGCTGTTCTGGAACACCCTGGCCGACCGGCCGCCGGCGCCGTGACCCACCGCCGATCCCGCCGGAACCCCCGTGGCGCCGGCGGGGTCGGCGATCCCGACCGGGCACCGGCGGCTCACTACAGGCGGCCGCGGACCGAGGGTTGGGCGTCCCAGCGGTCGGCGAGGTCGGGTCGGCCGAACAGGTAGCCCTGGGCGTAGGCGCACCCCGCGCCGCGCAACCACTCGGCCTGCGCCGGCGTCTCGATGCCCTCGGCCACCGTGTCCGCGCCCAGCACCTCGGCCAGGTCGATGATGCAGCGGACCACGCCGGCGGTCCGCGACGTCTCGCCCAGCGCGCCGGTGAACGACTTGTCGATCTTCACCACGTCGAACGGGTACCGCTGGAGGTAGCTCAGCGACGAGTAGCCGGTGCCGAAGTCGTCCAGCGCCACCTTGACCCCGGTGCCCCGCACCTCCATCAACCCCCGCATCGCGCCCTCGTCCGCCCAGACCGACTCGGTCACCTCGATCGTCAGCCGCTCCGGCGGTAACCCGGTGGTCGCGAGCACCCGGTCCAACGACGGCAGGAACGCGGCGGAGGACAGCTGCCGGGTCGACACGTTCACCGTCACGCCCAGCTCCCGCCCCTGGTCCCGCCACCGCACCGCCTGGTCGCACGCGCCCGCGAGCACCCGGTTGCCCAGCGGCACGATGAGGCCGGTCTCCTCGGCCAACCCGATGAACGCGCCGGGCCCGAGCAGCCCCTGCCCCGGCCGCTGCCACCGCACGAGCGCCTCGGCGCCGGTGACCACGGACGTCGCCAGGTCCACGATCGGCTGGTAGTGCAGCACGAGCTGCCCCTCCTCGACCGCGGTGCGCAGGTCGGCCTTGTCCCGCTGCCGCGCCAGCACCTCCTCGGCCATCTCCCGGCGGAACAGCCGCATCCGCGAGCCGCCCTGGCGCTTGGCCACGTACATCGCGGTGTCGGCGTCGCGGAGCAGTTCGGCCACGCCGTCGCCCTCGCCGCCGACCGCGACGCCCACGCTGGCCCGGATCACCAGGTCGTAGCCGAGCCCGGCCAGCGGTCGGCCCAGCTCGGTCAGCACGCGGGTGGCCAGGCGGGCCGACTCGCGCACGTCGTGACCGGGCGCGAGCACCGCGAACTCGTCGCCGCCGATCCTGGCCGCGACGGCCACCGGCCCGACCGCGGCCGCGATGCGCTCGGCGGCGGACCGCAGGTACCAGTCGCCCGCCTCGTGCCCCTCGGTGTCGTTGACCTCCTTGAACTGGTCGAGGTCGACCACCAGCAGCCCGACGACCTCGCCCGACCGCAGCGCCTCCTCGAGCAGGTGCAGGAAGTGCGCCCGCCCGGCGAGCCCGGTCAGCTCGTCGGTCTCGGAGCGCAGCCGCAGCGCCTCCTCCCACTGCCGCCGCTTGCTCACGTCCACCGCCGCGACCAGCGTGTGGTCGGGCCCGGTGGTCCGGTCGACGGTCGCGGTGTGCACCGAGAGCACGCCGTCCGAGCCGTCCGGCCGGGGCACCCGCACCTCGACCGGCTCCACGTCGGCGCCCAGGCACCCCCGCGAGCAGCGGGTGATGTCCGCGCCGTGCGGGCAGGGCACGCGTTCGGGCCGGCCCGCGTCCCAGCCGAGCAGCGCGCGGGCGCGGTCGTTGTGCAGCCGGGGCTCGCCGTCGTCGTCCAGCAGCACCAGGCCGACCGGGCTGGCCCGGACGACCGCCTCGACGGTGCGCGCCGCGTTGTGCGCGAGCCGCGCCGACCACACCGTCTGGTGCAGCGCCATCGAGCCGATCACCAGGCCCACCAACGGCATCAGGCTGGCCGCCAGCCGGTCGCCGTCGACGCCGCCGTCGCGCACCGTCCACCAGACGAGTCCGATCAGGTAGCCGACGACCACCGGCACGGCCTCGCGCGGGTACTGCCCCGCGCCGCCGCGCACCGAGCGCCGGACCGTGACCGCGAACAGGAAGCTGATGGTGGGCTGCGGGGTCGGCAGCACCAGGAACGCGGCGAACGCGACGACGCCCTCCACCGCGGACATCGGCCAGCCGTCCTTGTCCGGCAACCACAACCAGCTCGCGAGCAGCAGCGCGACCAGGCCGGCGGGCACCAGGCGCACCGGGCTCGCGTCGGCGAGGGCCAACTGGAGGGCGAAGGCGACACCCGACACCCAGGAGAACGCCGTGGTGAGCCGGACGATGCGGCGCAACCCGGCCGAGGGGGCCTCGTCCAGCGGAGCACGAGCCACGCCCGGTTACCCCCAAGTCGCTGATGCGGTCGGTCCAATTCCCACTGGGAAGACCGCACTATCCTGACGCCGCCGACCCGGTGCAACCGCCATTCGGGTGATCAATCCCCCTTGAGTCCACTGTGGACGGATCCGGTCCGCCGTCCGTCCACAGTGGACTCCACGCGCGGCGGGCCTCAGCCGGTCTCGACCACGAACCGGGTCAGCCCCTCCAGCAGCCGGTCGACCTCGTCGTCGGTGGTGTAGGGCGCGATGCCGACGCGCAACCCGCCCGCGTCGCCGAGCCCGAGCCGCCGCGAGGTCTCCACCGCGTAGAAGGAGCCGGCGGGCGCGTTGACGTCGCGCACCGCGAGCAGCCGGTAGGCCGCGGCCGGGTCCCGGTTCTCGAAGGTGAGCAGCAGGGTCGGGGTGCGCAGCCGGGCGCGCGACCACAGCGTCACGCCCGGGACGTCCTCCAGCCCCTTCTCCACCCGCTCGCGCAACCGGCCCTCGTGCGCGGTGATGTGGCCGAACGCGGACCGCAGGCGGGTGCGCCGGTCGCTGGTGGCCGTGGTGGCCAGGTCGGCGAGGAACTCGACGGTGGCCGTGCAGCCGGCCAGCAGCTCGTAGGGCAGCGTGCCGAGTTCGAACCGCTCGGGCACCTCGTCGGAGGACGGCACGAGCTTGTCCGGCGCCAGCTCCTCCAGCACCTCGGGGCGCGCGGCCAGCACGCCGAGGTGCGGCCCGAGGAACTTGTACGGCGAGCAGGCGAAGAAGTCCGCGCCGGTCGCGGCCAGGTCGACGGACTCGTGCGCGGTCAGGTGCACGCCGTTGACGTGCAGCAGCGCGCCCCGCTCGTGGACCAGCGCGGCGATGTCGGGCAGCGGCGGCCGGGTGCCGATGAGGTTGGACGCGCCGGTCACCGCGACCAGCCGGGTGCGGTCGGACAGCACGGCGGCCACGTCGGGACCGGTCAGCTCCCCGGTCTCCGGGTCGAAGTCGGCCCACCGCACCACCGCGCCCACCGCCTCGGCGGCCTGCACCCACGGTCGCACGTTGGCGTCGTGGTCGAGTCGGGTCACGACCACCTCGTCACCCTCGCGCCAGGTCTTGGCCAGGGTGCGGGACAGGTCGTAGGTCAGCTGGGTCGTGCTGCGGCCGAAGACCACGCCGCGCGGATCGGCGCCCAGCAGGTCTCCCATCGCCCGTCGGGCCTCGCGCACCACGTCGTCGGCGGCGCGCTCGGCGGCGGTCACCCGGCCGCGGTTGGAGATGGACGAGGTCAGCGTCGCGTGGATGGCCTCCGCGACCGCGTCCGGCACCTGGGACCCGCCGGGTCCGTCGAAGTGCGCGATGCCGGACGCGAGCGAGGGGAACCTGGCCCGGAGGGCGTCGACGTCGTAGGTCATGCCACCCACTCTGGTGGTACCGGCGACGATGCTCAACGCCCGGTAACCGGGGCGTTGGAATCCCGCCGCGGCCGGAAGCCGGGGGTAAACAGCGGGGGCCATTTCGAAAAAGGCGCGTTGCGGCGTAGCGGACAACCGCCGGGTCGGTATAGTGCGCGGTATTGCGGAGCCGGACGCCCGTAGATAGTGCGCAGCGCCACTCCACACCCTGTTGTCGCGATGGATTGGATTCACTGAAGATGGCTCAGAAGACCATCGTCGAACTGATCGACGACCTGGACGGTGGGACGGCGGACGAGAGCGTGACGTTCGGCCTCGACGGCGTCGAGTACGCCATCGACCTCTCGTCGGAGAACGCCGGTCGGCTGCGCGAGTCGCTGGCGCCGTTCGTCGCGGGCGCGCGTCGTGCCGGTGGCCGCAAGGCGCGTTCCGCGACACGGACCGCGGTCAAGGCGGGCGGCGACCGGGAACAGAACCAGGCGATCCGGGAATGGGCGCGGCAGGAAGGCCACGAGGTCTCCGAGCGCGGCCGCATCCCCCAGAGCCTGCTGCTGAAGTTCCAGGAGGCGCACGGCTCCTGACCAGCACCGTCCCGACCCCGTCGTGCGCCCGTCAGCGGGTGGCGCGCGACGGGGTCGGTCATTTCCGGGGGTGCCGCTACGGCTACCCGAAGTGACCGCGCGGGGGGCTCGGGACATTTTCGGAGTGCGCCTCCGGACAGTTTGTAACTCCACCGGTGGCTGCGCCGATGGTCAGTCAGCATCGTTGGAGGTGGGACTTGGGAACGCTTCGCTCGGTTACCGGTCGACGGGCCGGTCGGTCCCGCCAGTGGGCGGCGCGCGGGCTGGTGGCCACGTTCCTCGTGCTGGCCGGGATTCAATTCGCCCTGGCCGCCGCCGACGGACTGTGGTGGCCGGTGGGCGTGGCGCTCGGGTCGATCGTGGCGGCCGCCACACTGGTGCCCGCGGCACGACCCCGGCGGACACCTTCGAGAAACCTCGTGCGGCCGCCGAATCACTTCCTGGAACAGCGTTATCGGATTCCCCACCACCCCCTCGACCAGGCCGCGGGCGAGCACCGTCGAGCCTCCTGACACAACCGGGGCGCGGATCCACCCACCCGGCGGGCCACGTCACGAATGGGTCACTTCGCCGATTCACCCTCACCTTCCGCGCCCGGCATTCGACTCGTAGGATCGTTCAACAACCCACTCGCGTACCTGGCCGGAGACGCCGTTCCGCCGAGCCCTTCCCACCGGACGTCCGCCGGACCACGCGTCCGAAAAGCCGGGGAGGCCGCGCTTTCGCGGTTCCACCGAGCGGAACAGGGCCTGAGTCGCACGGTGCGGCGCGCGCACGCCGACGGAGGGGTGAAGGGCCCGGCAATCCCGAATTCCCCGCGACGAATCGCGGTGGCCCCGTCTTCCGCGCCCATCCCGTCCGGGCCGGGCGACCTCCCCGCCGTGTCACCGCCGATCGGCGGACGACGCGGGCGTCCCGCGGTGCCGGCGGAACGCGCCGCCACGTCCCGGATCACCCGCCGACTCCCGATCACCCCGCGCGCACCCCGCCGGCGAGGGCCACAGGTCGGCGAACACCGGCCGTCGAAAGAGCGGGGAACGCGGGCGCGGCCCACCGCTCGGGGTACCGTGACGCCGTCGATTCCCGGGTGTGGAGGTTCGGACGTGCCGGTCGAGCAGTGGCTTGAGCTGATCCCGCCGCTGCTGGTGTACGTGGTGGTCGGGCTCGTGATCGGCGTCGAGAGCCTGGGCATCCCGCTGCCCGGCGAGATCGTGCTGGTCACCGCGGCCCTCATGGCGTCCCAGCACGACGAGCTGAACCCGATCTGGGTGGGTGTCGCGGCCTCCGCCGGCGCGATCGTCGGCGACAGCATCGGCTACGCCATCGGACGCCGGGGCGGGCAGCGGTTGTTCGACTGGGCGGGTCGCAAGTTCCCCAAGCACTTCGGGCCGCAGCACGTCGACCGGGCCCGGGAGTTCTTCGCCCGGCACGGCGCGTGGGCGGTCTTCTTCGGCCGGTTCGTCGCGCTGCTGCGCATCCTCGCGGGCCCGCTCGCCGGGTCGCTGCACATGCCCTACGGCAAGTTCCTCGCCGCGAACGCGGGCGGCGGCATCGTCTGGGCCGGCGGCACCACGGCCGCCATCTACTACCTCGGCGTGGTCGCCGAGAAGTGGCTGCACCGCTTCTCCTGGCTGGGCCTGGTCCTCGCGGTCGTCTTCGGCCTCGTCACCACGTTCGTCGTCCGCCGCAAGCTCGCCAAGAAGCACGAGGACGCCCCGCTCTAGCGCCACCGGCATTCCCCGCCGCCGGAGAACCGGTGCCGGGGGCGGCGCGCTCGATTCGATCTTGCCCGCCGCGGGATTCCACCGCGGCCGGCGCGAATCGACCGGGAATCGGGTGGCGCGGGGCGCGACGGCCCCGCTTCCACCGAATCCGCCGCGAGGTCGGGAATTGCGGCACCGGGAGGTCCGGAACCGGGGCGCTCGCGGTGAACCCGTCGACGCGGTCCCCCGGTCAGCCGCCGATCAGTGCGGGCACCAGCCGCTCGAACGCGCCGAAGTGGGAGGCCCTGATCGAGGCGTAGGCGTCGTCACCGGTCGCGGCGGACTTGGTCTGGAGCACGATGTCGACCGGCTGGCCGAGGTCGGGCAGGTTGATCAGGGATTTGCCCCTGGTGTTGGCGACCCGCGCGTAGTGGCCCGCGACCTGGCGCTGCTCGTTCGCGGTGTAGGAGCCCTTGAGGTTGTCGAACAACCGGGTGCCGTCGGCGAGTTTGTCGTCGTACACCGAGATCTCGACGAACTCGACGTCGGAGCGGCCCGTCGACGGGAAGGTCCACTTCCCGTAGGCGCGGATCGCGCCGGACGTGCCGGGGTCGGCCGAGCAGGTCGCCCGGTCCGCGGCGACCGCGCCCGCGTTGAGCCAGGACACCAGGTCCGCCGCCTTGATCGTGTCGCAGAGGCTCGCCCGCACCGGGCCGGCCGCGATCTCCTGGGTCGGGTTCGCCGGGGACGAGGCGCTCTGCGCGTTCTGCGCCTGGCCGCAGGCCGTCGCGGACAGTCCACACACGAGGATCAACCCGACCGCCGCGCCTTGAGATCTCACCATGTCCCACTACATCGCCGGCGGGGCGCCGGACGTGACAGTGGATCGATCACGTCCGGCGCCGGCGACGCTACTTCGTCTTGTAGAGCTTGACCTTCAGGGAGGTGCCCGCCTGGGACAGCACCTTCAGGCCGACGCCGACCGCGGGCAGCTTGACGCCCGTGTTCGGGGTTTCGGCGTACCAGTACTGCTTGGTGTCGTCGAACGTCGGCCGGGGTGCCTGGCCGCGCACGTACGACGCCTTCCCGTTGACGTGCAACGTGAACGAGTCGGACTTCTGGAGGCCGAACGGCGCGTCGTAGCCCGCGACCGTGGCGGGCCACGGCTGGCCGTCCAGGTTGTAGATCGGCGCCGGGTTGGCGTCGATCGGTAGGATCAGGCCCTCGCCCTGGTGCTCACTGGTGTTGTTGTCCAGGTACGCGGTGTCCCACAGCGACACGAGAAGGCCGTCCTGGTAGGGGAAGTGCTCCACCCAGCGCGGCTTGTCCGGGAAGCTGTACCGGTACGGGCCCGTCTTGTTGTACTTGCCGTAGGACTCGTAGGTCCGGTTCGACGCGATGTAGAACTGGTCGAACGCCTTGGTCTCGCTGCCGCCGGTGGCCCGGAAGTTCTTCAGGGTCCAGCCGGTACCGGTCTCCGCGCCGTCGGTGAACAGCGGGGCGCCGTCCGCGGTCACGGTGATCTCGTCGGCGAAGAAGCCCTGGAGGGCCAGGCCGCCGTCGGTCCGGTAGGCGATGCGCAGCTTGGTGTTCTTGCCCGCGTACGCGTCCAGCGGCACCTTCACGTCGACCCACTTGCCCGCCGACGAGCCGCTGATCGCGGGCGCGTCGCCGGAGTCGCGGATGAACGGCTTGCCGTCCACGGTGCCGTCCAGCTGGGTCCAGCTGCCGTCCGCGTTGGCCGCCTCGACGTAGAGGTAGTCGAAGTCCTGCTCGATCTCGAAGCGCGCCTTGAGCGACAGCGACGCCGAGGTCTTGCCGGTGAGGTCGACCGGGCGGCTCATGGAGTTGTCCAGGTCGTTGCCCTTGTCGCTCCACCACATCTTCGAGCCCGCGAACGGCGTGCCGTAGTCGAACGTCTTCTTCACGTCCGGCAGCACGACCACGAGCCCCTGCGCCTTGGCGCTGTTGTACTCGTGCGGTCCGAGTTCGAACGTGCGCTCCTGGCCCGCGACGCCCACCTCGTAGTCCAGCCAGCCGAGCTGGAGCTTGTCCCACGCGGACAGCTCGTTGGCCCGGGTGCCCGGCGCCTCGTTCGGCTCGCCGACGCGGGTCTGGCCCATCAGCGACCACCAGTTGACGCCGTTGGTGCCGCCGAGCGAGGTGTCGTAGTGGTCGGGCAGGCCGAGGTCGTGGCCGTACTCGTGGGCGAACACGCTCACGCCGCCGTTCTCGGGCTGCATGGTGTAGTCGCCGACCCACAGGCCGGTGTCGCCGATGGGCGCGCCGCCGAGCTTGTTGGTGCCCGGACCGGAGTTGTAGTTCTTGAACGCGTACCCGCGGTGGCTCCAGATGGCGTCCTCGCCCTGCCACGGGTCACGGTCGGCCTGGTCGCCACCCGCGTGCACGATCTGGAAGTGGTCGATGTAGCCGTCGGGCTCGTTGAAGTTGCCGTCGCCGTCGTAGTCGTAGCGGTCCCACTCGTCGTAGGCCGCGAGGTCGGCGCGGATCTGCTCGGTGGTGCGGCCCGCGGCCTTCTGGTCGGCGACCCACTGGGTGACGGCGTCGCGGACGAGGTCGTAGGCGTTGTTGCACAGGTTCGACGAGCACGGGTAGCCGTCGGAACGGCCGTAGCGCGCCTCGTTGTACTTCACCTTCACCCAGTCGGTGACGGTGCCGTTGACGCTGTAGCGGCCCGACGACTGCTTGTCGTAGTAGTTGGCCACCGAGTTGGCGCCCGGCGCGGTGGAGAAGTACAGGTTCTGGAAGTACTGCTTGCTGAAGTCCGACTGCCAGATCGTCGTGTTGTCGACGGCCCGGTTGGGCTGGGGGATCTGGTTGTGCCGCGGCCCGTCGAACCGGACCGGACCCGCCGTGGCGGGCGAGGTGTCCTGGTCGGGGTACTGCGGGTGGCGCTCGTCGCCGAACTCGGCCAGCACGACGAAGATCTTGTCCGTCTTCTCGCGCTCCAGCTCGACGTACTGGTCGACCTTCGCGCCGTTCTTCGCGCCCTTGTCCTTGGCCTTGCTGCCGAGCTTGACGACGGTGCTCTCGCCGCGCTTCTCGGTCGTGGCCTCGCCGGTCAGGACCTTCGACAGCGCCTCCTGGCGGAGCGCGCGCCGCTTGTCCTCCAGCGGGTTGGGCAGTTCGTCGGCCTTGGCCTGGGCCTGGTCGACGGGCGCCGCGGGCGGCGCCGCGACGGCAACGGTCGGCACGAACCCCGCCGTCACCAACGCGAGCGCGGCGGCGCTCACGATCAGTCTTCGCACGGTTCCCCCTAATTCCGGGTGACTGGACACACGTGCGGTGACCTTAGGTAGCAGATCGGCTGCGCAACACAGCCGGAAGTTGGGTGTGTTCCCGGGACTTGGTTCCCCTTTCGGGCGAATTTCGGGATCACTCGACCAGACGCAGTAGTGACGATCAGCCAACCCGGACAGACCGGGCGCGGCTCACCTCTCGTCGCGCTCGCGCAGGTAGCGGGTGTGGTCGGCCTGCCGCGTCACGTCCCGCGCGTACACCTGCTCGGCGACCCGGTGCGCCTCGGTCTCCAGCAGGTCCAACTGGGCCACCAGCTCCTCGCCCGCGCTGGGCTCCCCGGTGGACCGCCGCTTGACCGCGAACCACCACGGCAGGTTCAGGTAGGTCTGCACGGACAGCGGCAGGTCGGTCCTGGCCAGCCGCAGCACGGTGTGCCGCAGCTCCGGGTCGGCCGCGAGCCGCGCCGGTTCGGCCAGCAGGTCGGCGAGGATCGCCGCGATCCGGTGTACCGAGTCCACCGTGGACTCGGGCATCCGGGAGGCGCGGTCGCGCACCGACGCCACCAGCGCGTCCAGCTCCGCCCGCACCCGACCCGCCTCGGTGACCGCGTCCACCGGCACCAGGCGCACCCGTTCCGGCGGCGCGAGCAGCGCGCCCACCGCGTACAGCGCGACGACGACCAGCGGCCAGACCGGACCGACCACACCGGTCAGGTACAGCGCGAGTCCGACGAGACCGCCGACGCAGCCGACGAGGTTCTTGGTGGAGCCCAGGTAGCGGATCACTGGTAACCGCGGATCTCTTGGAAGACGTCGCCGAGCTGGGCCGACCGCGCGTCGAACACCTTGCCCCCGGACAGCGACGCCACCGTGGTCAGCTCGTCGCTGCTGCCCTCGCCGAACAGCACCGTGAACACCGGCACGCCCTTGACCGCCCGGCTCGGGTAGGAACCCCGGAAGTCGGCGAAGGTGGAGCCGTTGGAGTTCTCGCCGTCGGTCATCAGCACGATCGAGGTGAACCGGTCCGGGTCCTTCTCGACCAGCGGTCGCATCACCTCGAACGCCCTCGAGAGGCTGTCGTAGATGGCCGTGCCGCCGCCCGCCTCCAGCGTCTGCGCGTAGTTCTTGATCTCGTCCAGCTGCGGCTGCGGGTTCTGCTCGGGCAGCGTGAACGTGCGCGGCGAACCGGGTGTGGTGTTGAACGGCAGCAGCGTCACCTCCTCGCGGCTGCGGAACCGGCGGAACCGGCCGGTGAGCGAGCCGTCCGCGCCGGTGAGCCCGACCAGCGCGGTGCGCAGCGCGTCGATCCGGTCGCCCGCCATGGATCCCGAGGTGTCGAGCACGTACAGCGTGCGCGACGGCCGGCGCAGCTCGTCGAAGTAGGCGGCCAGCAGCCCGTCGACGGCCTGCGGGTTGGTCGGGAACGGCAGTTCCACCAGGTCCTTCACCGCGAACTGCGCGCCGAGGTCCACGCCGGGCACGACCGGCCGGCGCCGGGTCGTCTCCATGATCCGCTTCTGCACGTCCGGGGTGCGCAGGTGGTCGGAGAGCCTCTGGTGCGCGTCGCGCGCATCCTGACCCGCCGAGGACAGCAGGGTCAGCGGGTAGTCCGCGGTGACCACGCCGTCGCTCGGGTAGACCAGCGTCAACGGCTCGGGCAGCTTGCCGGAGGCGTTGAGGGACAACAGGACCGACTCGTAGTTGACCAGACCGTCGACCGGCGCGCCGCCGTCCTGCCCGCTCGCCCGCCGCTGGTAGGCGTCCGACAGCCAGCCCGAGGAACCGGCCGACAGCGTCTGCGCGCCGAAGAACTCCTTGAGCCTGGGCGTGACCGCGGCGATCTGGCCGGCGTCGATCGCGGTGCCCGCGCCCGCCAGTGCCGACGCCACGCCGACCAGCGCGCTGAACCCGGAGTTCGACGCGGACGGGTCGGTCATGCCGTAGCTGAACGCCTTCTTCCCCGCCTGCTCGGCGATGTCGCCCCAGCCGACCCGCTTGTCGGTCCAGCCGAGCTGCTTGGCCTTGGACTGCGACAACCCGAGCACCACCGGCGAGGACATGATCTTGACCTGGTTGCCGAGCCGCTTGGCCGCGTCCGGGATGCCGGACAGGTAGCGGTTGGAGGAGAACCAGATCGCGTCGTACTTGCCGTCGACACCGCCCGCCGCCAACTGCTCGGCGCCCTCGAGCGTGCCGGTGAAGGTGAACTTGACCGTGATGCCGGTGGCCTTCGCGGCCTCGTCCAGCACGGGTTGCAGGTCGGCCAGCTCACTGCCCGCGAGCACCCGCAGGGTGCCGGGTGTCGCCGGTCCGGCGGGTTCGGCCGGGTTCGGCGCGTCGTCCGAACAGCCGGCGAGCAGTCCCGCCGCGAGCACGGCGGCGAGCAGCTTCTTCATCGGTCCCCCTCGGCGGCGGCCGACTCGTTCGAGCGGCGCAGGTGGTCTTCGGCGCGGCGGATCTCGCCGGACAGCGCCTCGACGGTCGCGGCCATGGTGCGGGCGGCGTCCGCGCGGTAGCCGTCGACGGCGTCCATCGCCGCGTAGATCCGGTCGAACGACGTGCGCAGCGTCTCCACGGCCACCGCCGGGTCGCTGCCTATCCGGCGCACCTCGGCGCCCTGCAACTCCAGCAGCTCCGAGTTGGCCCGGATCAGGCCGTCCGTGGTGGCCTGCAAGGCGTTCACCTCGTCCAGCACGTCCCGCTGCCCCGCGAGCGCGCTGCTCACCAGCAGCGCGACCCGCAACGCGGCGACCGTGGTCGACACGGCCCGCTCGACGCCCCGGATCAGCTCGTCGTTGTTGCGCCGCACCAGGTCCAGCGCGAGGTAGCCCTGCGCGCTGACCGCGAGCTGGGTCAGCAGGTCCTGGTGGCGCTGCCGGATCGAGTACTGCACGTCCGAGCGCAGCGCGCGGGCGCGCATCGGGTCGGTGAGGTCGAAGATGCCCGCCTGCCGCTCGACCGCGGCGTCCACCGCCTCGGCGAACGCGGCGGACTCGGACAACCCGATCATGCCGCGCCACAGGCGTTCCCGCTCGCCCTTGATCGCCGCGTTGTCCCGCCGCAACAGGTCCTGCCTGCCGCGCAGGGCGAGCACGAGGTGGTTCACCGGCTCGTTGGCCGCCCGGTACCGGTCGAGCGCGCGCTTGGCCGCGCCCGCCGCCGGGAACACGCCGAACAGCTTGCGCCCGGTGATCGGCAGCTTCGACGGGTCCAGTTCGGCGACCGCGCGCCGCAGGTCGGCGAGGCTCGTGGTGGCGCCGGTCTGCGGCGAGTCGGCCCGCAGCGCCCGGGCCGACCGGTCCAGCATCGCGCCGGCGACGCCCGCCGCCGCGCGCATGTCCGCCTCGCCGACCGCGAGCAGGTCGTCCAGCACCGCGGTGAACTCGGGCGAGCGCACGTCGAGCGCCTCGAGCCTGCCCGCGAACAGCTCGGCCCGGCGGCCGATGTCGGCCCTGGCCTCGTCGGTGATCGTCATCAGACCCGCGGCGCGCTCGACGGGAATCGGCGCGACGGGTTCCGGTGGGGTGAGCGCGAAGTCGTCCATCAGTACTGCTTCGCGATCTCGTCCAGCATGCGCTCCAGCGTCTCGAACGACGGCGGTTCGATCGCGTCGACCAGGTCGGCGGGCACCGGTGCCTTGGCCTGCCCGACGACGTCGGCGAACAGCCGGGGATCGGTGGTGCGGAAGCCGAACGTGGCGGCGAGCCGGCCGAGCTCGGGGTCGGTGGTCAGCAGCTGCCCGACCTTGTCCCCGTTGCCGGACAACGGGACCAGCGTGTGCTTGGAGTAGATCGTCGGCGCGGTGTAGAGCAGCCGCATGTCGTCCCGGATCGAGCCGTCCGCGCGCACCAGCCGGTCGACGTACTGCGACTCGTAGATCAGCGCCATCGGGGTTTTGCCCATGCCGGCGGACAGGTAGTCCTCGAACGGGCCCTCCGTGCTGTTCTGGGTGTAACCCTGACCCAGGAACAGCTTCGCGACCTCCGGCAGCACCTTCTGCGCCTGCGCCTCGTCGCTGACCACCGCGTTGCCGTTGGCCACGAACGACGCGATCGCGAGGTACATCGCCGCCGAGTTCGACTCGCGCGGGTCCGTGGTGGTGACGAGGACGTTCTTGCGCGCGGGGTAGGCGGTGTTGCCGTCGAGCTGGTCCCAGCGCCTGCCCGGCTTGACGATCTTCTCCAGGTACGGCCCGATGTCGAGCACCCGGTAGTCGCCCGCGCCCTTGCGCACCACGCCTTCCTTCTCCAGCAGCGCCGCGATCGGCTCGAAGGTGGCGATCGCCATCGGCGACTGGAAGGGCGTGTAGACCGTGGTCACCTTGCGGTCGCGCTGGACGCGCTGCGCGGCGGGCGAGGACGACGGGAACACGAACTCGTACTTGGCCAGATCGACGCTGGTCGCGATCTGCCGCGAGCCCGCCGAGTCGACCTGGACCACGAGGCCGTGCTTGGCGAACGCGTCCACCACCCGCTGGTCCCGGAAGAACGCCTCCTTCTCGGAACCGATGACACCGCGCACGGTGGTGAGGTCGGCGGTGCCCGGGGAATCACCCGGGCGACCCCACACCACCACGGCGACCACGCCGAGCAACAACACCACTGCGAGGCCGATGGACAACCGGCGTTTCACGACGTTCACCCCAGTTCCGCTGTTCGGGCCGATCTTCCGTCACGTCCGGTGTGTTTGACGTGCGAAGGGGAATCCCGAAGAAGAACGATCAGTGAACGACAGGTGACTATTCGATCGGCGCGGGGTCGTTCTTCCGACCGCGCACCGCGTGCACACCCGCCGCTGCCGTGCCGACACAGAGCGCGGTCGCGCTGAGCGCCAACGACGTGTGCACGCCGACCGCGGTGCCGAGCAGGCCGACGGTGAACCCGCTGCCCGCGCGCAACCCGCCCGAGGACATGCCGTAGAGGCCGAGCACCCGGCCGCGGTCGGCCGGCTTGCTGCGCAACTGCACCACGGTCTGCGTGATGGACATGGACGCGAGGCTCGCCACGCCGCCGACCACCAGCAGCACCAACGCGAGCGCGTAGTTGCCGGTCACCGCGAACCCGATGCCGGACAGGCCGTAGATCGCGGTCGCGATGAGCGCGGACCGCACCGTGGACGGGATCCGGCCGGTGGCCTCCAGCAGGATGCCGCCGACCACACCGCCCGCGCCGTTGGCGAACAGCAGCACCCCGTAGGCGAGGCCCGCCGAGTCCGCGCCGAGGTCGTTGGCGAAGATCGGCATCGAGGACTGGAGCGAGGCGCCGATGAAGAACGAGCCGAGCCCGGCCAGCACGATCATGCTGACCAGCGTGCGATCCGTGCCGACCTCCCTGAGCACCCGCAACGACTCCAGCGCGCCGACCCGCGCCCGCACGTGCTTGTCGCGGGTGTGCCCGGTGAACTTGGTGCGCAGCAGGAAGAGTGTCAGCGGCAGGTAGAACAGCACGTTGACGAAGATGCCCGCGATCGGGCCGAGCCCGAGCAGCAGCGCCGAGCCGACCACCGGGCCGAACAGGATGCCGAGGCTGCGGAACGTGGCGTTGAGCCGCACCGCGCTCGGCAGTTCCTCCGGGCCGACGAAGTCGTGCAACATCATCTGCTCGGCGGGTGACCACAGCGCGCCCGCGATGCCGTGCAGCACGAGCAGGACGCACGCCTCCCACATGTGCAGCGAGTCGGTGACGAACAGCACACCCCAGGCGACCGAGACCAGCATGAACAGCACCTGCGCGGCCTGGATGACCCGGCGGCAGTCGAAGCGGTCGGCCAGCGCGCCGAACCACATCGAGAACAGCAGGAACGGCAGCCAGTGGCTGATCACCGCGAACCCGGCCAGCGCGGGCGAGTGGAACTTCTCCCACAGCACCCAGTAGGTGATCACGTGCTCGATGTTGTCGGCCATCATCGCGAGGCCGGTGCCGAACAGGTACGGGCGGCAGTCGCGGTTGCGCAGTGCGGCGAACCTGCGTGGCGCGGGAGCCGGTACCGGCTCGTGGGTCGGTACACCGCAGGCGGCACACATCTCCGGTCGGTTTCCTCTCGGGTTCGCCTCGCACGGCAGGGCTCGGCGCGACTACCGTAGGCGCACCGTTGCGTCCACTCTAGGACCTGAGCGCACGGCATGGGAAGGAGACCCAATGATCCGACCATCCCGCCATCACGGAAACCGGCACGGCCGCAGCGAGGAGGCCAGGCGCGCGGTGCTGGAGGCCGCCGACGGCCTGCTGGTCGAAAAGGGGTTCACCGGCGTCACGATGGAGGGCATCGCGCTGCGCGCGGGCGTGGCCAAGCAGACCGTCTACCGCTGGTGGAGCACGAAGACGGAGGTGCTGCTGGACGCGTTCCTCGAGGACTCGGCCGAGGAGCTGGTGCCGCCCGACCACGGCGACCTGGCCGCCGACCTGCGCGACTACCTGCGCCGGCTCGCGCATTTCCTGGGCGGCAGCGAGTCCGGCGCGGTGTTCCGGGCGCTGATCGCCCAGGCCCAGCACGACCCGGCGTTCGCCGCGGTGTTCCGGGAACGGCACCTCGACGCCCAGCGCGCCCGCGACCGGCTGCCCCTGGAACGCGCCCGCGACCGCGGCGAGCTGCCCGGGTCGGTGGACGTGGCGGCGGAGACCGAACGCCTGGTCGCGCCGCTGTACTACCGCGTGCTGGTGACCGGCGAGCCGCTGGACGAGGCGTTCGCCGACGCGGTGGCGCCCGCGCGCGAGCTGTCCGGCCGGGTGCGCGACCCGGACCGCTTCGCGGCGCTGCTGGGCCGCTACACCGGGTGCGCGGTGCCGGCCGGCGCGACCTCCGGCGACGGGTTCGCGCTGGGTCCGCTGACGGTGCGGCTGACCCGGTCCGCCGACGGGGTCGACGTGGTGGTGGCGGGCGTGGTCGACCGCGTCCTGGCCGCCCGGGTGGAGACGTTGTTCGACGTGCTGTGACGCGGCTCAGCTCACCGGTGCGGTTGCTGCTGCCCCACCGGCTGCTGGGGGTGGACCGGCTGGTGCTGCGCGAGCAGCTGCTGGGCCTGCTCCTTGGTGAGCCGGTTCGTCACGCCGCAGAACGCGCACTGGATCGAGTGCTTGACGCCGATCGGGAACAGCGGGATGAAGAAGAGGGTGAACTTGGTGACGTTCTTGCGCAGCGCGTGTGCGGCCGGGTTGCCGCACTGCCCGCACACGAGGGTCAGCATGGCGAGGACGAACACCTTCGTCCGGTAGCCCCAGATGATCAACGTTCCGCCCTTTCCCGCTGTCTCGGTCGTCGCCCAGCCTCGCACAACGGGGGCGGACTCCGTGCCACGTTCCCGGAATGTCCGGGTCGGACCGCGCGCGGTGTTCGGAGTGGACGGCCCTGGGCTCGGCGTTCGTCGGCCGCGGCTCGGGTTCCGCGGCGGCCGGCCGCCCGCGGCCGGGCGCGTCCCCGTCGTCCGACCGAAGCTCGGCGCTCGACCTCGGCTTCCGCGCGGCTAGGGTGCCGGGCGTGGAGAAAGGACGGCCGTCCACCACCGCGCGCTGGGTCGCGGCGCAGCGCGGCGGGTTCGAGCGGCCGCGTGCGCCGTTCGGCGACCCCGACGCGGACGAGCGGCTCGGGCTCGACGTCGCGGGCGGACTGCGGCCCTCGCCCGACGCGCCGCTGTACCGGTACCTGATGGCGCGCACGGCGTTCTTCGACCGGGTCGTGCTCGGCGCGCTGGAGCGGGACGTGCGGCAGGTCGTGGTCGCGGGCGCGGGGTACGACGGGCGGTCGTCGCGGTACGCCAAGCCGGGGGTGCGCTGGTTCGAGGTCGACCACCCGGACACCCAGCGCGACAAGCGCGCCCGCCTGGCCCGGCTCGGCGTGGTGACCGATCACGTGACGTTCGTGCCGGCCGACTTCACCACCGACGACGTGGCCGCCGGGCTCGCCGAGGTCCGGCGGGACCGGCCGACGCTCGTGCTGTGCGAGGGCGTCGCGGTGTACCTGGACCTGCCGGTGCTCAGGTCGCTCCTGCACGCCCTGCGCACCGCCGTCGGACCGGGCAGCCGGCTCGCGATCAGCCTCTCGGTGGACCGCGGACCCACCCCGACCCGCACCCGGTTCCGCGAGGCCGTCGCGGCGGTCGGCGAACCCGCGCGCACCTCGCTCACCGCGCCCGAGGCCACCGACCTGCTCGCCACCACCGGCTGGCGCCTGCTCCCCCCGACCCACCCCCGCGCGCACCGCGTCGGCCTGGCCATCGCCGAAGCCGACTCCCGGTAGCGGTTCGCGAGCAAGGACCACAACCCGCCGTTCGTGCCGTTCGCGCCGACACCCCGAGCGGCGGTGGTTCACGGACCAGGCCACCACCCGCGATCTACCGCGCCGGCACCTCCAGGCAACCCGGCTCGCGTGCCCGGCCACCACCCGTGCCCCGACCCGCGGCCGTCCGCGGGACGGCACCGGGACCGAGAAGCACGACAACCACGTGCTCAAGTCCACGTTCGAGGGCAACGAGATCCGCATCGTCAGCAACGGCGCGCAGG
>NZ_JBFAEO010000064.1:0-43174 GCF_040642015.1 Actinosynnema sp. NPDC020468
GGCCTCCGCGTTCTCGTGCTCGCGGTTCGGGGGGAACACCGTTCCCCGCGATCCGCGGTCCTCGTTCACCCGTGAACGAGGAAAAGCGCCACCGCCACACCGCTCAGAAAGCTGAACAGGACCAGGCGCGCGAGCACACCCGCGCTGCATCGAATTCGCATTCCCACTCCTCGTCGTCCGGGTGCGCGGACCTCGGTACCGGTGCCGCACTCGTAGTGGACCGCGATCGCCCGGGTGGTCGACAGCCTCGGGAACGGGTCCGGACACCTTCGTGCGGCGGAGCGTGCGAAATGCCCCTGACCACGGTGTCCGAACCTGTCCGAGCATTACCCGAACCCTGTGAACGATCTTGGGCACGTGCTTCGATCGCGTCGAAGACGGCCGGACCGAGGAGCAGGGATTGCACACCCACAGCACAGTCGAAGTCCTCACCGCGGCATTGCGCGATTCAGCCGCGGCCATGCGCGACGCGGGCGAACACGTCGGTTCACTGGGCAATTGGGCCGACCTCGAATGCGAGGTCGGCCGGGCGCTGCCCGGATCGGCCTCGGCGCACGTCGTGCCCGAGGTCGTGGAGCAGTGGACCTCGCGGTTGACGAGGTGGTCGGAATCCGCGCTGGACTTCGCCCGGAAGGTCGAGCAGTGCGCGGACACCTACGACGAACACGAGCGCCACGTCCACGACACCTTCGCCCGGATCGGGCACGAACCGCGCGGGGGTGAGTGAACCGTGCCCGGTTACGGCGAGGTGCGCGAGTGGACTCCCGAGCCGCTGGAGCGGGTCGTCCGGCTGCTGAACCAGCTGGAAGCCGACCTGGTGTCGCTCGACGACGACGTCGTCGCCGGTCGACCCTTCGGGTCGTGGCGGTCGGTGGCCGCCGAGCGGGCGTCCGAGGCGCACGACGAGTTGACCGCGCGCGTCGAGGACGTCGTGGCCACCGTCGCGGCCGTGCGCAGACTGACCGGCGACATCGCCGACCGGGTCGACGCGCTCCGATCCGAGGTCGCCGGTGTCGAGGCCGAGGCGCACGAACTCGGCTTCCTCCTCGACGGGAACGGCCTCCCGGTGCCGCTCGCGAACCGCGCCCCGGTGAACGTGGTCGTCGCGCTGATCTCCGCGCTGCGGCTGCGGGCTCTGGTGGCGGGCGTGCTGCGGTCGGCGCGCGACATCGACGCCGACTACGCGTTCGTCCTCCGCGAGGTGGCCGACGGCTCGATCCACGTGTCGGACCGGGCGAACTCCCTGGCCGACGCCGCGCTCGCCGGCGCGGTGCGCGGCAGCGTGCTGCACGAACGGCTGCTCGACCGGTTCCACGTCGCCCCGGACACGCGGCCGATGACCGCGCTCGGCGGACTGCTGCGCTCGATGGTCGCCGCGGACGACGGAGCGAAGTTGAACCGGGGGGAGACCGACCTGGTGCTCGGGCTGGGCGTCGGCATCTTCCGCTTCAAGGACCTGTCGGAGCACGCGATCACCGAGGCGGCCGACCGCTACCCCGACGAGCCGCGGGTGGACGACCGCGGTGACGCGTTCCGGCACACCTACTGGAACGCGTTGATGAGCAGCGCGTTCGGCGACCGGTTCGCCACCGCCTACGGCACCGCCCACGAGCAGAACGCGGGCGACCCCGTGGCGCAGGCGATGGACCTGCACAACAACGAGGTCGGCCGGCAGATCGCGCGGGAGAACCCGGGCGTGGACGAGGGGACGCTCGCGGAAGCGGTCCGGCAGGCCGTGGAGGGTGGGCGCACCGTCGAGATCGACGCGGCCGGCGAGCTGGTCCCCACCGGGAGCGCGGTCGACCCGCCCGCGGCGCCGAGGGTCGAACCGCCGTCCGAGGTGCGCCCGGCGCCGTACGAGGTGGAGCTCTTCCGGCACCCCCTCGGCTTCTGAAAACCCCTCGGAGGAGGGAATGCGGTGTGGTCGGCGGCGTCGGGTGGTCGACCGGCCCCGATGACCGGCCGGGGAAAACTCCGTCGCCGCGGTTCCACACTTATGGGTGAATTCGGCAAGCGGTGGCGCGGGGGAGTGCGGGTCGTCCGTCAGTATTCCTCCGCGCCGCCGGAATCACCGGGCAAGGGCTGACGGGCGAAGCGGCGCTGGGCACCTGGCGAGTGGAAGGCCTGAATGACGCACATCGGGAACGACTTCGACCTGGATTCCGTCCGTACCGCGTCCGACTTCGGCAAGGCGCTGACCAAAGTCCGCAAAAAAGCGGACTTATCCATTCGTGAGGTATTCAAAAAGACGAGAATACCGGTGCCGACCCTCAGCGGTCACTTCGCCGGCAGCCACCTTCCCCGCAGCGGCGCGATCCTGAAAGCCGTGCTGATGGCGTGCGGGGTGCACGACGAGGCGGAGTTGGCCGCCTGGAACGACCTCCTGGAGCGGGTGCGCTCGCCGCTGGGCCGTCCCGGACGCCTGGCCACCGCGCCCTACCAGGGCCTCCAGTCCTACCGGGGCGAACACCGCGACCTGTTCTTCGGCCGTGCCGCCCTGACCGACGACCTGGTGCGCCGGGTGGCCGATCCCGACGCGGTCGCCCCCGTCCTCGTCGTCGGCCCGTCGGGCTCCGGGAAGTCCTCGCTGCTCCACGCGGGGCTCGCGCCGAGGCTCGCAGGCGACCCGGACACCCCGTGGACCGTCGTGGCCTGCACGCCCGGCGCGACACCGTCGGCCACCCTCGCCGAGCGGCTGGCCCTCGCCGGTGTCGACCGGGTGGCGGGCGACGGGGAGGCACTCCGCGGGCTCGACGCCCCGCTGCTGATCGTGGTCGACCAGTTCGAGGAGCTGTTCACCTCGTGCGTCGACCCGGAGGACGGCGCCGCGTTCGTCACGACGCTCACGTCGCTCGCCTCGGCTCGCCGCGCGCACCCGGTGCGGGTCGTCGCCTCCCTGCGCTCGGACTTCTTCGACCGGGCGCTGAGGCTGCCGCCGCTGGCCGACGCCCTGGCGGACCAGGTGCTCGTCGGCCCGATGTCCGAGCGCGAACTCAGGGAGGCGATCGAGGGCCCCGCGACCAAGTGCAGGGTGCGGCTCGGCGACGGCCTCGTCCACATGATCCTGCGCGACCTCGCGCCGACCGGGGAGCACACC
This sequence comes from Actinosynnema sp. NPDC020468, assembly GCF_040642015.1. Taxonomy (NCBI): domain Bacteria; kingdom Bacillati; phylum Actinomycetota; class Actinomycetes; order Pseudonocardiales; family Pseudonocardiaceae; genus Actinosynnema; species Actinosynnema sp. NPDC020468. Next base: position 3,098 of record NZ_JBFAEO010000064.1, read on the forward strand.
GGGCGCGCGCACGACATCGGTGTGCTGCCGATGCTCTCCTTCGCGTTGCTCGCCACCTGGGCCCACCGCAACACGAGGTCGATGGAAATCGGCGACTACGTCGAGACGGGCGGCATCGACGGAGCGATCGCGCACGCCGCGGACGCCGTGTTCGGCGACCTCGACTCCGTCGAGCGGGAACTGGCGAGGCAGCTGTTCCTGCGGCTCGTCCACGTGGGCACGGATTCTCCGGACACCCGTCGTCGGGTCCGGCTGGAGGAGCTGACCGGAGCCGACGACGAGATCTTCCACGCCCGCAGGCGCGGCGTGCTCACGCGGTACGTGGACGCCAGGCTGATCACCGCCGACCTCGGCACGGTCGAGATCAGCCACGAGGCCCTGCTGGCCGCGTGGCCGCGGCTGCGGGAGTGGATCAACGACGATCGGGACGGCCACCGGACGCGTCGCGCGATCACCGAGGACGCCGAGCGGTGGCACGCGGCGCAGGAGGACCCCGGGGCGCTGATCCGCGGCCAGCGGCTCGCCGCCGCCGTGCGGTGGGCGGACGCCAACGACGTCGACACCCTGCTGACCCCGTCGGAACGGCGCTTCCTGCACCGCAGCGTCGCCGTCGCCGACGCGGAGCTCCTCCGCGAACGCCGGCGGGCGAAGGTGCTGCTCTCCCTGGTGGCGGTGCTGACGGTGGTGTCGCTCGTGGCCGCGGGGATGGCGTACTTCTTCGTCCGCGAGCGGGACGCCGCGAACCTCGAGCGGGAGATCGCGGTGTCGAGGCAGATCGCGGGCACCGCGGACCGGGTCCGCGAGCTCGATCCCGCGCTCGCCGCCCAGCTGTCCGTCGCGGCGTACCGGACGCACCGGACCGCGGAGGCGCAGGCCGCGGTGGTGAACTCCACGACCGTCGCGCACGCGACGCGGATGGTGCGACCGAGCCGGGCCAGGCAGGCCGTCGCGGTGAGCCCGGACGGATCGGTGCTCGCCGCCGCCGGCGCGACCAAGGACGACCACGAGGTCCAGTTGTGGGACCTGCGCGAGCCCGGCAGGCCCAGGCGCGTCGACACGGCCCTCCACGGGCACACCGATTCCGTCTACGGCGTGGTGTTCTCGCCGGACGGCAGAACGCTCGCGACCGGCTCCGGCGACGGCACGGTGCGGTTGTGGGACGTCGGGGACCTCGACCACCCGGTCGCGCTGGGCGGGCCGCTGGTGGGTCCGACCGACCGGGTGCTGGCGGTCGACTTCTCGGCCGACGGCGGGATGCTCGCCGCCGGCAGCCGTGACGGGTCGGTGTACCTGTGGGACGTGAGCGCGCCGAAGCTGCCGGTGCCGGCACCCGCGCCGCTGCGCGGTCCGACCGGCGCGGTGCAGTCCGTCGCGTTCGGGCCGGGTGGTGTCCTGGTCGGGGCGGAGGCGGACGACGCCGCGCACGTCTGGCGGGTGGCCGCGGGCGGAGTCGCCGAGCACCTGGCGCGCGTGGTGGTGCCCAGCCGGGCCAACGCGGTCGCCTTCGTGCCGGGCACGGCCACCGTCGCGGTCGGGAGCAACGACGGGTTCCTGCGGTTCTGGTCGGTGGCCGACCCGGCCGCGCCCGTCGTCGCGGCCGAGCCGCTCGAGGTTTCCGAGAACTGGGTGAACGCGGTGGCGTTCACCCGGGACGGCCGGGTCGCCGCCGTCGCCGGACCGGACGACAACGTCCGGGTGTGGGACGTGGTCCGGCGCGAGGAGGTGGGGGTGCTCCCGCACCCCGAACCCACCACGGCGGTGGCCTTCCGCGGCGAGGACCGGTGGTTGATCACCAACAGCACCGACGGCGTCGCCAGGACCTGGACCTTCCCCGGTCCCGGCATGAAGGGGGCCGATCGGGAGATCTCGTCGCTGGCCTTCACCTCGTCCGGCGGCCTGCTGGCCGACGCGGGTGTCGACGTGCGGCTGTGGGAGGTGCGCGACGGGCGCCGGGTGCGCCAGGTCGGTCCGACGCTCGGGTCCCCGCCGGGGTCGAAGCTCATGAGCGGGCTGGTGTCGATCGACTCGCGGGACGCCGTGCTCGCGGCGAGCGCGCGGGACACGCACGACGTGTGGTTGTGGGACATCACCGACCCCGCCGCGCCCCGGTTGTTCCCGGTCCCCCTGCACGGGCACGGTGAACTCGTGGAGGAGGTGCGGTTCGCGCCGGAGGCGCCCCTCCTCGTGACCGCGTCGGACGACGACACCGTCAGGTTGTGGGACGTGGCCGACCCCGGCGCACCGCGCCCGCTGTCGGTGCTGGAACCGGGTGCGGGCAACGTCTTCATGGTCGACTTCACACCCGACGGTCGCGCGGTGCTGGTGGCGACGCAGTCCGGCGACCTGCTGAGGTACGACATCACCGACCCCGCGGCGCCCCGGCAGGTCGACCGCGTCCGGGTGTCGTCGGACTACCTGTACGCGGTCGCGGTGAGCCCCGACGGGCGGACGGCCGCGGTCGGCACCGCGGACGGCGGCGTGCGGTTGTGGGACCTGACCTCGGCCGGCCTCACGCCGCTGGGTGATCCGCTGCCGGGCCCGGACGGCTACGTGCACGCCCTGCGGTTCAGCCCCGACGGCGGGCACCTGGCCGCGGGGCTGACGACGGGTCAGCTGTGGCAGTGGGACGTCTCGGACCGCGCCCGACCCCGGCAGGAGTTCCTCCTCCAGATGCCGACGACGCACACCTGGGCGATCGCCTTCGCCCCGGACGGGGGTGCGCTGGCCGCGGTGTTCGGGGACACCACGCTCCTCGACCCCCGTCCGGAACAGGTGGCGACGTGGCTGTGCGACACCGCGGGCACCGCGTTGTCGGTCGAGGAGTGGCACGAGTACGTGCCGGACACCGAGCCCCGACAACTCTGCTGACCGTCGGCCTCGGCCCGGGGTCAGGTGTTGATCAACGAGTTGAAAGCGGTGGTGATGTCGGCGTCGGACGGGGTCACGGTCATGTCGGAGGCGGGGCCCGTGTCGAGGACGGAGCGGGTCGTGTACTTCACGACGGCGGGGCAGCTCTCGCCGTCGATCTCCACGGTGGTGGTGGTGATCAGGCGGCCCGTCTTGAGCTCGTAGAGGCGGACCGGGATGGCCACCCGGTGGAACGAGACGTCCTTGCTGCCGCTGAAGACGCCGTTGAAGAGGTAGTTGCAGGTTTCCTTCACCGAGCCGTCGCGCGGGGCCTCGGCGCACAGGACGACGGTCGCCTTCGCCACGTCGTCCACCTTCCAGTCGCCCGGCAGGCGGTCGGTGTGCTTGTTCGTGCCGGAGATCCAGGCGCGGTTGGGGTTCTGGGCGCCGTACGGGGCGGCCGCGCTGTACGGCGCCGGGGTGGCGCAGTAGCGGGAGGTGCCGCTCGGTGAGCCGAGCAGGGAGCGGACGTTGGCCAGTTCGATCGCCCAGACGGCCTTCTGCACGCCCTCCGCGGCCTTGGGCGCGAGCTCGTGCTTCGGGTAGACGTCGAGCAGTTCCTGGTAGCGCTGACGTGCCTCGGTGAACGACTCGCGGGCCATCAGGGCGTCACCGCACTGGAGCATCGCGGTCGGCTCCACGCCCGGCACGACCTCGGCCGCCCGGTCCAGCGGGTTGCCCTGTGCCTCGCGGGTGCGCAACCACGTGGTGAGCGCCCGGGTGTCGCACGGGTTCGTGAGGGGAAGCTTGGCCACGAACCGGTCCACCACGTGGTCGACCACCCGCTCGTAGCCGGGGTGGTCGGCCAGGGCCCCGGTCAAGCTCTTGAACCCGGACTGGAGCAGCGGAACGCCGCCCGCGACCGACGACTGCAACTCCCGCTCCGCGCCGGCGATGGCGTCGCACGCCTCGACCGTGGCCTGACCGCGCGCGGTGAGCGGCGCGTTCGCCAGCCGGTGGCCGAACCACAGCCGGTCGACCGCCGACACCGCCGCCGTGCAGTCGCCCGCGGCCCGGGCGTCGTCCACGTCCCGCTCGACGCCCGCCGCGTCGAACCGCAGCAGACCGACGAACAGCACCACGGGCACCGCCGCCGCGAGCGCGATCAGCCGCTGCCTCCGGGCCCGCGGACCCGGGGTGGCGGCCCGACCGCCGGCGAGCCGCCACCCGTGCACGGCGACCGCCGCCCACCACAGCACGACGACGATCTCCACCCACACCGAGCGGAAGATCACCGTGAGCACGAGCAGCAGCACCGCCGTGATCCAGCCGACCACGATCGCGGCCCGCCGGTCGCCCAGCATCAGGTAGCCGACACCGAGCAGCGACGCGTTGCCGATCGCCGCGGCCGGCGGGTCGACCTCCCGCAACTCGGCGGGCTCCTCGTCCACCCACTCCTCGTCGTCCGAGTCGACCGAGCCGACCGAGCCGACCGCCTCGTCGGGGTCGCCCGCGTCCTCGGAGCCGTGGACGTCGTCCGGGCCGTGGACGTCCGAGGTGTCGGATTCGGGGTCGGGTAACGGATCCGGTGGCGGGCTCGCCGTCTCGTCGGCCGGGTCCTGGTGCGGCGGCACGGAGACCGGCTCCGGTGGCGTCGTCACCGGTGGTTCCGGCGACGGGGTCGGTGACGACGCGTCCGGGTCGTGCGGCTGCGGTTCCGAGGGCGGTGACGGGTCCACGGCGGTCCTCTCGCGGAAGGGGCCTCACGGCGGGTTCGCCCATGGTGGTGGGTCGCGCCTGCCGCTGTCCCGCGATCGGGTGGACCGGTCGGGTGGAAGTTTCCGCCCGGGTCAGCGGCCGCTCACGGTGCACGTGGCGGTCGCGGTCTTGGCGGGGTTGCTCTCCGAGGTGGCCTTCAGGGTGATCTTCCCGACCGGCGCGCCGCCGGCACGCCGAACCTGGACCGGCACCTGCACCTGGTGGCCGAACTCGGCCGTGGCCAACGTATTCGGCACCTGCGCCGTCCAGCCCCGACCCTCCGCGGTGGCCGACACCCGGTACACGTCGCTGCCCAGGTAGGCCGACACGTCCTCCGGGTGCTGCCCGGCGGGCGCGCCGCCGCGACCGGTGTTGAGCAACGGGAACCGGCACGTCGCCACGCCGTCCGAGCCGACCCGGCCGGCGGTGGGCAGGAGCCGCACCCCGCGCTGCTGCGGTCCCGAACCGTCGAGCGAGCGCACGGCGACCGTGTACGACAGCACGCCCTTGGCGTCGCGCCGCACGTCGAGCACGTAGAAGTGCAGCCGGTTGGCCCGGTCCACGTACTCGTACTCGCTGCCCGAGTTCGTGCCGGCGTGGAACAGCGCGTCCGCGAGCTGCCGGTAGTCGCCGATGGTGATGGGCACCTTCCGTCCGTCCGGCAGCACGTAGTCGGTCATGCCGATGTCCTGCGGGTTGGCGTCGACCACCCAGGCGAACGGCGCGTCGTCCTCGTCCTTGGTCTTGGCCAGCAGCACGCCGGCGTCCGGGGTGAACGAGTCCGAGCCCATCCGGTCGACGACCTCGACGGTGTAGTTCTGGTAGCCGCCGCCGTCGCACATCGGGTCGGTCTTCGGGTCGCACGCGGGGGAGAGATCCCCCTTGCCCAGCGCGATGTTCACGCCGGTGAGCCCGTTCGCGCCGGGCTGCACCTCGCGCGCGGTGACCTTGGCGACCACCACGCCGGAGTCGGCCAGCGCCTCGCGGGACAGCCGCAGCACGTTGCGCTCGTCCACGATGCCGAGCTTGATCTTGTTGCGCAGCATGTGCTGCGCGCCCATCGACGCGCCCGCGGTGGACGGGATGACCCACCGGGAGTGCGGACCGCCCGGCCCGTTGAACGAACCCCGGGACAGCATGTCCCACGGCCCGTTGTAGTCGCGGCGCGGTGGTTTGCCGTACGGGTTGTTGTAGTTGTCGCCGATGCCGAGCAGGTGGCTCAGCTCGTGCGCGTACACGCCCTGGCCGGAGCTCTCCGCCTGGGTGGACGAGCCGTCCTCGGCGTTGGGCCACATCGAGGAGCCCGCCGCCCACGACGTCCAGTCGACGTACCGGGTCTTCGACCAGTTCGGCAGCGTCTCGTCGGGCGGGCCGAACGGGTCGGTCACGTCCTCCTTGGCCGCGAACTTCATCATGCCGAACTCCTGCCAGGTGCCGGACTCGTCCTGGCCCGCCGACAGGTAGTAGACGAAGTCGTACCCCTTCGGCACCTCCGCGCCCACGGCGGCGACCCACGCGGACCGGCCGTCGACGCGCAGGTCGCGGTCGCAGTGGTCGCCCGCCGGGCACGCGGTGCCGTCCTGGAACTCCATCCCGTACTCGTGGTCCTTGCCCGGCATGGTGTACGGACCGAACCCGGTCAGGTCGACGCCGTAGCGCCCGCCGGAGTCCTCCATCCAGTACTCGTTCACGGTGTGGCCGTGGTTGAGCGCGCTCGGCTTGTTGAGGAACTCCTGGTAGTACTGCGCCACCTTCGCGCGCGGCACGTCGTGCACGAGCGTGCCGGGGTTGCCGAACACGGTGGAGTGCGCCGGCTGGGTCACCACGAACGGCTGGTTCGGATAGTCCAGCAGGACCAGCGCGCCCTTGAAGTTGCGCACCGAGCCCTTGACCGCCGGGTCGGACCAGTGGGTGCCGGGCACCTTCCGGTAGTCCTGCTCCCAGGTCATGTGGTCCGGGTTCACCCAGTTCTGCGGGTCGACCGGTGCGGGGAACCCCGCCTGCGCCGCGACCCGCGCGGTGTCCCGGGTCTGCTGCCACGGCTGCTGCTGGGGCCAGTGGTCGTACTGCCAGGGGTGTTCCTCGGACTGGGCGGCGAGCGCGCCCGTGTTGCCCGCGGCCAGCGCGGCGACCGAGAACAGCGCGGTGATCAGGACCAGCGGGCGTCTGCGACGAACCCGGGTGAGGTACATGCCGCCTCCGAAGTGTCGGTGCACCCACGCTAACGGCCGCAGCGGCAAGGGAAACCGTTGTCAGTTGACGGAAATCGTGGCGGTGCCCGAGGTTCCTTGCCGTTCGGCGACACCTAGCACTACTATGCCTCGAAGTACTAGGTATAGGGGGTTTCGTGAAGGTCACCAAAGACCTCGTGGCGGCGTCGGCCACGCCGATGGTGCTGGGCATCCTGGCCGACGGGGACAGCTACGGCTACGCCATCCTGCGGCGCATCAACGAGCTGTCCGACGGCGAGCTGGACTGGACCGAGGGGCTGCTCTACCCGTTGCTGCACCGGCTGGAACGGCTCGGCCACGTGGAGTCCGACTGGCGCGCGGTGGCGGGGGAGCGGCGGCGCAAGTACTACCGCGTGACCGCCGGCGGCCTGGCCGAACTGGCCGAGCAGCGCCGCCAGTGGGACACCGTCGTGCAGGCGCTGCGGGAGATCTGGCCGGGCGACTCCCGGCCGTTCACCGCGATCCCGATGGGAGGCCCGGCATGACCGACGACGGGTTGGAGGGGCAGTTCGCCCAGTGGCGGGACTACGTGCGGCGGCGTCCCGAGTTGGCCCAGGCCGACGCGGACGAGCTCGAGGACCACCTTCGGGGTTCCGTCGAGGAGCTGATGGCCGCGGGCCTGCACGCCGACGAGGCGTTCCTGGTGGCGGTCAAGCGGATGGGCAGCCTGGACGACCTGTCCCGCGAGTTCGCCCGCGAGCACTCCGAACGGCTGTGGAAGCAGCTGGTGCTGACCGCCGACGGTCCCGAGCCGGGCACCCGGTCGCGCCGCGACCTGATCACCATGGTGGCGTGCGCGCTCGGCGCGGCGGTGTCGATGAAGCTGCCCGCGCTGTTCGGGTTGAACTTCCACGACGACGGCGCCTTCTACGCGCCGAACGTCGGTCTGCTCGCGCTGCCCTGGCTGACGGGCTTCCTGGTGTGGCGGCGCGGCGCGTCGAGGTCGGTGATCGGCGTGCTGGTGGCGCTGTTCGCGGTCGGCGCGGTGGCGGCCAACGCCTACCCGCTCGCCTCCACCTCGCAGTCGCTGGTGCTGACCACGATCCACCTGCCCATCGCGCTGTGGTTCGCGGTCGGCCTGGCCTACGTGTCCGACGACGTGCGTTCCGCCAGGCGGCGCATGGACTTCGTCCGGTTCACCGGCGAGTGGTTCGTCTACTTCGTGCTGATCTGCCTGGGCGGCGGCGTGCTGACCGGCCTCACCTTCGGCGCGTTCGAGGCCATCGGGCTCCCGCCGGAGACGTTCGTGTCGCAGTGGCTGGTCCCGTGCGGCGCGGCGGCGGCCTCGGTGGTGGCCGGGTGGCTGGTCGAGGCCAAGCAGAGCGTGGTGGAGAACATCGCGCCGGTGCTGACCCGGTTGTTCACCCCGCTGTTCACCGCGGTGCTGCTGGCGTTCCTGATCACCTTCGGGGTGGCGGGCTCGGGCATCGACGTGGAGCGCGAGGCGCTGATCCTGTTCGACCTGCTGCTGGTCGTGGTGCTGGCGCTGCTGCTCTACTCGCTCTCCGCGCGCGACCCGCTCGGGCCGCCCGTGCTGTTCGACCGGATGCAGCTCGCCCTGGTGGTCAGCGCGCTGGCCATCGACGTGCTGGTGCTGTGGCAGATCGTCGGTCGCATCAGCGAGTTCGGCGCCACGCCGAACAAGGCCGCGGCGCTGGGGGAGAACGTGCTCCTGCTGGCCAACCTCGCCTGGTCGGCCTGGCTGGTGTTCCGGCTGGTGACCCGGCGCGCGCCGTTCGCGGTGGTGGAGCGCTGGCAGATCGGGTACCTCCCGGTGTTCGCGGGCTGGGCGTGGGTGGTGGCGCTGGTGTTCCCGCCGGTGTTCGGGTACCTCTGACGAGTCCACTGTGGACGGTGAGCGATTCGTTCAAGACCGGGCGCGGCGCGGGGGTCGAGACTCGCGGCATGGACACCTTCACCCCCGCCCTGGGCCGCTTCGCGCCCACCCGGTTCTACGACACCGTGATCTCGCTGACCCGCGAACGGCTGTGGCGCACGCTGACGGCGGCGTACGTGGCGCCGCGCCCCGACGACCTGATCGTGGACGTGGGGTGCGGCACGGGTTCGCTCGCCGTGCTGCTGGCCAGGCTGGAGCCGACCGCGCGGATCGTCGGCGTCGACCCGGACCCCGAGGTGCTGGCGGTGGCCGAGCGCAAGGCCGGCGCGGCGGGCGCGGCGATCCGCTGGGAGGTCGGCCTCGGCGACGACCTGGCGGCGAAGGTCGGGCACCCGGCCGACACGGTCGTGTCCAGCCTGGTGCTGCACCAGTGCCCGATCTCGGTGAAGCGGTCGGTGCTCGCGGCGACGCACGCCGTGCTGCGCCCCGGCGGCCGGTTGGTGATCGCCGACTTCGGCCGCCAGCGCACCCGCTCGATGCGCCTGGCGTTCCGGGTGGTGCAGTGGGCGGACGGCAAGGAGGACACCCGGCCCAACGCCGACGGCGCCCTGCCCGGTCTGATCGCCGAGGCCGGCTTCACCGGCGTCCGCGAGGCCGAGGTGGTCGCGACCCCCACCGGCTCGATCTCGATCTACACGGGCCGCCGCGACTGACCCGGGACGCGAGCCGCACGACGACACCGGCCCGGTCCCGCGCCCCGAGGGGTGGGCGCGGTGCCGAGACCGGGCGGGGATCCGGTGGACCCGGCCCTCGTCCGGAGGCCCGGGGTGGCGGACGGAATCGGGGCGGCCGCGCGCCGGGCGGGTCTCCGGGGGTCAGCCTCGCCCTTCGGCGGGCAGCCACACTCCGAGCCGCTTCCTCGATCGGCTGGGGGAGCGCCCTACCCGGCGGTTCGCGTCGGATCGGGCTCACCGGGCGTCCGCCGTGCCGTCGCGGCACCGGCCGCTCGCGTCGAGGTCGGCTCGTCGCCTGCCACCCGAAGGTCCGCCGTGGCCGTCGCGGCCCCAAGTGCGCGCGTCAGGGCCGGGTCGGCGCGGTCCGGCCGGCGCGCAGCACGGGCAGCACCGCGGCCGGCGTCAGGCCGATCATCTCCCGCATCCGCCGGGTCAGGTGGGCCTGGTCGGCGAAACCGGCGGTGATCGCGGCCTCGGCGGGGGACTCGCCCGCGCCCAGGGCCTGTGCCGCGTGGCGCAGGCGGGACCACAGGCGCCAGCGGGGCAGGGGCATGCCCAGTTGGTCGCGGGCCAGGGCGCGCAGGCGTTGCGGCGAGAGGCCCACCAGGGCGGCCACGGTGGGCATCGGCGAGGCGTCCCTCAGCGCGTCCAGCGCCGCCACGAGGCGCGGGTCCAGGGTGGTGGACGTGCCCGCCCGCAGGTCCTCCTCGCGCAGGCCGCGCAACCCCGGCACGGCGGTGATCCCGCCGCCGTGCCCGCGCAACCGGTCCGCGAACGCGCAGTGCGGCTCCACGAAGTACGTCACCAACTCCGGCGTGCCGAGCATCCGGTGCCGGGCCATCGGCGGCACGACGAGCACCGGCGCGCGGTGCGTGCCCGCCGCGTCCACCAGCGTGACCTCGCCCCGCACCGCGATCGCCACCTGGAAGGCGGCGTGCCGGTGGAACGCGCTGTCCTCGACCGGACCCCGGTACACCGCGTACCCGTCGCCGACGGCGAAGCGGGCCGTCGATTCGCCGTCCACCCCGCAGATCCTGCCGGCGTCAGCCGACGAGGCCGAACACCCCCACCACGGCCGGGTTCGCGGGGTCGATCCGGACCTCGTGCCGCGTTCCCGGCGCGTACTGGGAGTACGTCATCGTCGGCACCATGTGCGCCACCGTGGTCTGGTAGGTCGCGCCGTCGGCCCGCGTGACGTCCAGCAGCGAGGTGTACTGCCGCAGTCCCGCCACCGCGACGCCGGTCGGGTCGAGGGTGCGGATCACGGCGGTGGCCGGGTGGCCGGTCTCGTGCAGCCGGCGCAACTCCTGGCCGTAGGCGTTCGCCACGGCCTGGAGCCGCAACTGCTCCTCGGCGGGCAGCGCGAGGAACGCCGCCAGATCGGGGTCGGCGCCGAACGCCTGCGCCGCCATCGCCTCGGTCGGCAGCTGCGGCCGGATGTCGTAGCCCTGGCGCGCCGCCTCCTGCCGGAACCGGGCGGCGTGCTGGTGGAACTCCTGCTCACCCCGGGCGGTCGCCTGCTTCGTCGCGGCGTCGACCTGGTCGCGGAACTTCTTGAACATCGTGGCCCCACCTCTCGGTCGTGCTGTCGTGGTGCCATCGTGCGGGCGGCGCTCGCCCTACCGGTCACAGGTTCCGGCGCGGGTAGGCTCCACCGGTGGACGTGCTGCCGAACGGGACCGAGGTCGTCGCGCACTGGGAGTTCGTGGCCGACACCGAGCACAGCTGGGTCACCGGCCAGGTGCTGGTGCGCAGCGACGGGGTGCTCCTGCGCCGGTACGGCGGCAGCAGCAGCCGGGACCGGCGAACCACCTGGGAGTACCACCCGTGGACGCCGGTGCCCTGGTGGTCCGGCGAAACCGACGGCACCGCCGCGCTGCGGGCGTTGCAGGCGGCGGGGTACGACCTGACCACGCCGGGCCCCGTGCCGGTGTACGAGAGCACCGCCGGCCCGTTCGACGGCTACCCGCCGCGCCCCAGCTACCTCTGAGCGCCTCGGCGCAACCAGCGCAACGCGGCGTCGGCGGTGTCGTCGGGCGTGGTGTTGAACGCGATGGCCGCGCCCGGCGCGTGCAGCCGGACCAGGTTGACCACCTTCTCGAACAACTCCAGCAATTCCTCGGTCTTGCGGATGCCGCCGCCGATCACCACGCAGGCGTAGTCGGCGGCGACCAGCGCGTCGGCGATGGTGCCCTCGGTGTGCTCGTCCAACGGCACCAGGCACTCGTCGAACTCGATCCCGCGCTCGCGGAACCGGTCCCGACCACGGGCCAGCGCGGCCAGGACCGGCTCGGGGTCCCACCCCGGGATCAGCGCGGGGTTCAGCCCGATCAGCAGGACTCGTCCGAACGGCATGGCCACTCTCCTCGACCGACGGCGCCTCGCGGGCGTCCTCCATGCTGCTGGCCGCGCGCCCGGTCGGCAAGACGAGGCCCGGCCCGCCGCCGAACGGTCGCTTTCGTCGGCGTGCCAAGGGTTCTACGGTCGGATCATCGGCAGACGAGACGGGGGTCCGATGGGACGACGGGCGGGTGTGGTCGCGCTGGCCGCGGTCGGTGCGCTGCTGTTCGGCGGCACGGCCGAGGCGGGAGCGCTGGGCCAGTGGCTGGTGGCCGGCACGTACGACTCCGAGGCGGACTGCGTGGCCGCGAAGATCGACAACCGGGGCGTCCCGGTGCTGCCGACGGGGCATTCGTGCTACCGCTACGGGACTTCGGGCGGCTACTACTACAAGTTCTACCAGCGGTGACCACCTGACCGTCCACAAGGGACGGTCGGCACCGCGGAACCGTCACCCCGGCGGTTCCGCGGCCTCCGCCCGGTCGGGGCGGAAGATCTCCTCGATGGTCAGGCCGAACGCGTCGGCGAGGGCGAACGCCAGGGGCAGGCTGGGGTCGTACCGCCCGGTCTCGACGGCGTTGATGGCCTGCCGCGAGACCTGACACCGGTCGGCCAGGTCGGCCTGGCTCCACCGACGGGCCGCGCGCAGCTCGCGTAGCCGGTTGTGCACGTGATCCCCCCTCAGCGGTGGAAGCGGGTGCGCAGGTCCGCGATCGACAACCAGATCGCGACACCGCCGAGCAGGATCAGCTGCGCCAACTGGTGCAGCGCGACAATGCCGGCGGCGTCCAGCAGGGTGGCCACCTGGAGTCCGACGAGGACCGCGGCGAACGCGATCGCCATGCTCTCCAGCTGGACCTTGCGCAGGTACTCGTCCGCGCGCCGGAACGCCCGCACCAGCACCCACACCACCGCCAGGGCGAACGCGGTGGTGATCGCGATCCACCAGGCCTTCTGCGCGGTGCTCTGGTCGGGGTTGCTGCCCAGGGCCAGCGCGACCACGCCCAGCGTCGACACCGGGATGCCGTCGATGAGCACGGCGCGGCGGGCCGCCCGGGTGACTTGATCTTGCCGTGCCTCGTGTGCCATGTGGCAAAAGGTAAGCCGTCCCTTCCACAGTGTCAAGCGACCTTGACTGGATGGAAGGTGAACCTTACATTTTCGCCCATGCCGAACGAGAACCTGCTCCGTCGCCGAACGCTGCTCGCCGCCGCCGCGGCCACCGCCGTCACCACCGCCGTCACTTCCACCGCGCCGGCCGTCGCGCGCCCCGCCGCGGCCTCGCCGGCCGGCCCGCCGCGACTGACCCTGCCCGCGCCGACCGGTCCGCACCCCGTGGGCACGGTGTCGCTGCACCTGGTCGACTCCTCCCGCACCGACCCCTGGCGGCCGTCCCGCCCGACCAGGGAACTCGTGGTCCAGCTCTGGTACCCGGCGCGCCCCGGCGACGCCCACCCGCTCGCGCCGTGGATGTCACCCGGCGCCGCCGCGCTGTTCGAGCAGGGCCAGGGCATCCCGCCCGGCGTCCTGCTGCTGCCCGTCACGCACGCCCGCCAGGCCGCGCCGGTGGACCGGGGCCGGTGCGGCCGGTCGGTCCTGCTGTACTCGCCGGGGTTGCGCAGCGACCGCAGCGTCGGCACGGCCCTGGTCGAGGAGTTGGCGAGCCACGGCTACCTGGTCGCGGCCGTCGACCACACCTACGACGCGGACCAGGTCGAGTTCCCCGGCGGCCGGGTGGAAACCTTCGCGCTCACCGGCGAGATCGACGACGCCCTGATCGCCAAGGCCCTCGCGGTGCGCACCGCGGACACCCGGTTCGTGCTGGACCGGCTCGCCGCGCTCGACGCGGGGCACAACCCCGACGCCGACCGGCAACCCCTGCCCGCCACGCTCACCCGCGCGTTCGACCTGACCCGGGTCGGCGTGCTCGGCCACTCCCTGGGCGGCGCCACGGCCGCGGCCGCGTTGCGCGTCGACCGCCGGCTGCGGGCGGGCGTCAACCTGGACGGCAGCCTCCTGGCGCCCGTCACGGCGGGCACCGACCGCCCGTTCCTGCTGTTCGGCAGCGACCCCGGGTCGGCCGGGGAGGACCCGAGCTGGGACGCGTTCTGGACGAGTCAGCGCGGCTGGAAGCGCGAACTCGCCCTCACCGGCTCCACCCACATCTCGTTCACCGACCTGGAGACGCTGCTGCCCCAGGCCGCGCCCGTGCTGGGCCTGACGCCCGAGCAGGTGACCGGTGCGATCGGCACCCTCGCGCCGGACCGCGCGATCACCGCGCAACGCGACTACGTCCGGGCGTTCTTCGACCTGCACCTGCGCCAGGTCGACGGCCACCTGCTCGGGCGCCCCTCGCCGCGCTACCCGCAGGTCCGGTTCGTCCGCTGAGGGCGTCAGTCCGGTGGGTGCCGGGCGCGGGACCAGGTCAAGCCCTCCAGCTGCTCGATGCTCTGGTTGAACTCGGTCAGCAGGGTCAGGAACTCGCCGGTGCGCTCGTCGTCCCACCCGGCGATCTCGATCAGCCGGTCGGCGCCGGCGCGGCTGATGGCGCGGTCCGCGTCCAGCCGGTCCAAGCCCAGCGCGGTGGGGCGGAACTTGCGGGCCATGCCGCCGTCCGGGTCGGGGATGCGCTCCACCAGCCCGTTGCGGAGCATCGCGCCGACCTGGCGGTTGATGGTGGAGATGTCGACCTGGAACGTGTGCGCGAGTTCCTTGAGCGTCAACGGCTCGCCGATCTCCAGCCGGGTGAGCAGGACGTAGGCGGAGCGGTCCAGGGTTTGGCCGGCGCGCGGGCCGCGCGAGGCGACGAAGTGCCGGGACAGCCAGGTCAACTCCCGCTCCAGGTCGCCCACCCGGTCCTCGCGGTCGCTCATGCGGCGGTTCCCTTCCGTCCGGTCGGCGTCCAGGGAAGTGTACTATACACATCGTGTGCATGATGCACATCGGTCGGCCGCGCCGCGCGGCCACGACGAAGGGACACCGACGATGGGACGCCTCGCGGGCAAAGTGGCCGTGATCACCGGCGCGGGCAGCGGGATCGGCCGGGCCGCCGCCCGGTTGATGAGCGGGGAGGGCGCACGGGTCGTCGTGGCCGACTTCGACGCCGAGGGCGCGAAGGAGACCGCGCGACTGGTGGCGGAGGCGGGCGGCACCGCGCTGCCGGTCACGGTCGACGTCACCGACGAGGCCTCCGTGGCCGACCTGATCGCCGCGGCGGTGGCCGAGTTCGGCGGGCTGCACGTGCTGTGCAACCACGTCGGCGGCACGAACCCGCGCACGGACCTCGACCTGCTGCGGATGGACCTGGCCGAGTTCGACCGGGCCGTGTCGCTCAACCTGCGCAGCACCCTCTACGGCGCCCGGCACGCGATGCCGCACCTGATCCGGGCCGGCGGCGGATCGATCGTCAACACCGCCTCGGTCGCCGCGCTGGTGGGCGACGTGACCCAGACGTCCTACGGCGCGGTGAAGGCGGCGGTGGTGAGCCTGACCAAGTCGATCGCCGTCCAGTACGGCCCGCAGCGCGTGCGCTGCAACGCGATCGCGCCCGGCGCCGTGCTGACGCCCGCGCTGGAGGACAACCTGCCGGAGTCGGTCGTCGAGTCGCTCAAGGCGGGCAACGCCCTGCCCTACCTCGGCTCGCCCGAGGACATCGGCCACACGATGGTGTTCCTGGCCTCCGACGAGTCCCGGTACCTCACCGGCCAGTTGCTCGTGGTGGACGGCGGCATGACGGCGCAGTCCTCGGCCGCGCCCGGTCGCCGCGCCATGCTGCCCGGATGACCGGCGACCCGGCGGCCGGCAGGTCGGCAGGTCGGCAGGTCGTCCGACGCGACCTGCCGACCACCCGCCACCGGCGCCTCCGGCGGAACTGGGAGAGGCGCGCGTTCCTGGGGTGTGCGCCGACTCCGCCGGAGTGGGGGCGGTTGGACGGGGACCCCCCTCGATCAAGCCCCGTCCACCCGCCCACCGCCGTGCAAGATCACTGTGCCGGGTCCGCCGGCGGGGTTTCTTGGGTACTTCTTGGATCCGCCAGCCGAGCCTGGATCCGGTCGACGTCCGTGGCGCGGCACTGGTCGTGGCACAGGTCGAGGGCCTGCTGCCACGCCTGCCGGGCGAGCTCCGGCCGACCTCCGTCGACGTGCAGGTCGCCGACGCCCTCCAGCAGGTCCACCACGGCGAACGCGTTGCCCTCGACCCGGTGCAGCGCGATCGCCTCCTCGTAGTGCCCCAGCGCCTCGGCGTGCTCGCCCGTCCGGTGCGCCACCCGGGCCAGCGCGCGCACCGCGCCCGCCTCGCCCCGCCGGATGCGGTGCTCGCGGGCCAGTGCCAGCGCCTCGGCCGCGTGCGCCCGCGCCCGCTCGTGCTCGCCGAGACTCGTCTCGTGCATCGCCACCGCGGTCAGCGCCTCCACCACCCACGGCGGCTCGCCGACACCCCGGTACACCTCCAGCGCCCGCACCGCGTGCGGGAGGGCGCGCGCCGCGTCCTGGCGCAGTTCCCACGCCACGGCGAAGATCAGGTGCACCCGCCCGACCGCGACGTCGTCACCGGACCGCCGCGCCAGTGCCAGCGCCTCCTCCAGGTTGCGCAGCGCGTCGTCCAGCGGACCGGCCACCGCCTGGGCGCGCCCGAGCCCGCGGTGCGCGAGCAGCCGCACCTCCACGTCGTCCCGCAGCAGCGCGGCGGCCAACCCCACCTCCCACACCCGGATCGCGTCGTTCGCGTGCCCGCGCAGGGTGTGGAAGTTGTCCAGGCACCACGCGAGCTGCCACGCCGCGTCGGTGCCGGCCGCGAGCCGCTGCACGACGCCCAGGTTGTTCTGGTGCTCGACGGTGAACCACTCCCAGGCGGCCTCCTCGTCGGCGATCGACGCGGGACGGCTGCCCTCGACCTCGGGCCACAGCACGATCGGCGGGCGGTGCGGGTGCACGAGCCGGTCCGCGTCGAAGGCGGTGCGCAGGTGGTGGTCCACGAGCCGGCGTCCGGCGACGGACCGGCCCGGGTCGAGCGCGCCGAGTTCCGCCGCGTACAACCGGACCAGGTCGTGCATCCGGTACCGGCCGGGGGTGTGCTGCCGGACCAGCCGCGCGTTCTCCAACTCGGTGAGCGTCGCGCGGGCTCCCCGTCCGGCGAGCGCGGTGGCCGCCGCGAGGCCGATGTCCGGGCCCGGCGCGATTCCCAGCAACCCCAGCAGGGTCACCGCCCGGGGCGAGAGCGCGCGCAGCGACAGGGACAGCACCGCGCGCAGGTTCGTGGTCAGCTCGCCCGCGTCGAACGCGTCCAGGCGCGACGCGTCGTCGTCCAGTTCGTCGGCGAGCGCGGCCAGCGGGTGCGTCGGCTCGGCGCCCGCCCGCGCGGCGGCGATGCCGATGGCCAGCGGGAGACCGGCGCAGTGCCGCAGCACGCGGTCGGCGGCCTCGGGCTCGGCGGCCAGTCGCTCCGCGCCGAGGTGCCTCGCGAGCAGGGCCCGCGCGGTGTCCTCGTCCAGCACGTCGAGTTCCAGCGCGGTCGCGCCGTGGCCGGTGACGAGCCCGGACAGCCGCCTGCGGCTGGTCACCAGCACCACCGACTCGCCCGCCGGCAGCAGCGGCACGACCTGGGCGGAGTCGGCCGCGTTGTCCAGCAGCACCAGCATCCGCCGCTCCGCGAGCAGCGTGCGGAACAGCCCGGACTGCGCGTCCAGACCGGCGGGCACCGACGCGGCCGGCACGCCCAGCGTGTCGAGGAAACCCTTGAGCACCACAGAGGGCGGCGTCGGCTCGTCGGTCGGGTCGAACCCGCGCAGGTCCGCGTACAGGTGGCCGTCGGTGAACTCCTCGGCGTGGTCGTGCGCCCAGCGCAGCGCGAGCCAGGTCTTGCCGATGCCGCCGGTGCCGTCGATCGCCGAGATCACCACGGTGCCGCGCCGGGTCAGCGCCTCGTCCAGCCTGGCGAGTTCGCGCTCGCGACCGAGGAACGCCGTCGGCGGCGCGGGCAGTTGGCGCGGCGCGCGATCGGTCGGGGTCAGCACGGGGTCCGCGCGCAGGATCCGCTCGTGCAGCAGGCGCGCCTCGGGCCCGGGATCGGCGCCCAGTTCGTCCGCCAGCCGCTTGAGCAGCCGGTCGTAGCAGGTCAACGCGTCCGCCTGGCGTCCGCCCCGGTAGGCGGCGAGCATGAACTGGGCGGCCACGCGCTCGTCCAACGGGTACCGGTGGACGAGCGCCGCCAGGTCGGTGAGCAGTTCGTGGTGCTCGCCGCGGCGCAGCGCGATGTCGTTGCGGTCCAGCACCGCGGCCAGGTGCTGCCGTTCCAGCCCGGCGCGCACCCCGCTGAACCACGCCGACTCCACGCCCGCGCACGGCTCGCCGCGCCACAGCCCCAGCGCCTCGTCGACCAGGGCCAGCGAGCGCTCGTCGCCCCGCAGGTCGCGGGCCCGGGCCAGCAGGTCGGTGAAGCGGTGCAGGTCGACGTCGGACGGGTCGACGGTGACCGCGTAGCCACCGGACCGGCGGACGATCGTCGCGGTCGTCGGCGCGAGCGCCCGGCGCAACTGGTGCACGTAGCCGTACAGGGTCGTGCGCACGCCCAGCGGCGCGTCGTCGCCCCACACCCGGGCCACCAACCGGTCCAACGGCACCGGCTCGACGTCGACCAGCAGCGCGGCCAGCACACCCCGTTGTCGCGCGTGACCCAGCTCGACCTGATCACCGTCGTGCCAGGCCGAGATGTCCCCCAACAGCCTGAATTCCATGCCTCGAGTTTCCCAGGACCGGGGTCGTGCCGGCGTGGCCGGGCTTCGTGCGCCGGGCCGCCGACGCGCTCGTGCTCCACCTCCTGGAAACGCTGTAGTGCTTGTGCCGCAACGGGTTCAGCCGGGTGAGCGGTGGGTAACGCACTGCGCGCGCGCCCCGACAGAGCGTGCGGGACACAGCGTTCCCCGACCGGAGGCAGGTACCCGCATGATCCGCTCCCTCGTCGCCGCGCTCGCCCTCGTGGCGGCCACCGCGACACCCGTCCAAGCCCTCCCGCTGACCCGGCAGATCACCGCCACTCCCGCCGTCGCGGCCGTGGACCCCCAGCAGAGCACCACCATCTCCGGCGAGGTCACCGAGGAGACCTCGCCGGGGGTGTGGACCGGCGTCGGCGGCGCGGGCGTGCACGGCGACCTGTGCCTGAACCCCGCGTGCACCGACATCTGGGGCGGCGGCGCGAACACGAGCGCGGACGCCGGCGGCCACTACACCCTGACCGTCACCCCGTACCGCACCGGCTACTGGCGGATCTCCGGCGGCGGCGCGCAGGTGGTCACGACCAGGCTGGGCGTGCGCCAGGACCTGAGCCTGTCGCTGTCGGCGCCGAGCCGGGACGCGGCCGGCGTCGTGCGGTCGACCGGCACCCTGTTCATCGGGAGCAAGATCCTCCCGCCGGAGCCGCTGACCGTCCGGATCGAGTTCTCCCCGGACGGCGTGACCTGGCAGCACCGCTCGTCGCCGACCGTCTACCCGCTGCTCTCCGGGCTCTTCCACTACTTCGTCACCGTGACCGAGCCCGCGTCGGGCTACTGGCGCGCGGTGCACGACGGCACGGCGGACAGCACCACGCCGCGCACGACCGGCGGGTACTACCTGACCTGACCTCGGGAGGTGCCGGTCATTTCGGACACGATGGAATAACGGCGCCCGAACCGCGTAGCGGCGGACCGCCCGACCGCGACGTCCTCTTGCGAGACGTCGATCATGGGGCGCGCCGGCCACCGCGCGCCCTCGCGGGAGGTAACGCCGAATGGCCGCCACACACATCCGGGGCCGGTCCGTGCTCGCCATCGCCCTCGTCGGCGCACTGACCGCCGCGTGCGGCGGCGCGCCGACCGAGGCCGGGGGAACGACCGGCGCGCAGCCGACCCCGGCGTCCGCCGCGACGTCCTCGGGGCGTGCCGCGTCGGCGAAGTGGACCCGGTCGCCGGAGATCAAGCTCGAGGACACCAGCTTCGGGCGCGCCCAGCGGATCGGCGACGAGCTGTGGGTGTCGGCGACCACCAAGGGCGCGTCCGTGGTGCACGTGTTCGACCTGGGCTCGCACGCGCTGAAGAAGACGATCACCGTCGCGGCCAGGGCGCTCGCCGCGGCGGACAACGTCAACGCCATCGCCTCGTCGGCGCACGCGGTGTTCCTCGACACCGGCGCGGGCAACCTCCAGGGCGTCGACCGGGCGACCGGCGCGGTGTCCGCGTACCGGCAGCTGCCCTCGACCGACGCGGAGGTCAAGCCGGGCAAGCCGGTGTCCGAGCCGGACGGCGAGTTCGCCTACGCGCTCGTCGGCGACACCCTCTTCGAGCTCGACACGGCCGACGCGGTGCCGCTGCGCAACTGGCCGCTGACCGACCCGAGCGGCCCGGAGGTGCCGGCGGGCGCGACGCTCGACCACCGCGTCCTGGGCGCGGCGGCGGGTCTGATCTGGTACGGCGTCGTCGCCAAGACCACACCGCTCACCGCGCCGCCCGAGTACGACCACCTGCTGGCGTTCGACCCGGCGAAGGACTCGGTGCGCCCGATCGACGTCAAGGCGGACGGCGTGATCGCCGGACCGGCGACGGTGGGCGACAAGGCGGTGTTCGCGCACCAGGGCAAGCTGTGGCTGGTCGACCCGTCGAAGGGCGCCGCGACACCCCTGGAGTTCACCAGGCTCTTCGCCGACGGCCGCGCGAAGCCGACCGCCTCCATCGACAGCCTGTCGACCTACGGCACCGAGGCCGCCGTGGTCGTGGACGGCCTGGCCGAGGTCGTGGACACCGCGACCGGCACGTCCTCGATCGTGCCCGAGGAGTGCGACAAGCCGAAGCCGGCCTACAACGCGTGCCTCTTCGGCAGCGCGGTGCTGGCGAAGGACGCCCTGTGGTTCGTGACGCCGAGCGCGATCACGGTTTTCACCCGCTGACCGCGGGAGAGCGAGGACTTGTCCGCCGGCGCGCGGATCTCGGGTTCGGCCGCGAGGCGACGCGCGCGCGGACCGCGCTCCCGCCCCGACACGGTGCCTCCGGGCGGGGGCGGGCCTGAGCGTGTGCCTTCGCGGGCGTGAGTCGGGCACGTCGCGTGGGTTCGGGCGAGTGCGCTGCGGTGTGTTTTCGCGCCCCTGCGCCGGCCTGCCTGACGCGGTGCCTCCGGGTGAGGGCGCCTGAGCGTGTGCCTTCGAGCGCGGGAGCTGTGCCCATCGCCGTGCGTTCGGGCGAGGGTGCTGCCCCCGCGTCCGCGGTCCCGCACCGGGATGCCGGCGTGGTGTCTTCGGGCGGGGCTGGGCGGGTGCCTTCGCGGGGGCGTGAGTCGGGCACGTCGCCGTGCGTTCGGGTGAGTGCGCTGCGGTGTGCCCTCGCGCCACCGCGTCCGCGCCCCTGCTCCGGCCCGACAACCCTTGCCCCGCAAGGAGTTTGCGCACCGCCGTCCCCGCCACGCACAACGCCCCCTCCCGAACCCGGGAGGGGGCGTTGTGCGTTACTCGCGCGTCAGCGCCCGTGCGACTCGATGACCTCCACGATGCGCGGTCGGAGGTCGGCGGTGCTGATCACCGCGTCCACCGAGCCGACCTCCACCGCGCGGCGGATGTCGTGGACCCGGTCGAACTCCGCCGCCACCTCGCCCAGTTTGTCCGCGCGGACCGCGGCGCGCAGCTCGTCCAGCTCCGCGGTCAGCGCGGCGCGGTCGGTGCCGGTGGCCGCCGCCACGCGGGACTCCTGCTCCTTCACCCGCGGGTCGGCCGCGGTGCGGCTGTCGACGTCGGCCGAGAACACCACGGCCGCGGCGGGCGCGCCGCCGAGCACCGAGGCGAACGAGCCCTCCAGCGCCAGCACCGTCATCGACGGGTTGAGCGCCTTGGAGAACACGACGAACGCGCCGCCGTGGTACCGGGAGATCACGCAGAACACGATCGGGCCCCGGAAGTTCACCACCGCGCGACCGATCTCGGCGCCGTACTCCAGCTGTAGCTTCCGCATCGACTCCGGCGAGCCGTCGAAGCCGGACAGGTTGGCCAGCACCACCAGCGGCCGGTTGCCGCTCGCCGAGTTGATCGCCCGCGCGACCTTCTTGGACGAACGGGGGAACAGCGTGCCGCCGGTGTAGGTGTCCGGGCCGTCGGTGGGCGGGAACCCGCGCCGCGGCACCGGCCGGGACTCGATGCCCACCAGGCACACCGGCCACCCGCCGAGGTGGACGTCCTGCACCACGGCGGTGTCCGCGTCGGCCATGCCCGCCCAGCGCTCCAGCACCGGGTGGTCCTGGTCGGCCAGCGCGCGCATCACCGTGCGGATGTCGAACGCCTTCTTGCGGTCCGGGTTGTGCTCGACCGAGAAGATCTCGCCGACCGTGGTGAAGTCGCTGCCCGCCACCGCGTGCGGGAACGACGAGACGTCCCGGTCGACCGGGTCGTTCGTCCTCGCCCGGCGCGGCGCGGCCTCGCCCGGCGCGACGTAGGTGTGGTCGTAGTGCGCCATCAGCACGTCACGCGCGCCGAGCAGGTCCGGCGCCCAGTACTGCGCCTGGCCGTTCGGGCCCATGACCCGGTCGTAGCCGCCGATGCCGAAGTTGTCCTCGGCCGACACGCCGCCGGAGAAGTCGAGCGCCTGCTTGCCCGTCAGCACCATGGTCGAGTCCGGCGTCATCACCAGGATTCCCTTGGTGTGCATGAGCATCGTGGCCTCGGCGTTCCAGTACGGCTGCGCGCCGACGGTGATGCCCGCGACCACGATGTTGATCTCGCCGCCGTCCTGGGTGAACTCCACGATCCGCTTGAGCGCGGCCGCGACCCAGTCCATGTTCTCGGTGCCCGAGGCCATCGAGATCCGCGCGCCCGAGGACAGCGCGAACCACTCCAGCGGTACCCGCATCCGCTCGGCCAGGTCCAGCGCCGCGATCACCCGCCGGCACTCCGGCTCCGACAGCGCGCCCAGCGACTTCGTCGGGTCGCCCAGGATCACCACGCGGGTGACGCCCTGCGGGTGCCGCCTGGTCGGCGTGGTGACCACACCGGCGACGATCGCCGCCGAGTTGCGCCCCTTCGGCCGGTCCACGGGCACCAGCGCGTGCGCCTCGTCCAGGTCGTGCTCGACGAACTCGCCCAGCACGCCGGTCAGCTCGTACGGGTAGACCGTGTTCCGGCCCGCCGCCCGCAGCACCTTCTGGCGGTAGTCGTCCAGCGGCTCGACCGGCTCGTCGCTCGGCTCGCCCACGGACAACTCGGTGTCGCCCGCGGGGTTGAAGCGGATCCGCACGGCGGTCTTGGCCAGCTCGCCGGTGTTCGCGTCACGCCGACGCGCGATGAACAGGATCTCCTCCAGCCCGGCGCCCGCGGTCGTCGGCAGGATCCGCTTGGCGAGCCCGTCCAGCTCCGCGCGGGTGATCTCGGCCGGCGGCCAGATGTAGACCACGATCCGGTTGGTGGCGACCCGCTTGCGCGACGGCCGGGCGGCCTGCGCGCGGCGGATCGAGTCCAGGCACGCCGCGACGGTGTCCTCCGCGGTGGGCAGCGCGACCAACCGGCCGTCCTGCTCCCGCAGTTCGGTCAGGTCGCGGACCTGCGCGAACGCCACCAGCCGCTCATCCGACGGGTTCCCGCGCGCCACGCAGTGGAAGAGGTACACGTCCTCGTCCGACGACGGCACCCGGGTCAGGTCGAAGTTGCGCAGCCGCTCCATCTGCATCCGCTGCGCGATGTAGGGGTGCAGGCCGCGGATCAGCCGCTCCTCGACCATGCCGCTGGTCGACGGGCGGAACGTGAAGTGGTGGTGCATCACCGCGCCGCGGCTGCCCGCGACCGTCGTGGTGAGCCTGCGGACCTGGCTCGGCAGCGGGTGCGCGGCGACGACCTCGTGCAGGGCGGCGGCCGCGGCGGCGGACTCCGCCGGCTGCTCCTCCCAGGCGAGGTAGACGTCCGCGTCCACGGCCGTGCCGCCGGCGGCCAGCTCGGCCAACCCGCGCAGCGCGTCACCGAGCGCGTCGAAGCGCACCGCGGTGGACACCAGCCGCGAGTCGGCCCGGTCGGCGACCACGAACGTGCAGCCGGCCACCGGGCTGGTGCGGACACCGGCCAGGCCCTTGTTGCCGTAGTACCGCCGGGTCAGCACCTCCAGCACGACCGCGTTGTCCACGTTGTCGCGCAGCAGGCGCTGGCCGAGCAGCCGGACCAGCGGCTCGGTGCTGCCCACCATCTCGGCGACCCGCTCGGCGCGGTCGGCCGCGTCCGGGTGCAGGTCGAGGTGGCGCAGGTGCTTGCGGACGTCGGCGTAGACCCGGGCCCGGTTGCGGCGCAGCAGCGGTTGCGCGAACCAGGCGAACACCACGCCGCGCGCCAGGTCGGCGACCGCGGGGAAGCGGACCTGCGTCGCGGCCACCAGCCGCTCCAGCGCGAGACCGGCGGGCTCGCGCAGCGTCTCGTCCGGCGGCAGTTCCCGCAGCCACGAGCTGAGCAGCGCGGTGACGACCGCGGCGTCCGCGGCGGCGCGCTGCTGGGCCAGGAAGATCCGGAACACCGCGGCCTCGAGCTCCGGCGAGCGCTCCAGGTCGGCGACGCCGTAGTTGCGCAGCGCCTTGGCGAGTTTGGCCTGGAAGCCCTCGGACAACCCGGCGCGCTCGACGTCGAGGCTTTGCAGGTAGGTGTGGAAGTACTCGCGCGCGCTGTGCACGTCGCCGGCGACGAGGTCACCGCCCGCGGGCCGGTTGCGGCTCAGCTCGGCGAGGTCGGCGAACACCTCGACCAGGCCGATCTCGGCCTCCAGCGGCCGGTGGCCCGCCTCGGCCTCCGCCCGGCGCACGGCCAGGTAGTCCTCGAGCACCCGGCCCTCGTCGTGCGGGTCGACGTCGAAGCCCAGCAGCAGGCTGCGCAGGTCCTCCAGGCCGCGGGTGGCGCGGTCCCACGAGGACACCTGCGCCGGCGCGGCGGGCAGGTCCAGCTCGACCGACGGCCGCGGCCGCGCGACCTCGCCGTCGGCCTCCGCGATCGGTTCCAGGCGCAGCAGCGGCGTGCCGGCCTCGACCTGGCTGCCGACGGTGACCAGGATTTCCTTGAGCCTGCCCTTGAACGGCGCCCAGAGCACCGTCTCCATCTTCATGCTCTCGAGCACCAGCACCGGCGCGCCGGCCTCGACCTCGGCGCCGACCTCCACCGGCCGCGCGACGACCAGCGCGGGCGCGGGGGAGCGGACCACGCCGCCCTCGTCCCGGCTGACCCGGTGCGCCACGCCGTCGACCTCGACCAGGTGGGTCGGGCCGTGCGTGCCGATGAGCAGCCGGTGCCGCGCGCCGTTCACGGTGATCTGGCCGCGGTACCGGTCGTAGCGGTCCAGTCGCACGTCGGCGGTGCGGACGTCCTCGCCCGCCTCCACGCCGACCCGGAACCGGTGCGCGCCGACCCGGGCCACGCGCACCCGGTAGCCGGCGCCGCCGAGCTTGAGCGTCAGCGGCCGGCCGCTCTTGTGCTGCACCTGGGGGCGGCCGCCGAACGCGGTGGACAGCAGTCGCTGCCGCTCGGCGCGCTCCTCCTCCTCGTACACCTCGATCGCGGCGGCGACCAGCGCGACGCCGGAGTGCCGGTGGGCGACGAGCCTGCCCTCGCCGCGGACGCGGTCGATCCAGCCGGTGTCCGCGCTGCCGTCGATCACCTCCGGCTGGTCGAGCAGGTCGAGCACGAAGCTCTTGTTGCTCGCGCCGCCCTCGATGATCAGCGTGGTCTGCGCCATGGCCCGGCGCAGCCTGCCCAGCGCCTCGTCGCGGTCCTTGCCGTAGGCGATGATCTTGGCGACCATCGAGTCGAAGTCGCCCGGGATGACGTCGCCCTCGCTGACACCGGTGTCGACCCGGATGCCGGGTCCCGCCGGGAGCCCGAGCCGCGCGATGCGACCCGGTGACGGGGCGAAGTCGCGGTCGGGGTCCTCGGCGTTGAGCCTGGCCTCGATCGCGTGCCCGCGCTCGACCGGCGGGCTGCCCTCCAGCCGACCGCCGGACGCGACGTGCAGCTGGGCCTTGACCAGGTCGAACCCGGTGGTGATCTCGGTGATCGGGTGCTCGACCTGGAGTCGGGTGTTGACCTCCAGGAACGCGAACAGCCGGTCGCCGGGGTGGTAGAGGAACTCGACGGTCGCCGCGCCGCAGTAACCGACCGCGACGGCCAGCCGCTCGGCCGAGGCCTTCAGCTCCGCGACCTGCTCGGGCGCGAGCACCGGCGAGGCCGACTCCTCGATCACCTTCTGGTTGCGCCGCTGCACCGAGCAGTCCCGCACGCCCAGCGCCCACGCGGTGCCGTGACCGTCCGCGATGACCTGCACCTCGACGTGCCGGGCGCCGGTGACGAGCCGCTCCAGGAACACCACGCCGCTGCCGAACGCCCGCGCCGCCTCCTGGCTGGTGCGCTCGTAGGCGTCGGACAGCTCGGCGTCGCTGGTGATCACCCGGATACCGCGCCCACCGCCGCCCGCGGTCGCCTTGAGCATCAGCGGGTACCCGATGGAGGCCGCGGCCTCCAGGGCGGCGTCGAGGCTCTCGACCGCGCCGCGGCTCCACGGCGCGACGGGCACGCCGACCTCCTCGGCGATCAGCTTCGCGCCGATCTTGTCGCCGAGCCGCCGCATGGCGTCCGCGCCGGGG
This sequence comes from Actinosynnema sp. NPDC020468, assembly GCF_040642015.1. Classification (NCBI taxonomy): domain Bacteria; kingdom Bacillati; phylum Actinomycetota; class Actinomycetes; order Pseudonocardiales; family Pseudonocardiaceae; genus Actinosynnema; species Actinosynnema sp. NPDC020468. The sequence continues at coordinate 29,454 of NZ_JBFAEO010000064.1, forward strand.
CCGACGAACGCGACCCCGACCTTCTCGCACAGCTCCGCGAACGCCGGGTCCTCGGCGACGAAGCCCCACCCGACCCACGCGGCGTCCGCGCCGGTCTCCACGAGCGCGCGCTCCAGCACCTTCAGGTCGAGGTACGGGCGCGCCGACGCGGGACCGAGGTCGTAGGCGATGTCCGCCTCGCGCACGAACGTGGCCGTGCGGTCGACGTCGGTGTGCAGCGCGACGGTCTCGATCGGTGTCGAGGTCTCCGCGGCCAACTCGCGGACGGCCTGGATGAGCCGCATCGCGGCTTCACCACGGTTGACGATGGCGATACGACGGAACACCGGAATGAGTCCCTCCACTGGTCTGGTGCCGGAGTCTAGCGACCACACCGGTGACTTCCTCACCGTCGCAACATCCAAGACGGGGCCCTCGGATTTGTATGTCCACTACGAATTCGTGTTATCCGCAGGTCCACGCGACGCCGTGCCACCCGCCCGCGCCGACCGGGGTGCGCGGCGCTACGGGATCGCGATCACCCGCGCCGTCCGTTACCGACGAGTACTCGCCCGATCGGCTGACCGCCGGCCGACCTTTGCCACCCTTCCGCTCACCCCGCACGGGTGGATTATTCCAGCATCCCTATTCCTTCAGTGCAGACCGAAGATAATGCTCCGGCGCCCGGCCGGCCCGCGGCCGCCGAACCCGGACATCCTGGACACGGGTGATGATCACGACGCGGATCCGGGGGGACCGACGGAGGGGACACAAGCGACGCCGGCGCGGCGCGGCCGGTGGCGGGACGCGGCGGAAGTGTTGGGGGACAGGCGCTTCCGCCGGTTCTTCCTCGGCTACGCCACCTCGTTGACCGGCTCGTCGCCGGCACCGGTGGCCATGACGTTCGCGGTGCTGGACGTGGACGCGTCGCCGACCGCGCTGGGGCTGGTCTTCGCCTCCGGCGTGGTGCCGACGATCGTGCTGCTGCCGGTCGGCGGCGTGCTCGCGGACCGGGTGTCGCGACGGGCGGTGATGGTGGGCGCGGACCTGGTGTGCGCGGCGGCGCAGTTCCTGTTCGCGGTGCTCGTGGTCACCGGCACGGCGCGGCTGTGGGAGCTGATGGTGCCGGCCGCGGTGCGCGGTGGCGCGGCGGCGTTCTACCAGCCGGCGCTGAGCGCCTCGGTACCCGACCTGGTGCCGGTGGACCGGCTGCAACGGGCGAACTCGTTCCTGGCGCCGGCGAAGTCCGTTCCCGAGGTGGCCGGTCCCGCGCTCGCCGGCGTGCTGGTGGCGGTGGGCGGTTCGGCCGCGGTGCTGGTGATCGACGGCGCGACCTACCTGCTCGGCGCGGTGTTCCTCGCGGGCGTGCGGGTGCCGGCGCGGGCCGCGACCGCGCGCCGACCGTCGATCCTGGTCGACCTGCGGGAGGGCTGGGACGCGTTCCGCTCGCGGCGCCGGCTGTGGACCGGCATCGTGCGGCCGGCGCTGTGGAACCTGACCGTGGTGGCGCCGTTCCTGGTGCTGGGGCCGGTCGTCGCGCGGGAGTCGCTGGGCGGTGCCTGGGCGTGGGGCGCGATCTCGGCGGCGCAGGGCGCGGGCGCGGTCCTGGGCGGGCTCGTGCTGCTGCGGGTCCGGGTGCGCCGACCGCTGGTGACGATCGTGCTGGTGCAGCTGCTCTGGGTGCTGCCGCTGGGTTTCCTCGCGCTGCGGGCGCCGGTGCCGGTGGTGGCGGTGGCCGCGTTCGCGGTGGGGGTGAGTTCGAGCGTCTTCGCGACGTTGTGGCGCACCGCGGAGCAGACCCACGTACCGGGCGACGTGCTGTCCCGGGTCACGTCCTACGAGCTGCTCGGCGCGTTCGCGCTCGGGCCGGTGGGCCTGGCCGCGGCGGGACCGGTGGCGGCGGTGGTGGGAATCGGGCCGGTGCTGTGGTTCGCGGCGGCGTGCCAGGTGCTCACGAGCGCGGTGCTGCTGCTGCCGGACGTGCGGGCGGTGCGGCTCGACGGTCGGTCGGGCGAAGGGGTGGGGTGACGCGGGTTCCGCCCGGGTCGGCCGAGGGGTGGCCGACCCGGGCGGAGCGGATCACGCGACGTCGTACCGGTCGAGGTCCATGACCTTGACCCACGCGGAGACGAAGTCGGCGACGAACTTCTCCCGGGCGTCGTCACTGGCGTAGACCTCGGCCACGGCGCGCAGCTCGGAGTTCGAGCCGAACACCAGGTCGACGCGGCTGCCGGTCCACTTGACCTCGCCGGTGGCGCGGTCGCGGCCCTCGAAGGTCTCGGCGTCCTGGGACGTCGCCTTCCACTCGGTGCCCATGTCGAGCAGGTTCACGAAGAAGTCGTTGGTGAGCGACTCCGGCGTGGTGGTGAGGACACCCAGCGAGGACCGCTGGTGGTTCGCGCCCAGCACCCGCAGGCCGCCGATGAGGACGGTCAGCTCGGGAGCGCTGAGGGTGAGCAGGTTCGCCCGGTCCACGAGCAGGAACTCCGCCGGGAGGCGGTGGCCCTTGCCGAGGTAGTTGCGGAAGCCGTCCGCGGTGGGCTCCAGCGGCGCGAACGAGTCGGCGTCGGTCTGCTCCTGCGAGGCGTCGGTGCGGCCCGGCGTGAACGGCACCGTCACGTCGTGGCCCGCGTTCTTGGCGGCCTGCTCGACCGCCGCGACGCCGCCCAGCACGATCAGGTCGGCCAGCGAGACCTTCTTGCCGCCGGTCTGCGCGCCGTCGAACCGCTCGCGCACACCCTCCAGCGCGTGCAGCACGGTGGCCAGCGCGTCGGGCTCGTTGACCTCCCAGCCGCGCTGCGGCTCGAGGCGGACCCGGGCGCCGTTGGCGCCGCCGCGCTTGTCGCTGCCGCGGAACGTCGAGGCCGACGCCCACGCCGCGGACACCAGCTGCGACACCGAGAGGCCGGTGGCGAGGATGTCGCGCTTGAGGGCCGCGACGTCGTCGGCGTCCACCAGCTCGTGGTCGACGACCGGCAGGCGGTCCTGCCAGAGCAGCTCCTCCTGCGGCACCAGCGGGCCGAGGTAGCGCTGGATCGGGCCGAGGTCGCGGTGGGTGAGCTTGAACCAGGCGCGGGCGAACGCGTCCGCGAACTGGTCCGGGTTCTCCAGGAAGCGCCGCGAGATGGGCTCGTAGATCGGGTCGAACCGCAGCGACAGGTCGGTGGTCAGCATCGTCGGCGGGCGCACGAGCGAGCCGTCCTCGGGGTCCGGCACGGTGTTCGCGCCGGCGCCGTCCTTGGGCTGCCACTGGTGGGCGCCGGCGGGGCTCTTGGTCAGCTCCCACTCGTAGCCGAAGAGGTTCTCGAAGAAGCTGTTGCTCCACCGGGTGGGCGTGGCGGTCCAGGTGACCTCGAGGCCGCTGGTGATCGCGTCCCTACCCTTGCCGCTGCCGAAGCTGTTGCTCCAGCCCAGGCCCTGCTCCTCCAGCGGCGCGCCCTCGGGCTCGGCGCCGACGTGCAGGTCCGGGTTGGCGGCGCCGTGCGCCTTGCCGAAGGTGTGGCCGCCCGCGATGAGGGCGACGGTCTCTTCGTCGTTCATCGCCATGCGGCCGAACGTGTCGCGGATGTCGCGGGCGGCGGCCAGCGGGTCCGGGTTGCCGTTGGGGCCCTCGGGGTTGACGTAGATGAGGCCCATCTGGACCGCGGCGAGCGGGTTCGCGAGGTCGCGGTCACCCGAGTAGCGCTCGTCGCCGAGCCAGGTGCGCTCCGGGCCCCAGTACACGTCCTCGTCGGGCTCCCACACGTCGGCGCGACCGCCGGCGAAGCCGAACGTCGGGAAGCCCATGGTCTCCAGGGCGCGGTTGCCGGTGAAGATCATCAGGTCGGCCCAGGAGATCCTGCGGCCGTACTTCTGCTTGACCGGCCACAGCAGGCGGCGGGCCTTGTCCAGGTTGCCGTTGTCCGGCCAGCTGTTGAGGGGCGCGAAGCGCTGCATGCCCGCGCCCGCGCCGCCGCGGCCGTCCTGGACCCGGTAGGTGCCGGCGCTGTGCCAGGCCATCCGGATCATGAACGGGCCGTAGTGGCCGAAGTCGGCGGGCCACCAGTCCTGCGAGGTGGTCAGCACGGCGTCCACGTCGGCCGCGAGGGCGTCGAGGTCGAGGGTGGCGAACTCGGCCGCGTAGTCGAACGTCCCGCCGAACGGGTCGGCGACCGCGGGGTGCTTGCGGAGGATCCTCAGGTTGAGCTGGTTCGGCCACCAGTCACGGTTGCTACCGCCCTCGGTCGGGTGGCTGATGCGCCCGTGTGGGACCGGGCACCCACCCGCGCCTTCCTCGTTCATCTCTCCAACGACGGCGTTCGGACTGTCGGACACGGGAATCCTTCCGGGGTGGTCAGTTCGACAACGGTGAATCCAAGCAGGCGGGGCACAAACCCCGGTACACGACCTCGGCTTCGTCGATCATGAAGCCGCGGGAGTCGGAGGCGGTCAGGCACGGTGCGGCGCCGACGGCGCAGTCGACGTCGGCAATGGCGCCGCAGGACCGGCACACGACGTGGTGGTGGTTGTCCCCTACCCGCGCCTCGTAGCGCGCCACGGAGCCGGGCGGTTCGATCCGGCGCAGCAGGCCCGCGGTGGTCAACGCGCGCAGCACGTCGTACACGGCCTGGTGCGACACGGCGCCGAGCTTGTCCCGCACGACGCCGATGATCGAGTCGGTGTCGGCGTGCGGCCGGTCGTGGACGGCGGCGAGCACGGCGATCCGAGGGCTCGTCACGCGCAGTGACGCGCCGCGCAACAGCTGCTCGAAGTCGGAGGCCGTGGGCACGCGCCGTAGTGTGGTTCAGTTTCTGGAATCAATCAACTCTGGCCCGGTTGACGAAGGACACAGTTGACGGTTGCGCCGAACCACCGGGAAGCTGTGCGGCCGTTCGGCCCGTCCGCCGGGAGGATCGGGCCCGCTCTCGTCCCATGACCACAGGTTTTCCCGGTGGCGTGGCGCGGGGGAGGGTACGGCCGGGTCGCGGGCGTGCCGTGACCTCCACCCTGTTCAGGGCCTTTTCCGGGGTGTGGAACCGGGTCTCGGGGCGGTCGGGTGCCTCGTCCGGCGGTCCGGCGGGGCTGCGGGGCGTGCGGTCGCACGGGGCATCGGGCCTCCGAAGGCAGGCCGCTGGTGCGTCCGTTCGGCGACCCGCTGCGCCCGGCGCGATCACCACCGGTAACCGTTGGTGATCGGCATCCGGCGGTCCTTGCCGAAGGCCTTGGCGGTCACCCGGACCCCGACGGGCGCCTGGCGGCGCTTCCACTCGGCGACGTCGATCAGTCGGGTGATCCGCCGGACCAGGTCCTCCGGGTGGCCGGCCGCGATCAGGTCCTCGGCGGTCGCGTCCTGCTCGACGTAGGCCACCACGATCGGGTCCAGCTCCGGGTAGGGCGGCAGCGAGTCGGTGTCGACCTGGCCCGGCCGCAGCTCCGCCGACGGCGGCTTGGTCAGGATCGCCTCGGGGATGAGGTCGTGGCCCGCCACCTCGTTGCGGTGCCGGGCCAACGCGCCGACGGTGGTCTTGGTCAGGTCCTTGAGGACGGCGAACCCGCCCGCCATGTCGATGCCGTAGACCGTCGTGTAGCCGACCGCGAGTTCGCTCTTGTTGCCGCAGATGAGGACCAGCCAGCCGGGGAACTTGTTGGCCAGGGCCATCATCACGTTCGCCCGGATGCGGCCCTGGAGGTTCTCCTCGGTGACGTCGGGCTCCAGACCGGCGAAGGACGGCGCGAGCATGTCGAGGGTGGCGCCGAACGCCGGTTCGACCGGGATGGTCCGGAAGTCGATGCCGAGGTTGCCCGCGACCACCTTGGCGTCCGTCGAGGACTCGTCCGACGAGTAGCGGGTGGGCAGGGCCACCGCGTGGACGCGTTCCGGTCCGACCGCGTCGGCCGCGATCGCGGCGACCAACGCCGAGTCGAGCCCGCCCGACAGTCCGAGGACGACGTCCGTGAAGCCGTTCTTGCGCGCGTAGTCCCGGGTGCCCAGGACGAGCGCGGCGTAGATCTCGGCGAGCCGGCCCAGCCGCGGCGCGGGTGTCGTCGGCACCGGCGCGGTCGTGGTTGCCTTGTGCGGCAAGGAGACCACCGGCAGCGACGCGGTGGGCAGGTCTTCGCGCGAGCTGAGCAGCCGGTTGCGCCACACCGGACCCACCGGCACGTCCACGACCTGCTGGACCTCCTCGAACTGCGGTGCCCGCGCCACGACCTCGCCGGTCGCGTCGATCACCGTCGAACCGCCGTCGAAGACCAGTTCGTCCTGACCGCCGACCTGGTTGACGTAGGCGATGGCCACGGCCGAGTCGACGGCCCGGGTGCGCAGCATCCGGTCGCGCTCCTCGATCCGGCCGACGAAGTACGGCGAGGCGTTGAGCACCAGCACCAGCTCGGCGCCGCCCGCGGCCTGCTCGGCGATGGGACCGGCCGGGTTCCAGACGTCTTCGCAGATCGCCACGCCGACGGTCGTCCCGCCGATCCGGAACAGGGTGGACGGCGCCCGACCCGGCACGAAGTACCGCCGCTCGTCGAACACGGCGTAGTTCGGCAGGTGGCGCTTGTGGTAGGTGCCGACGACCGCGCCGTCCGCGCACACCGCCGCCGCGTTGAACAGGTCCCGCTCCACCGCGGCGTACCCGACCACCGCGACGCACCGCCTGCCCCGGGTGGCCGCCGCGACCCGGTCGAGCCGCTCCAGTCCGTCCCGCACGAACCCGGGTTTGAGGAGCAGGTCCTCCGGCGGGTAGCCGGTGATCGCGAGTTCCGGGAACAGGGCGACGTCCGCGCCGGCGGCCTCGGCGCGGTCGAGCTGGTCGAGGATCCGGGCGACGTTGCCGTCCAGGTCGCCGACGTGCGGGTTCACCTGGCACAACGCGACGCGTAGCGAGCTCACCGAAGGGATCGTACAACCCGGTCCGGCGTTCCGGTCCACTGTGGACGCACGGTCGCGGTACGGCCAGGGGTACCCCGGGGCGGCGGCCGGCACCCGTGAGCCGAGGGGGTCGGCCGCCTAGCATCCGGGGTGTGGACAGGTCCGTGTGGTCGACGATGGCGGGGAACCCGCTGCGGTTCCTGGGCTCCGCGTGGCCGTGGCGGTGCGTCGGGTACCTGCTGGGCGCGGTTCCGGTCGCGGTGCTCGCCTGGGTTCCGGTCGTGGCGCTGCTGCCGTTCGCCGGGATACCGGTGGGCGCGGTGGAGCGCCGGCGGTTGCGGGTGCTGGACCGGGCGCCCGCGGTGAGTCCGCACGCCGCTGTGGAGGCCGGTGTCCGGGCCTGGCTGCGGCGGCGGTCGGGTGAGCGGGCCACCTGGCGGGAGCTGGGCTACGCGCTGTGCCTGGTGACCGTGCTGCTGGTGGTCGACGTGCTCGCGCTGGGCCTTCTGCTGCTCGCGGTGGTGGTGCTGCTGGCACCGGTGGTGCCGCTGCTCGGGGACGGCGTGGTGGTGGTCCGGCTCGGGCCCGTGACGGCCGACTCGATCGGTGGCGCGCTGCTGCTCAGCGCCGTGCTCGGGCTGCCGGGCACGGTCGTCGCGGTGTACCTGGTGTGCGCGCTCGCGGCGGGGCAGGCGGCGTTCGCGCGGTGGTTGATCACGCCGACCCGGCGCGAGCGGGACCTGCGGGTGGACGAGCTGACCGCGTCGCGGAACCGGCTCGTGGCCGCGTTCGAGGCGGAGCGGCGGCGGATCGAGCGGGACCTGCACGACGGCGCGCAGCAGCACCTGGTGCTGCTCGCGATGAACCTCGGGCTCGCCGAGGTCGAGTTGGGCGACGCCCACCCGCGGGCGGGCGCGCTGGTCGCCGAGGCGCAGCGCCAGGCGCGGCGGGCGTCGACCGCGATCCGCGAGCAGATCCGGGGCATCCACCCGAGGGTGCTGACCGACCTGGGTCTGGCGGCCGCGCTGGGCGAACTCGCGGAGCGGTGCCCGGTGCCGGTGCGGGTCGGGTTCGCCGGGCGGGAGCGGCTGACCGACGCGATCGAGTCCGCGGCGTACTTCGTGGTGTCCGAGGCGCTGACCAACGTCGTCCGGCACGCCGACGCCGGGCGCGTCGACGTGGACGGCGGCGTCGAGGGCGGCCTGCTGGTCGTGACGGTCACCGACGACGGGCGCGGCGGCGCCGATCCGGACGCGGGCACGGGCCTGCGAGGGTTGGCCGACCGGGTCGCGGTCGTGGGTGGCACGCTGACCGTCGACAGTCCCGTGGGCGGACCCACGACGCTCCGGCTGGAGGTGCCGTGCCACTGCGCGTAGTGCTCGCCGAGGACGCCGTCCTGATGCGCGAGGGTCTGATCGGCCTGCTGGAGCGCTTCGGGCACACCGTCGTGGCCGCGGTCGGCGACGCCGACGCGCTGCTCGTCGCGGCCCGCGAACACCGGCCGGACCTGGTCGTGACCGACGTGCGGATGCCGCCCGGCCACACCGACGAGGGCCTGCGGGCGGCGGTCGCGCTGCGGGTCGACCCCGGCGTGGCGGTGCTCGTGCTGTCCCAGTACGCCGCCACCGCGTACGCCGCCGAACTGCTCGGCCCGGTCGGCCGCGGCGGCGTCGGCTACCTGCTCAAGGACCGGATCGGGCAGATCGCGGACTTCGCCGACGCGGTGGTCCGGGTCGCGGCCGGCGAGACGGTGATCGACCCGGACGTGGTGCGGCAACTCCTGGCCAGGCGGCGCACCACCGGGCCGCTGGACCGGCTCACCCCGCGCGAGCGGGACGTGCTGGGGCTGATGGCGGAGGGCAGGGCCAACCTGGCGATCGCCCGGGCGCTCGACATCAGCGACAACGCCGTGGCCAAGCACATCGGCAACATCTTCGCCAAGTTGGACCTGCCCGCCGAGGACGGCCACCGGAGGGTGCTCGCCGTCCTCACCCACCTGCGGGGGTGATCAGCGGCACGTCCGGTCCGCCGCCGGCAGCGCGCCGCCGAGCAGGTAGTCCTTGGTCGCCGCGTCCGCGCACGCGTTGCCCGCGACCAGGAACACGCCGTGCCGGAACCGGTCGGGCACGGTCACCAGGCGCGAGCCGGTCAGGGCCCGGTGCAGGGCGAGCTGGCCCGGGTACGGCGTGGCGGGGTCGCCGGTCGCGCCGAGCATCAGCACCGGCGTGGCGTTGCCGATCGCGGTGGCGGGCTCGGCGGGGGAGACGGGCCAGAACGCGCACGGGTTGACGTTGCGGGCCAGCGGGCCGAACAGCGGCTCGGCGGCCCGGTTGGCCCGGATGTCCCGGTAGTAGGCGTCCGGGTCGCGCCACGCCGCCCGGTCGCCGCAGACGATCGGGGTCCCGGACCGGTCGGTCGCCGGGCCCTCGCCCGTCGTCAGGCCGTGCAGGAGCTCGTCCAGCGCCGGCGACGGGGTGACGGGTTTGCCCAGCGCGGCGTCGCGCAGCGTGCGCACCACGTCGGTGAGCCCGGCGCGCGACTCGGCGTCGTCCTGGTAGACGCCCGCGAACAGCAGGAACGGCAGCAGGTGACCGTCCACCGCGTACCCGCCGACCTTCAGCGGCCGGCGCTCGGCGGCTTTCGCCACTCCGTCCACAGTGGACAGGACCTCGGCCGCAGTCGCGCCGAGCCCCTGTCCGGTCGCGGTTGTCGCCCAGTCCCGGAGCGCGTCCGCGACGGCCGGCGCGACCGCGCGGAGCAGACCCGGTCCGAACCGGTCCGGGTCGACCGACGAGTCGAGCACGAACCGGTCCGCGCGCGAGGCGAACATCTGGAGGTACACCGAGCCGAGGTAGGTCCCGTAGGACACGCCGTAGTACGACACCTTGGGCTCGCCCAGGGCGGCCCGCACGGCGTCCATGTCGCGCGCGGTGTTGCGGGTCGACGCGGCCCGGAGCAGCTCGTGGTCCAGGCCCGCGCAGCCGCGCGCGAGGTCGTGGGCGAACGCCGTGCTCTCGTCGAACGAGCGCCGGTCCGGTCCGGCCGAGCGGATGAAGGTGTCGGTCTTCCAGTCGCAGCGCAGCGGCGAGCTGCGGCCGGTGAACCTCGGGTCCATGCCGACCAGGTCGTAGCGCGCCGCGACGTCGGGCAGGTGGCCCGCGAGCAGCACCTGCCGGATGGCGGATCCTCCGGGTCCGCCGGGGTTGATCATGAGCACGCCGCGCCGCCGCGCGGGGTCCGAGGCCTTGATCCTGGACAGCGCCAGGGTGATCGTCCGACCGCGCGGCCGCCGGTAGTCGACCGGCACCGCGAGGTCGCCGCACTGGGCGCCCGCGGCGTCCAGGTCCTGGCCCAGCCGGTCGTCGGGGCCCGTCGCGCAGCCGTGCCAGGTGATCGACGCCGGTGCCGCCGACGCGGGTGTCGCGGGCACGAGCGCCCCGACCGCCAGCAGCACCGCGGCGAGGGCGTGGGTTCTCCGCACTGGAACTCCTTTCCGAAGGGTGCTCCCGACGGTAGGAAGCGGGCGCGTCTTCCGCGATGGCCCGGGCTGCCGGTCGCGCGGCGGGTCCGCTGGGGGTGCGGTGGTACACCTGGCACCACCGGTGCAGTGGGTAGTCGCGCGCGGCCCACAGGCCGGGCGTCACCCGATGGTGGCGACCGGCACGCGGCGGGGCGGGTCGCCGGGAGTGCGCGGCCGGCCGGATCCGCACACCGCCGCGTGACCCACCCCGGCGGAGGGACGACACCGATTGCCGGTCACCGGCGGGTGGGGCTAGGTGGGGGTATGAAACTACGCCTTCTGGCCGCCGTGACGGCCGTGCTCTCCGGACTCCTGGCCGCCGCCGCGCCCTCCGCCTCGGCGGCCGCCCTCGACGCCACCTGCACCGGCACCACCGCCACCGGGTACGCGCCCGGGCTCCTCCTGCTCACCGAACGCCCGACGCTGGTCAGCCAGTCGCACGTGCTGACCGTGTGCAAGTCGCAGGCGGACCCCGCGATCAAGTCGGCGACCAGCTTCAGCAGCGGCCTGGGCTCGCTGTCCTGCCTGGCCCTCGGCGCGGCGGGCAACGGCACCCAGACGATCACCTGGAACACCGGCGACACCACCACGTTCTTCTTCAACCGCACCCGCACCATCCTCGCCGGCCTCACCGCCGACGTCCTGAACGGCGTGGTGATCGCGGGCAAGTTCCAGGGCGACAGCGTCGTGGTCACGGTGACCGGCCTCATCGCCAACCCCCTCGGCTGCCTGTCCGCGACGGGCCTCCTCACCGCCTCCGGCCCGGTGACCGTGGAGATCACCTCCACCTGACGCCGCCCGCACCCGATTCCACCCGATTTCCGGCGGCCCCGGTGTCCGAGGACTACTCCACCGGGGCCGTCACCCCCTTTGTCCACAAAGGACTCAAGCCTCGGGTCGCGCGCGTTCGGGGCAGACCTCCTGGGCCGAATTCCGCACTGCCCGGAAAGTGGTCTAGACCACAAGGGTCGGTGCGGGCTAGGGTGATCGACGTCGCCGAGGGCTGTCCGCCTGCACGAGTAGTCCAGGAGATGTCGATGAAAACCACTCCCGTCGGCGCGGGAGCGCCCGACCGCGTGGGAGACCGCGTCGAGGCGCTGCTGCGCCGGTTGGCGCTGCCCTGCCTGCGGTTGTCGTTGGGCGCGGTGTACCTGTGGTTCGGCGCGCTGAAGGTCGGCGGGCGGTCACCGGTGGCCGAGCTCGTCCAGGCCACGGTTCCCTGGGTGCACGACGCGTGGTTGTTGCCCGCGTTGGGCTGGGTGGAGATCGTGCTCGGGTTGGCCCTGGTCGTGGGACGGCCGCGGCGGTTGGCGCCGGCCGCGGTGGCGGTGCACCTGGTCGGTACGTTCCTGGTGTTCTTCGAGGCGCCCTCGCTCGCGGTGACCGGTGGCAACGTCCTGCTGCTCACGACGACGGGGGAGTTCGTGCTGAAGAACGTGGTGCTCGTGTGCGCGGCGTTGACGATCCTCGCGTTGGACGGCGAGCGGCCGGCGGTCGTCCGGTAGTGGACCCCGGCTACCCCCAGGAGGGTAGGCGGAGATCAATCCGGTGGGGGACTTCGGGACGGCGTTTCCTGCGTACGTTCGGCTCTCGTAGGCGGCCAGGGTTCCTGGCCCGGTGACACGAGGGGTTTTCCGATGACACGGCGCAACGTCCGCAGCACGGTTCGCGGGGCGGTGATCGGGCTGGTCGTGGTCGGCCTGGTCACCCCGCTCGCGGCGCACGCCGAGGAGCGCGGGGTGGTGGGGTCCACTGTGGACTCCGTCTTGGACCGGGTGACGATCGTCGACCTGCAACAGGGGATGAACGCGCGGCTGTTCACCTCCGAGCAGGTGACGCGGGGCTACCTGCGGCGGATCGACCGGATCAACCCGGCGCTGCACGCGGTGCTCCGGGTCAACCCGGACGCGGTGGAGGCGGCGCGGCAGAGCGACGCCCGCCGGCGCGCGCACACCACGCGCGGGCCGCTGGACGGGATTCCGGTGCTGCTCAAGGAGAACACCGATACCGCCGACCGGCAGCCGACCACGTCCGGGTCCACCGCGCTGGTCGACTCGAAGCCCGCCAAGGACGCGTTCTTGGTGTCACGGCTGCGCGACGCCGGCGCGGTGGTGCTCGGCAAGACGAACCTGTCCGAGTGGTCCAACTTCCGGGGCGCGCCGTCGGTCGACGGGTGGAGCGCGATCGGCGGCCAGACCCGCAACCCGTACGTGCTGGACCGCAGCCCGTGCGGCTCGTCCAGCGGCGCGGCGGCGGCCGCGGCGGCGGGGTTGGCGGCGGTGACCATCGGCACCGACACGGGCGGCTCGGTGATCTGCCCGGCGAGCCTGAACTCGACCGTCGGGGTGAAGCCCACGCTGGGCGTGGTGAGCCGCAGCGGGATCGTGCCGATCACCGGTCGGCAGGACACCCCGGGCACCATCGCCCGCACCGTCACCGACGCCGCCCTCGCGCTGTGGGCGATCCAGGGCGTCGACCCGGCCGACCCGGACACCGCGGCGGCCGCCGGCACGCTGCCGCGCGACCCGAGCCGGGTGCTGGACCGGGACGCGGTACGGGGCAAGAGGATCGGCGTGTGGCGCAAGGGGCACGAGGGTCAGGGCGCCGACGTGGACCAGGTGTTCGACAACGCCGTCAAGCGGTTGCGCGAGTTGGGCGCGACCGTGGTCGAGGGCGCGGACGTGGTGCCGTCCGAGGACAACACGGATCTGCTCCCCGCGCTGCTGACCGAGTTCAAGCACGACCTCAACGCCTACCTGGCCGCCACGCCCGGCGCGCACCCCAAGGACCTCAAGGGGTTGATCGAGTTCAACCGGCAGCACGCCGACGTCGAACTGGGCCTGTTCGGCCAGGAGCTGTTCGAGTGGGCCGAGCGGACCGACGGCGACGTGACCGACCCGGTGTACCGGGCGCACCGCGCAGCCGCCACCGACGAGGCCCGGCGCGGGATCGACGACGTGCTGGGAAGGCAGCGCCTGGACGCCATCGTCACGCTCACGTCGGGGCCCGCGCCCGTCCTCGGCCGGGAGGGCGAGAGCACCCCGTTCGCGTCCACCACCCGGAACAACTCGCTGGGCGGCTACCCGCACGTCACGGTGCCCGCCGGGTTCACCCGGAACGGGCTGCCGCTGGGCCTGTCGTTCCTGGGCACCCGGGCCACCGACGCGAAGCTCGTCGGGTTCGCCTACGCCTACGAGCAGGCCACCCACGCCCGCCGCGCGCCGCGGTACCTGCCGACCACCGGGTGACCCGGTGCTCCGCGACGCGCCCGGGGGGGGAGGGCGGGGCGCGGGGCCGGGGGGGCAGGTGGCGGGGGGGGGGGCGGGGGGGGGACGGGGGGAGCCCGCCGGTCTGCGGCCGCCCCCCCCGGGG
>NZ_JBFAEO010000065.1:0-43131 GCF_040642015.1 Actinosynnema sp. NPDC020468
GTCGCGGACGAACGCGACGGCCGCGCCCGATCCGCTCAGAACGGCTGGACGGTCGGTTCGTAGACCTGGCCGGGCGCCGGCACCCTGAGGTTGATCAGGTAGTCGGTCGCCACCGCGTCCGCGCCGACGCTGTCGCCGAGGATGCAGTGCCCGAAGGAGTCCACGCTGATCAGCCGCGCGTTGCCCAGCTCACGCGCCATCCGCTGGGCGAACTTGTACTGCGTCGCCGGGTCGTAGTAGTTGCCCACGACCAGCACCGGGTTCGGCGTGCGCTTGTTCCACGGACCCGCGTACCGGTCCGGCTTGCGCACCGGCCACGTCGGGCAGGTCAGCAGGTCGGACGCGGCCTGCTGACGGCCGAACGTGGGCGACTCGCGCTCCCACTGCCTCGCGACCAGCGGGAACAGCTCGGGCACCCGGACGAACGGCTTGTCCGTGCAGTTCACGCCGTAGTACGAGTCGTCGGACAGGTACGGCGAGTCGCCGCGCACGTCCGCGACGCCGTGCTTGTTGTTCAACGGCCGCAGCACCTCGGCCGGCGCGACGGACGCGGCGGCGACGCCGGGGTTCAGCGCCGCGTGGACGTTCTGCAACCACGCCGCGAGGTTCTTGAAGCGGGTCGGCGCGTACAGGTCGGACGACACCCGCCCGACGTAGCTCGCGAACGTCACCACCTCGCCCGACGGCAGCGTCACCGACCTGGTGCGCAGCGCGTCCCGGGCGTCGTCGAACTTCTCCCGCGGGTCGCCCTCGCTGTAGGCGCACTTGGGACCCTCGGCGTCGCACCGCTCGAGGAACGCGTCCAGCGACAGCTCGAAGCCCTGCGCGCGTTCGCGGTCGTACTGCGCGCCGTTGCTCGTGCGCAACGCCGGGTCGACGTTGCCGTCCAGGATCAGCGCGCGGGAGCGCTGCGGGAACAGGTTCGCGTAGGTCGCGCCGATGAGCGTGCCGTAGGAGAACCCGACGAAGTTCAGCTGCTTGTCGCCGACGCCCGCGCGGAGCAGGTCGAGGTCGCGCACGACGTCCTCGGTCGACATGTGCGCGAGCAGCGGGCCCGCGACCTTGCGGCACGAGTCGGTGTACTCGCGGGTCGCGGTCATGGTGTCGCGGATCTCGGTCGGCGTGATCGGCGCCGAGCCGATGCGCGCGAACACCGCGTCGGCTTCCTCCTGGGTGGTGAAGCACTGGAGCGGGTTGCTGCGGCCGACACCGCGCGGGTCGAAGCCGATCAGGTCGAACCGCTTCAACACCTCGGGCTGGAAGAACGAGCTGCCGTACGCGGCGTAGATCAGGCCGGCGCCGCCCGGGCCGCCGGGGTTGAGGAACAGCGAGCCGACCTTGTGCGCCTGGTCGTCGGCGGGCCGCTTCATGAGCGCGATGGTGGTCTTGTCGCCGTTCGGCCTGGCGTGGTCGAGCGGAACGGGGTGGTTGGCGCAGCTGACCTTGTCCCGCTGCGCGGCCGGGATCTCGGCCAGCACGTCGGCCGCGCACGCCGACCACGCGACCGGCACCGCGCCCCGCGCCTCGACCTGCGCGCCCGCCACGCCGACCACGCCGGACATCACGGTGCCCGCCGCGAGCGCGACGACGACTGCCCTGCTGATTCTGCCCACTGGTGGTGCCCCTTCGGTTCCACGGCGCCGCCCCTCGGAGAACCGCGGCGCCGAACCGCGAGGCTTTCACTCGATCGTGACACGGAGTACCCGCAGAACGGAGGATTCCCTCCGTCCGAACGCGTGGTGTAGTCAACAGTCCGGGAACCCGAACACGACTGTGCGGTGACCGCCCACCAGAACGGTCACCGCACGGTAGGGATCACTACGCCACGCGGGCCAACGACAGCGCGAACCGGCCTTGGGAGTCGGTCCACCACCGGTGCAGCTCGAACCCGGCGGCGGTCAGCTCGGACTCCACCCGCTCGCGGCGGAACTTCGCCGACACCTCGGTGCGCAGGTCCTCGCCCTCCTCGAACGCGACGTCGACGCCCAGCGCCGTGACGTGGGCGGTGACCGCGCGCCGGGCGCGCAACCGCATCTCGATCCACTCCTGCTCGGCGTTCCACAGCGCCACGTGCTCGAACGCGTCCGGCTCGAAGTCCGCGGCCAGCTCGCGGTTGATCACCCGCAGCACGTTCCGGTTGAACTCCGCCGTCACGCCGGCCGCGTCGTCGTAGGCCCGCACCAGCACGTCCGGGTCCTTGACCAGGTCCGTGCCGAGCAGCAGCCACTCGCCGGGGTCGAGCACGTCGCGCACCGAGCTGAAGAACTTCTCCCGCTCCTCCGGGATCAGGTTCCCGATGGTGCCGCCCAGGAACGCCACCAGCCGGGGCGCGGTGCCGGGCAGCAACCCCAGGTGCTCGGTGAAGTCGCCGACCACGCCGTGCACCTTCAACCCCGGGTAGTCGGCCAGGATCGCGTGCGCGGCGTCGGTGAGCGCGGACGGCGACACGTCCAGCGGCACGAACTCGTGCAGCGTCCCGTGGTCGCGCAACGCGCTCAGCAACAGCCTGGTCTTCTCCGACGAGCCGGAACCCAGCTCCACCAGCGTGTGCGCGCCGGTGGTGGCGGCGATCTCGGCCGCGCGCGCGTCCAGGATCTCCCGCTCGGCGCGGGTCGGGTAGTACTCGGGCAGTCTCGTGATGTCCTCGAACAGGTCGCTGCCCACGGCGTCGTAGAACCACTTCGGCGACACCCACTTCGGCCGCGCCGTCAGGCCTTCCAACGCCTCGGCGCGCAGCGCGACGGCCGCGTCCTCCGGCGTCAGGTGCACGTCCAACACTGGCTCGGTCATCACTGTCCCATCGGTCGAATGTCCACAGTGGATCGTGTTGCGGTGACGACGTGACCGTCCGGCACCTGGTGCCAGCCGGGCTCGTCGTCCAGCGGTTCCGAGCACACCGTCACCGACTCCGAGGTCGCGCGGGTCCACAGCGAGTGCGTCCACGCCGTGCCGACCAGCACGTCCCCGTCGGTGAGCAGGAGGTTGAGCCGGGAACCCGGCGCGACGGCGGCCACTTCGGACACCAGGTCCACCACGGCGTCGGTCGCCGGCACCCCCGCGTCCAGCCGCGCCCGCAACGACGCCCATAGCAGCGCGGAGTCGGTGGGCGCGTCGAGGGTGAGCAGATCGGTGACGGGCAACGACTTCGCCAGGTCCGCCACCGAGTCGGGCCAGCCCGCGACCCGACCGTTGAGGCTGAACAACCGGCGGCCGTCGGTGAACGGCGCGCACGCCGTGTCCACCACGGGCATGCCGATCGACGCCGACCGCACCGCCGCCAGCAGCGCGCCGGTGTGCACGACCCGGCTCAGCGCCAGCAGGTTCTCGTCCGACCAGATCGGGCCCGCACGCCGGTAGCGGACCGTCGACGCCCCCGGCGCCGGGAACCACCCGACGCCGTAGCCGTCCGCGTTGACCGTTCCACCGCCACGCATGTCCGTCGGCGCGTAGGACTGCCGCACCAACGAGTGCGGCGCGTCGTGCAGCAGCGCGGAGACGGGCATGGGTGGACCCAGGTACCCCAGATGGCGGCACATGTCAGACCAGGTCGGCCCGGTGTGCGTCCCGCGCGCAGCGGAAGCCCGCGAAGATCTGCCTGCGGATCGGGTAGTCCCAGTTCCGGAACGTCGCGCGCACCGCCGACGGGTCCGTGCCGAACGACCCGCCGCGCAGCACCTTGTAGTCCGCGCCGAAGAAGACCTGCGAGTACTCGGCGTACGGGAACACCTCGAAACCGGTGTACCCGCGGAAGTCCGAGCTGGTCCACTCCCACACGTCGCCGATCAACTGGTGCACGCCCAACGGCGACGCGCCCTCCGGGTACGCGCCCACCGGTGCCGGCGACAGGTGCCGCTGACCCAGGTTCGCGTGCCGCTCGGTCGGTTCGCCGTCACCCCACGGGTAGCGGCGCGACCGGCCGGTGTCCGGGTCCCAGCGGGCCGCCTTCTCCCACTCCACCTCGGTGGGCAGCCGCTTGCCGACCCACCTCGCGTAGGCCTCGGCCTCGTACTGGCAGACGTGCACCACCGGCTCGTCCGGCACGATCGGCGCGGTCACGCCGAACGCGGTGCGGAACCACTGCCCGTCCTGCTTCTCCCAGAACCTGGGCGCGCGCAAAGACGCCGTGCGCACGTGGGCGTAACCCGCGTCGCTCCACAGTTCCGGCCGCGAGTAGCCGCCCGCGTCGACGAACGCCGCGTACTGGGCGTTGGTGACCGGCGCGGTGTCGATGAAGTAGGCCTCGGTGGACGCGTGGTGCGCCGGGCGCTCGTTGTCCAGCGCCCACGCCTCGGTCGACGTGCCCATCGTGAACGGTCCGGCCGGGACGAACGCCTCGGCGTGCGGCAGCGGCGCGCCGGGCGGTGGCGGCGGCGCGTCCAGGACCGGCGCGCCGACCCGGAGCTGGTGCGTGGCGAGCATGGTCTCGTCGTGCTGCTGCTCGTGCTGGACGATCATGCCGAACGCGAAACCGCCGTCCACCAGCCGGGAACCCTCCAGCGGACTGGTCTCCAGCACGTCGAACACCTTGTCCCGCACCTCGCCCACGTACTTCCGCGCCTCGGCCGGACCGAGCAGCGGCAGCTCCGGGCGCGCCGCGCGGGCGTGCTTGAACGCGTCGTACAGCTCGTCGATGTCCGACCGCACGGGCTCGCGCCCGCCGACGTCGCGCACCAGCCACAGCTCTTCCTGGTTGCCGATGTGCGCGAGGTCCCAGACCAGCGGCGACATCAGCTTGGAGTGCTGGCGCACGAGGTCGTGCTCGTCCACGGCGTCGGTCAGCTGCCTGCTGCGCGCCCGCGCCCTGGTCAGCTGTTCGGCCACGTGGTCGCGGAGCTGTTCGACACCCCGGTCCTCGATGCTGGTCATGAGCGGCCCCCTCCGGTCTTCTCGGCGAGCGTTCGGTGCAGTTCCTCGGCGATCGCGTCGTTCTGGCCCGGGCTCAGGTCGGTGCGGCCCAACGCGCCGCAGCCGAGGTCGACCACGGCCCGGGCGGCACGGGCGAGACCCGGGTCCCGCAGGCCGTCGCGCGCGGCGGCGATCCACCGGCCCGCCGACCGCTCGGTCGCGGCGAGCACACCGTCCACCACGGACCGGTCGCTGAACAGCGCCGCCATCAGCACCGTCGGCGCCACCCACCCGCCGGGCTGGGGCGTGTCGAAGTAGCGCACCTCCATGTAGCCGCGCGGGCGGACCGGCGGGAACTGGAGCGTCATGTGGTAGTCGAGGTCGTCGGACGTCGGGCGCCGGTCGAGCGCGCCGTCGATCCAGTCCGCGAAGGACAGCGGGAACGGTGGCAGCCAGCTGTTTCCCGGTCGGCGCACCACGATCACCGGCGCGTCGACCACCCGTCTGGCCCATGCCGACGCCGGGTCCGCGCACACGGCGGCGGGCCTGGTGCGCACCGGATCCGTGCCGTACAGGGACCTCATCCGCGCGGTGGCCCACTCCGTGCGCCGACCGCCGACACCGGGCGAGTTCGCGAACAGCGCGGTCAGCACCGGCCCGAGCGCGTGCACCGCGGCCCAGCGGTGCGGCAGGTCCTCGGCGAGGCCGAAGTCCAGGCACACCTGGAGACCGGCGGTGCTGCACATCATCGTGATGCCCTCCGGCCCGACGGGCGCGAAGGCCGCTTCCATGGCCGCGTACCGCGGCACGCGCAGCATCCTCTTGGGAGGGCGGTACGCGTCGGCGCCGCGACGACCGGTGACCAGGGCGGCGCGGGCGAGGAGGCGGTCCAGGTGCTCGATGTCGGCCGCGACGGTCTTCAGCAGCTCGGTGAGCGATTCGCTGGGAGCGGTGGAGATCTCCACCTGACCGCCGGGTTCGACGGTGAGGGGTGTGCCTCCGGGCAGCGGTTCCTGCGGGCTGTCCGGGACGAGCGTGGGCGGCGCGTGCCTGCCCAGCGCCGCGGCGAGCGTCGACGCCTCCAGCGGGCGGCACGGGTCTTCGACGTGGTGGACGGTCCATTCCAGTTCGACCCCGAGGAGTCGCGGTGGACCGTGTTTGAAGCAGACCGAGGCGACGTACGCCTCGGCCTCCGCGCGGCTCTTGAACACCGCCGGCGCGGGTCCCTGAGCCGGGTCATTACGGACAGAAGTCACTTCGCGCACTCCCGGTGATCAGCCTCGTCTCTCGACGCTACACGGGGGTACCGACAGTCGCACCCAACCAAAACCCTTACGGATCAATGAATCGTCCTGGTCGTGCCAAGATCTCCCGCCGCGAACCACAACCGCGAGCCGTGGTCGCTCAACGCGATCCGGTCCAGGTGCGCGAGCGCGTCGCGGTGCCCGGCGACGACGTCGGCGCGTCCGCCCGAGTACGCGACCGGCGGCGCGTCGGTGAACTCCAGGTACTCGAAGGGCCGCAGGAGGCACGGGTGCGCGCCCGCCTCGCACAGCACCAGGCGGACCCGCCACGGCGCGTCGGCGAGCGCCTCGCGCTGCGCGGCCATCACCCGGTCGTCTCCGACCCGGAGGTGGAACGCGGACTCGTGGAGGTAGAAGACGCAGTCCCGGTCGCGCAGCGCGGCGTGGTCGACCGGGTCGTCGCCGAACGCCTCGGCGTACTCCGGGGTGCGCAGCGGAGCCGGCACGGCCATCGGCTCGTAGTAGGCGATCGCGGTGGCGCGCAGGCGGTCCAGGGTCGGACCGTGGCCCATCAGCCGCACCAGGTCGAGCACGTCGACCTTCGCGTGCGGCCGGCCCAGTCGTGCGATGCTCGTCTCACCTGCGGTCACGGCGGGTCAAAGTAGTGCGCTCCGACCTGCCGTTTCGACGCGAGGCGGACAAATACACCCCAACGACTGACCAATCCGTACGTACGGATTGGATTTCGTGGTCCATTTCCGGCAACATCGACAGGTGCCCAGGGTCAGCCAGGACCACCTCGACGCCCGCCGCCGCCAGATCCTCGACGGCGCCCGGACCTGTTTCGCGCGGTTCGGCTACGAAGGCGCCACCGTGCGCCGGCTGGAAGAGGCTACCGGGCTGTCCCGCGGCGCGATCTTCCACCACTTCCGGGACAAGGAGTCGTTGTTCCTCGCGCTCGCCGAGGACGACGCGCTGCGGATGGCCGAGGTGGTGGCCGAGCAGGGCCTGGTGCAGGTGATGCGCGACCTGCTGACCAACCCCGTGCCGACCGACGCCGACCACCCCGCCGACTGGTTGGGCACCCGGCTCGAGGTGTCGCGCCGGCTGCGCACCGACCCGGAGTTCCGCGCCCGCTGGGCGGAGCGGTCCCGGCAGCTCACCGACGCGACCCGGCAGCGCCTGCTGCGCCAGCGCGAAGCCGGGAACCTGCGCGACGACGTGGACGTGGACGTGCTGACGTCGTTCCTGGAGCTGGTGCTGGAAGGTCTGGTCTCGCACCTGGCCATGGGCCTGCCCGCGGACGACCTCGAGCCGGTGCTGGACCTGGTCGAGGAGTCGGTCCGCCGGCACCGCCGCACGGCCTGACCGCGTTTTCGTGCTCCGAACGCGCTGACCGCGACGGTGTTCCGGCCCTAGGATCACCGACCATGGCCGACCCGCGTCCCGCCCACGTGCACCGGGTGCGGGTGCGCCCGGTCGACTGCGACCGCCAGGGCATCGCGCACGCGTCCCGCTACCCGGTGTTCTTCGAGGCCGCGATGGTGGAGACGCTGCGGTCGCTGCTCGGGTCGTACCGGGAGTTGGAGAAGCACGGCATCGAGTTCGTGACCGCCGAGACCTCGATCCGCTACCTCGCGCCGGCGCGGTTCGACGACCTGTTGCGGATCACCGTGCGGGTGCGGACCGTGGGCACCACGACGTTGACCCTGGGCTTCGACGCGGACGTGGACGGCACCGCGGTCGCCACCGGCTGGAACCGCTACGTCTCCTTCGGCACACCCGAACAGCGCGGCACCCCGCTGCCCGACGGCTTCCGCCGCGCGTTCGAACTGCGCACGGCCCGCACCGCGGCGCCGACCCGGGCCGCCACCACGCCCCGAACCGGCGCGACCCGCACGTCCGACACCGGCCGCGGCACCCCGACACCGCGCACCGGCGGAACCCGCTGACCCGTCGAACCGGCACGGGGCGGCTCGGTGAAGCAGGCCGCACGCGCCGGTTCAGCGTCAGCGCACGCGAGGCAGGTCCGCGAACAGGCTCGCGCGCGTCCCACCCGGACCCGCGGGTTCGGCGCGGACCTCACCGGCGTTCGGCGGTGGACCCACCGGTCCGGCACAACCCGTCGCGCGACACCCCGGCCGTGTTCTTGAAGAAATTTCGCGCCCGTAGAACCGTGGTGGGATGCCGTCCGCGCTGAAGAACGCCTCGCTGCTCCTGCTCGCCCGCACCCTGGTCCGGGCGCAGGCCGCCCTCGGCGATCCCGGCGCCCGGCTGTTCGGGCTCGACCCCACCCGCGACCCCTACCCGGACTACGAGCGCGTGCGCCGGCGCGGCACCGTGGTGCGCAGTCGGATGGGGGTCTACCTGACCGCCGACCACGCGCTGTGCCGGCGGCTGCTGCGCGATCCCGACTACGGCGTGCTGCCCGCCTCCACGCTCGCGATCGCCGACTCGACCGCGGAGGCCGGCGGGCGGCGGTTGGTCAACCCGGTGGACGAGTCCTTCCTGGTGCGCAACCCGCCCGACCACACCCGGTTGCGCCGGCTCGTCGCGCCGTGGTTCACCCCGCGCGGCCTGCGCGCGCAGCAGGAGACCGTGGAACGGGTGGTCGAGGCGTACCTGGACGAGGTCGGGCCGACGTTCGACCTGGTGGGCGACTTCGCGGCCCGGGTGCCGATCCAGGTGATCGCGGACCTGCTCGGGGTGCCCGGCGCGGACCACGTGGCGTTCGCCCGGTGGGGCAGCGCGATCGTGAACGCGCTCGACGGCGTCCGCGACATGAAGGAGATGCGCGCGCTGCACGACGCGCTGCGCGAGTTCGAGGCGTTCCTGGACGACCTGATCGCGCACCGGCGGCGGCACCCGGGCGACGACGTGGTGAGCGCGCTCGCGATCCGCGACGACCTGTCCCGCGACGACCTGATCGCCACCACCGAACTGCTGCTGGTGGCCGGGTTCGAGACGACGGTGAACCTGATCGGGAACGCGGTGCTCGCCGTGCTGGGCGACCCGGAGGTGCGCGACCGGCTGGTCGCCGACCCGGCGCACGCGGAGGCGGTGATCGAGGAGACGCTGCGACTCGACCCGCCGGTGCAGTACACGGTCCGGGTGCCATTCCGGCCGGTCGTTCTCGAAGGGGTGGACATTCCGCGCGGGGTGCCGATCGTGCTGGTGCTGGCGGGCGCGAATCGCGACCCGGCCGTGTTCGAGGACCCGCACCGCTTCCGGCCCGGCCGGCCCGACGGGCACGAGCACCTGGCGTTCTCGTCCGGCATCCACTACTGCCTCGGCGCGGGCCTGGCCCGGATGGAGGGCGCGGCGGCGTTGCGCGGGCTGTTCGGGAGGTTCCCCGGACTGCGCGCGGCGGGCCGCGTCCGACGCCGTCCGTCCCGGGTGATCCGGGGCGCGGCGCGGTTCCCCGTCACCACCGGGGTGGAGAAGGTCCACCCAATCGTGGAAACCATCAGCTGAACCACAGGAATGTGGTGCATGATTGTGCCCAGCGCGGGATCGACCCGCCGCACCGCCGCCGCGGCGGGTCGCCCGCGCTCCCATTCACCGCACTATTGCGGAATTCCTCGCGCCGGGTAAGCGCGCGATCACGAGTGGTCGACTAGTCGACGCCCCGCATCAACTTCCGAATGGCCGGCGCCGTCGCGACGAGCGCGATACCGAGCAGGATCGCCACGCCGCCGAGCACGCCGAAGTACGCCACCGCGTTCTCGTCGCTGTAGAACCGGACCACGATCGCGCCGATGCCCTGCCCCGCCGCCGACGCGAGGAACCACAGGCCCATGGTCTGCGACGCGAACGCCCGCGGCGCGAGCTTCGTGGTCACCGACAGGCCGACCGGCGAGAGCATCAGCTCGCCGCACGTCATCACCAGGTACATGCCGATGATCCACAGGAAGCTCACCCGCACGCCGGGGTCGCCCTGGCTCGCGATCATCATCAGCACGTAGGACAACCCCACGAGCAGCAGCGAGAAGCCGAACTTGCGCGGCGTCGACGGCTGGCGCTGACCGAGCTTCACCCACAGCAGCGCGAACAGCGGCGCCACCAGGATGATCAGCACCGGGTTGACCGCCTGCACGTAGCTCGGCGGCCAGTCGAAGCCCAGGAAGTGGTGGTCCACCTTGGTGTCCGCGAACGCCGCGATCACCGTCGAGCTCTGCTCGAACAGCAGCCAGAACATCACCGCGGCGATGAACAGCGGGATGTAGGCGGTCAGCCGCGACCGCTCCACGTCGGTGGTCCGCGCGCTGCGCAGCATCACCACGAAGTAGCCGATCGGCAGCGCCACCGAGACGACGCTGATCAGCGTGATCACGCCCTCGCCGTCGAGCACGCCGGTGACCACCAGCACGACCACGGCGGCGACCACGGCGGCCGTGATGCCCGCGATCCGGCCGAGCACGCCCGCGCGCTCCTCGGCGGGCAGCGGGTTGGGCGGGGTGGCCGCCGAGCCGCCGAGGTTCTTCAGGCCGGCCCGGTAGAACACCAGCCCGGCCGCCATGCCGACGGCCGCCGCGCCGAAGCCCAGGTGCCAGTCGACCTTCTCGCCCAGCGTGCCGCAGATGATGGGCGCGAGGAAGCCGCCCAGGTTGATGCCCATGTAGAACACCGTGAAACCGGAGTCCCGCCGCGGGTCGTCCGCCGCGTACAACCCGCCGACGACGGTGGAGATGTTCGGCTTGAGCAGACCCGTGCCCAGCACGATCAGGATCAGACCGGTGTAGACGCCGGCCACCCCGATGGGCAGCGCGAGCGCCACGTGGCCGAGCATGATCAGGATGCCGCCGTAGTACACCGACCGCTGGCCGCCCAGCACCCGGTCGGCCAGCCACCCGCCTGCCACGCCGGACATGTAGACCGACGAGCCGTAGATCGCGACCAGGGACAGCGCGAAGCTCTTGTCCAGGCCCAGCGCGCCCTCGGCGGTGGAGCGGTACAGGTAGTAGGCGAGGATCGCCTTCATCCCGTAGTAGGAGAAGCGCTCCCACAGTTCGGTGAAGAACAGCGTCGACAACCCTCGGGGGTGCCCGAAGAAGCCGCGTTGCGGTGGGGACACGGCGCTCGTGGCGCTCACAGTTTTCCTCCTGGTGTCAACGGTGTCACCGGGTTTGGTGCCGGATCACGCTACGCCGTACGGGGGTACGGCACGAAACCGACGAAGGTCGGTCGTGGTGGGGAGCACACGTTCGGGGTGCGCGACGACGCGACCTTTGGTGGACTCGTGGGGTGGAACTGATCGAGGCACACGGACGCGCGATGACCGGGTTCGACTCGCGGGTGCGCCGGATCGGGGCCGACCAGTGGGGCGCCGAGACGCCCTGCGCGGAGTGGACGGTCCACGACCTGGTCAACCACCTGGTCAACGAACAGCTCTGGGCGCCCGAACTGCTGGCCGGCTGCACGGTCGAGCAGGTCGGCGACCGGTTCGACGGCGACCAGTTGGGCGAGGACCCGCTGCACGCCTGGGTACTGGCGGCGGCCGCCGCGAGAGAGGCCTGGATCGCGCCGAAGGCCCTGCTCAAGCCGGTGCACCTGAGCAGCGGCCGGTCCACCGCCGTCGAGTACGGCTGGCAGATGACCCTGGACCTGACGGTGCACGCGTGGGACCTCGCTCGGGCGATCGGGGCGGACGAACGCCTCGACCCGGACGTGGCGCAGGCCGTGTTGGACTACGTCGAACCGCAGATCGACGCGTGGAGCGGCACCGGTCTGTTCGAGGCTGCCGTGCCGGTACCCGACGACGCCGACGTCCAAACGCGACTGATCGGGTTGCTCGGCCGGACACCCTGAGTGGCGGGTGGTCCGGAGGGTCGCTGTGTCCACGTGCGCGCGGGTCTCCCGGGTCGAGAACGGCGGCACGGTCGGGTCGCCCGGGGAGTTGTGCCCGTCTGCGGGATGGAGGTGCGCGTCCCGCCCGTCGCCGGGGCGGGACGCGCAGTGTGTGCCTCTCCCCCTGTGGCGGCGCACGTCACAGTTCTAGCGGCTGCGGGATGTCCGGTGTCGGTGCTCCGGCGGTTGACAACGATCACCGGACAACGCGTCACGGCCCGCTGACACCGGGGTTCCAGCTCTCCGGCCTGCCGCTTTCGGTCAGCAGCAGCTGCCAGTCGCCGAAACCGGCGGGCGCGGACTCCTGCCACGGCCAGTGGCCGTCGGTGGTGGGGATGACGATCTGCACGGCGGCGAAGTCGCCCTTGGGGTGCAGCAGGAAGGCGCTGCCGAGGAACTCCGTGTAGAAGCCTTTGAACACGCGTTCGAACGTGACCGGCACGCCGTCGAAGAAGTCGAAGTACAGCTTGCCCGGCACGAACCGCTCGCCGGCGCCCGCCCGCGTCACGTACATCCGGATCAGCACCTCGGCCATCTCCGGCGGCAGACCGAGCACGACCGCCTCGGCGACGCCGAACCTGCGCCACGCGCCGACCGAGAACGCGTAGCCCGCGCCCTCGGCGTCCTCGGGCACGGTGACCACCGCGTGGCCGTGCCGCTCGGACTGCTCGAGCAGCCAGTTGCGCAGGTTCTGGTCCTGTGGGCTCAGGGACATGTCCCGATTGTGCCAACCGGCACGACGGAGCCGGGCGGCCACTGGGGTCCGCCCGGCTCCGGGGTGTCGTGCTAGGGCTAGGCGTCGACCTCGGCCATGACCTCGTCGGACACGTCGAAGTTCGCGAAGACGTTCTGCACGTCGTCGCAGTCCTCGAGGGCGTCGATCAGCTTGAAGATCTTGCGCGCGCCCTCGGCCTCCAGCTGGACCGACACGGACGGCAGGAAGTTCGCCTCGGCCGACTCGTAGTCGTAGCCCGCCTCCTGGAGCGCCTTGCGGACCGCGACCAGGTCGGTCGCCTCGGACACGACCTCGTAGTTGTCGCCGAGGTCGTTGACCTCCTCCGCGCCCGCGTCCAGCACGGCCAGGAGCACGTCGTCCTCGGACAGGCCGTTGCGCGGCACGATCACGACGCCCTTGCGGGTGAACATGTACGCGACCGAGCCCGGGTCGGCCATCGAGCCGCCGTTGCGGGTCATCGCCGTCCGCACCTCGCTCGCCGCGCGGTTGCGGTTGTCGGTCAGGCACTCGACCAGCACCGCGACGCCGTTCGGGCCGTAGCCCTCGTACATGATCGTCTGCCAGTCGGCGCCGCCGGCCTCCTCGCCGCCGCCGCGCTTGCGGGCGCGCTCGATGTTGTCCAGCGGCACGGAGTTCTTGCGCGCCTTCTGGATGGCGTCGTACAGCGTGGGGTTGCCGTCCGGGTCGCTACCGCCGGTGCGGGCCGCGACCTCGATGTTCTTGATCAACCGCGCGAAGAGCTTGCCGCGCTTGGCGTCGATTGCGGCCTTCTTGTGCTTGGTGGTCGCCCACTTTGAGTGGCCGCTCATTTCTCCTCCGTCGAATACTCAGCCCGCGGCACGGACCATGTCCACGAAATGGCGGTGGACGCGCGCGTCACCGGTCAGTTCCGGGTGGAACGAGGTGGCGAGCACGTGCCCCTGCCGAACCGCGACGATCCTACCGGCGGCCTCTCCCGCTTCGGCGGATTCGGGAACCCGGGCGAGTACCTCGACGTCCGGTCCGGTCGATTCCACCCACGGGGCCCGGATGAAGACCGCGTGCACGTCGCCGACGCCCGCGAACTCCAGTTCCGCCTCGAAGGAATCGACCTGGCGACCGAACGCGTTGCGCCGCACCACGATGTCCAACCCGCCGAGTTGGTGCTGGTCCGGTCGACCGTCGAGCACGGTGTCGGCGAGGAGGATCATGCCGGCGCACGAGCCGTAGGCGGGCAGGCCCTCCTTCAGCCGGGCGCGCAGCGGCTCCAGCAGGTCGAACGTGGCGAGCAGCCGGCTGATGGTCGTCGACTCGCCGCCGGGCAGCACCAGCCCGTCCACCTCGGCCAACTCCTCCGGCCGGCGGACCGGCCGGGCCAGGACGTCGCACTCGGCCAACGCCACGAGGTGCTCTTGCACGTCGCCCTGGAGGGCGAGGACACCGACAACGGACACCCTGGGTTCTTCCTCCCACCGACCACCTTTCGCACCACCCTAGGTGACCGGGGTCAGCGCGTTTCCGCCAGGTGTTTCACCGCGACCCGACGCGGCGCGGGCAGCGCGCGGTCCAGGTCCTGCCAGAGGTCCTCCACGTCCTCCAGGCCGACGCTGAGCCGGAGCAGATCCGCCGGCACGCCGCTGGCCTCGCGCTCCGCGCCGGGCACCAGGCGGTGGGTCAGCGCGGCCGGGTGCTCGACCAGGGTGTCGACCGAGCCCAGGCTCACCGCGGGGGTGATCAGCCGCAGTCGGCGCACGACCTCCGTCGGGTCCTCGCGGGTGGTGAACGCCAGCACCGCGCCCGGACCGCGCAGCTGCGTGCCGAGCAGCGGCGACGAGGTCAGGCTCGGGTGCCACACGCGGTCGACGCCGGCGTGCCCGGCCAGGCGGGCGGCCAGGTCGGTGGCGGTGCGCTGGGAGGCTTCCACGCGCAGCGGCAGGGTAGCCAGGCCGCGGTGCATCAGGTAGCCGCCGAGCGGGTGCAGCACGGCGCCGGTCACGATCCTGACCTGGCGCAACGGCCCGGCGTGCGCCTCGTCGCAGGCCACCACGCCGCCCAGCACGTCGCCGTGGCCGCCGAGGTACTTGGTGCCGGAGTGCAGCACGTAGGTCGCGCCGAACGCGAAGGGGTTCTGGAGCACGGGTGTGGCGAAGGTGTTGTCCACGACCACCGGCACCCCACCGGCCTGCGCGACCACCGCCGCGATGTCCACCAGCAGCAGGTTCGGGTTCGCGGGCGTCTCGATCACCACCAGCCCGGTGTCGGGGGTGATCGCCTCGGCCACCCGGTCCGCCTCCGCGTAGGTGGTGCGCACGCCGAGCAGCCCCGACGACAGCAGGTGGTCGGTGCCGCCGTAGATCGGGCGCACGGCCACCACGTGCGGCCTGCCGGCCAGTACGCACGCGGCCTGCACCACGGCGGTCACCGCGGCCATGCCGCTGCCGAACGCGACCGCCGACGACGTGCCCTCCAGCGCGGCCAGCGCCTGCTCGAACCGGGCCACGGTCGGGTTGTGCAGCCGCGCGTACACCGGGGAGGTCGCGGACGCGGCGCCGTCGGCGAGGGCTTGCAGCGCGAACCCGCCCTCGGCCTGGTCCGGCACGGGGTAGGTGGTGGAGAGGTCGATGGGCAGGGCGTGCACCCCGAGGGCGGCGAGGTCGTCGCGCCCGCCGTGCACCGCTGTGGTCCGCAACCGGGTCATGGCCGAATGGTGGACTTCGCGTCGGCGGGTGGGCGAAACTTCCGCAGCCCGTGCGGAGGAAGGACCGGAACGCCGTGATGGATTCGATCGACGCCGCGATCGTGCAGGAGTTGCAGAACGACGCGCGCCTGCTCAACAAGGACCTGGCCGAGCGGGTGAACGTGGCCGCGTCGACGTGCGTGGTCCGGCACCGCGCGTTGCGCGACCGGGGCGTGATCACCGGGTACCACGCGGAGGTGGACCTGGCCGCGATCGGCCGGCCGGTGCAGGCGGTCATCGCGGTCCGCGTGCGTCCGCACACCCGCGCGGTCGTCGGGCCGTTCCTGGACTACGCGCTCACGCTGCCCGAGGTGCTGGCCGTGTCGCACGTCGCCGGTCCGGAGGACTTCCTGGTGCACGTGGCGGTCGCCGACACCGCGCACCTGCAACGGCTGGTGCTCGACCGGTTCACCACCCGGCGCGAGGTGACCGAACTGCACACCAACCTGCTGTTCCAACACGTCCGCAAGCACGTCGTGCCGCCTGCGGACGGCGCGGGCGTGTGTTAGCAAAGGGCATGACCGAAGCACTGCGCGACCTGCTCGACGGGCGGTGGGCCGACCTCCGGCGCGCCTCGCTGGACCTGCTCGCGAAGCTCGAACCGGCCGGCGAGCTGTCCCGCGAGGACTACCGCGCGTGGGTGTTCGAGCAGCTCCGGGCGTTGGCCGACGGCGGGCACCCGCTGATCGGGTTCCCCGAGCGGCACGGCGGTCGCGACGACGTGGGCGGCTCGGTGGTCGCGTTCGAGGTGCTCGGGTTCGGCGACCTGTCGCTGATGGTCAAGGCGGGCGTGCAGTGGGGCCTGTTCGGCGGCGCGGTGCAGGCGCTGGGCACCGACGTCCACCACGACCGGTACCTGCCGGGGATCATGTCGCTGGAGCTGCCCGGCTGCTTCGCGATGACCGAGACCGGGCACGGGTCCGACGTGCAGAACCTGGGCACGACGGCGACCTACGACGTCGACGCGGGCGAGTTCGTGGTGCACACGCCGGACGCCGAGTCGCGCAAGGACTACATCGGCAACGCGGCCCGCGACGGCCGGCTGGCGGTGGTGTTCGCGCAGCTGGTCACCGGTGGCGAGCGGCACGGGGTGCACGCGCTGGTGGTGCCGATCCGGGACGCCGACGGCTCGCCCGCGCCGGGTGTGACCATCGAGGACTGCGGCCCGAAGGCCGGGTTGAACGGCGTGGACAACGGGCGGCTGGCGTTCGACCACGTGCGGGTGCCGCGGGAGAACCTGCTGAACCGGTACGGCGACGTCGCGCCGGACGGCACGTACTCCAGCCCGATCGAGGGCGTCGGCCAGCGGTTCTTCACCATGCTGGGCACGTTGGTGCGCGGTCGGATCAGCGTGGCGGGCGGTGCGGGCAGCGCGACCAAGAAGGCGCTGACCGTGGCGATCCGGTACGCCGACCGGCGGCGGCAGTTCACCCGGCCCGACTCCGGCGCCGAGGTCGTGGTGCTGGACTACCTGGCGCACCAACGACGTCTGCTGCCCGCGTTGGCGACCACGTACGCGCTGCACTTCGCGCAGGAGGAGCTGGTGTCGGCGCTGCACGACATCACCCGCGAGCGGACCAGCCCGGCCGACGCCGACGAGCGTCGGCAGCGCGAGCTGGAGTCGCGGGCCGCCGGGTTGAAGGCCGTCGCGACGTGGCACGCGACCGCGACCATCCAGACGTGCCGGGAGGCGTGCGGCGGCGCGGGGTACCTGGCGGAGAACCTGATCTCCGGGCTCAAGGCCGACACGGACGTGTTCACCACCTTCGAGGGCGACAACACGGTGCTGTCGCAGCTGGTCGCGAAGGGGTTGCTGACCTCGTACCGGGACCACGTCGGCGACCTCGACCCGTGGGGCATGGCGCGGTTCGTCGCCGACCAGGCGGTGGGCGTGGTGATCGAGCGGACCGCCGCGCGGGCGATCATCGACCGGCTGGTGGGCGGCAGCTCGGAGTCGTTGCTGGACCGGGGTTGGCAGGTGCGCCAGTTCGAGGACCGCGAGCGGCACGTGCTGGAGGGGTTGGCGCGGCGGTTGCGCAAGGCGACGCCGGAAACCGCGTTCGACGTGTTCAACGCGGCGCAGGACCACGTGCTGCACGCGGCGCGGGCGCACACCGACCGGGTGGTGCTGGAGGCGTTCGTCGCGGCGCTGGACCGGTGCGACGACGAGCGGTTGGCGCTGTTGTGCGATCTGTACGCGCTGTCCACGATCGAGGCGGACCGGGCGTGGTTCCTCGAGCACGGCCGGTTGACGCCGCAGCGGGCGAAGTCGGTGACCCAGGCGGTGAACGACCTGTGCGCCCGGCTGCGTCCGCACGCGGTGGACCTGGTCGACGTCTTCGGCATCCCGGAGTCGTGGGTCGCCGCACGGATCACCGGCTGACGGGTCCAGGATGGACCGATGGACGACCTCGCGGTGCTGCACTCGGGCCTGGCCGGGTACGTGCGCGCGGTGGCGGAGGCGGTCGGCGTGCCACCGGAGGGCACCGGGCACGAGGTCAGCGACACCGCCACCGCCTACCTCGCGCTCGCCGAGGGTACGGGCGACCCCTTGATGCTGTTGTGGAGCGAATGGCGCGGCTGGTCGATCGCGGTGGAGACCGGACCGGCCGAGCCGGCGGTCGTCGTGGCCCACCTGGGCGCGCCGCTCGTGCCGGAGCCGGCGGCGGTGGCGCGGTTCGTGCGGGCGGTGCTGGCAGGCGGTCGGGGCGACCCGGAGCCGGACTTCCGGGCGGACGACCGGGGCGCGCTGGCCCGCAGCCTGGTCGGGTACGCGGGCTAGAGGCCGAGCAGCCGGAGTCCGGCGGTGGTCGCCGCGGCCAGCACCACGACGAGCACGAACGGCGCCTTGCGCCACGCCGCGAGCCCGCCGACCAGGACGCCGAGCGGCAGCGCCCAGCCGGCGAGGTGCTGCCCCTTCATCAGGGACGAGGTCGCGACCAGGGCGACCAGCAGCACGGTGGCGCTGGTCGAGAGCAGCTCGCGCACGCGCGGCGGCAGGCTCAGCCGGTCGCGCAGCAGGGGGCCGGCGAGCCGGAACGCGTAGGTGCCGACGGCGAGCACGAGGACCGCGGCGAGCGTCACGAGGTCACCTCCCTGCGGGATCGGCCGTCCACGACCGGACAGCCGGGCCGTGCGAGGCGGGGTGCGATCGTCATACCGCGACCTCGCTCCGCCGCCGGATCGTCGCGACCAGGCCGCCCAGCGCCAGCAGGACCGGCACGCCCGGCGGCAGGAACGGGGTGGTGGCCAGGGCGATGACCGCGCCGACGACGGCCGCGCGCAGCGTGGCGCGGTCCTTCAGGGCGGGCAGGACCAGGGCCAGCATCGCGGCCGGGAACGCGGCGTCCAGGCCGAACGTGGCCGGGTCGCCGATCGCCTGACCGGCCAGCGCGCCGCCGACGACCGCGATGTTCCAGGCGAAGAACAACGCGACGCCGCACGACCAGTACGCCGCGCGGGCCCGGGCCGGGTCGCGCTGGGCCAGCGCGAAGGCGACCGTCTCGTCGATCATCAGGTGGCTGCCGACCAACCGCGCCGCCCAACTGCGCCCCAGCACGTCGCCCACCGCCAGGCCGAACGGCAGGTGGCGGGCGTTGAGCACGAGTCCCGCCAGCACCGCCGCGGCCGGACTGCCGCCCGCCGCCACGATGCCGACCGCCATGAACTGCGAGCCGCCGCCGAACACCAGCACCGACATCACCAGCGGCATCCACCACGGCAGGCCCACGGCGACCGAGATCGCGCCGAAGGAGGCGCCGTTGACCGCGGCGCCGGCGGCCACCGCGGAGACGTCACGCAGCAGCCGGGGATCAAGGGTTCGCCATATCGAACGCATCGTCTTCTACGATGAACACAGCAGGTGCTGTTCGTCAAGCCGAACGACGGGACTGATATGCCGAACACAGGGGCACCCCTGGAGGTCATCGCGGCCTCACTGCGCCGGGAACGCGAGCGGGTCGGGATCTCCATGGGCGAGCTGGCCAAGCGCGCGGGCATCGCGAAGTCGACGCTCTCGCAGCTGGAGTCGGGCGCCGGGAACCCGAGCGTGGAAACCCTGTGGGCGCTCGGCGTCGCGCTCGGCGTGCCGTTCTCCCGCCTGGTCGACCCGCCCGCGCCGCAGGTCAGGGTGGTGCGCGCGGGCGAGGGGCCGATGATCAGGTCGGAGAAGGCGCACTACGCGGCCACACTGCTGGCGTCCTGCCCGCCGGGCGCGCGTCGCGACATCTACGTGGTGAACCTGGAGCCCGGCGCGGCGCGCGGCTCGGACCCGCACCTGCCGGGCAGCCGGGAGCACATGATCGTCGGCACCGGCCGGGTGCTGGCCGGCCTGACCGACGACCCGGTCGAACTCGGACCGGGCGACTACCTCTACTACCCGGGCGACCAGCCGCACATCGTCACGGCGCTGGAGCCCGGCACGTCGTTGGTGCTGGTGATGGAGCACGTCTGAGCCGGCGGCGCGCAGGCCGCCGGCCCAGCGCACGTCACCAGCCGCGCTCGGCCAACCGGTGCGGCTCGGGGATCTCGTCCACGTTGATGCCGACCATGGCCTCGCCCAGGCCGCGCGAGACCTTGGCGATCACGTCGGGGTCGTCGTGGAAGGTGGTCGCCTTCACGATCGCCTCGGCGCGCTGGGCCGGGTTGCCGGACTTGAAGATGCCCGAGCCGACGAACACGCCCTCGGCGCCGAGCTGCATCATCATCGCCGCGTCGGACGGGGTCGCGATGCCGCCCGCGGTGAACAGCACGACGGGCAGCTTCCCGGCCTCGGCCACCTCGCGGACCAGCTCGTACGGGGCCTGGAGCTCCTTGGCCGCCACGTACAGCTCGTCGGTCGGCAGGCTCTGCAACCGCAGGATCTCGGCGCGGATCTTGCGCATGTGCGTGGTCGCGTTGGACACGTCGCCGGTGCCGGCCTCGCCCTTGGAGCGGATCATGGCCGCGCCCTCGGTGATCCGGCGCAGCGCCTCGCCCAGGTTCGTCGCGCCGCACACGAAGGGCACGGTGAACTGCCACTTGTCGATGTGGTTCGCGTAGTCGGCCGGGGTCAGCACCTCGGACTCGTCCACGTAGTCGACGCCGAGGGACTGGAGGACCTGCGCCTCCACGAAGTGGCCGATGCGCGCCTTGGCCATCACCGGGATCGAGACGGCCGCGACGATGCCGTCGATCATGTCCGGGTCGCTCATCCGGGACACGCCGCCCTGCGCGCGGATGTCGGCGGGCACCCGCTCCAGCGCCATGACGGCGACCGCGCCGGCGTCCTCGGCGATCTTGGCCTGCTCGGCGTTGACCACGTCCATGATCACGCCGCCCTTGAGCATCTCCGCCATGCCGCGCTTGACGCGGGCGGTGCCGGTGACGTGCGTGCCGGCGTCGGTGCTGGATGAAGTGGTCACGGCCACCCTTTCGAGGTCGGGTACGACGCCACCATGGTAGGTCTCACGTGGACCTCCGAAAGTGGCCACTCCGGCCCGTTCTCGGGAGGCCACTCACCCTGGAGGCCCAGGTAGTGGCCTACGCCACGTGGGGGACGACGGTGAGCTGATCGGTGACCGACGGACCGTGCGCGTCACCGGCCGGACATCAGGGCGCCACCGCGTGTTCGGGCAACTCGTCGTAGAGCCGGAACAGCGCCGGCGCGTCCTCGGTGCTCTCGGCGAGCGTCCTCCAGCAGCGGGCCACCAGCGTGCGGGCCTGCCCGCCGACCCACGGGTCGGGCAGCATCACGGGCGGCAGCAGCGGGTCCGGCTCGACCGCCCTGGTGAACTCCGCGGCCAGTTCGACCGCGATCCGCAGCAGGTCGGTGCGGGTCAGCGGCTCGCCGGAGGTCAGCCGGCGCAACCGGGACGACGCCACGTCGGCGAGCCTGCGGTGCCTTCGCGCGATCTCCTCCAGCGGCCACAGCCCCGGCGCCAGCACGGCCGGGTCCGCCTCGCCGCCGACCCGCAGGTCGGACGTCGTCAGGTAGGTGACGTGCTCCTCGACACCCAGGTGCTCCGCCTCGCCCTCGACCAGCTCCTCCCAGTCGTGCGGCGACACGTAGAGGCCGGTGTGCAGCGCCGCGCCGCCGAACCGGATCAGCGCGTCGCGCAACCCGTCCCGCGCGGACCGCCGCGACTCCGGCACGGCGAACGCCACCAGGTGCCACACGCCGTCCCACGGGATCTCCCCCGCGTCCTGCCGGTACATGAACCGGACGAACTCCACGTCCGGCTCGGCGGCGCGCATCGCCTCGGGCGTCATCCGCAGCACGGCCGAACGCCCGCGCCCCTCCTGGCTGAACCGCCCCTCGGCGACCATCCGCTTCACGCACAGCCTGACCTGCTGGTCGGTCATCCCGAGCTTGCCCGCGACCTCGTACAGCTCGTGGCCGCGCACCACGCCGTCCGGTCGCACGAGCGCTTCGACCACGGTCCTGGTGGGCACTTCCGCTTCCATGTGCTCAACGCTAGTACGTTCGTAGCCAATACGATAGTTGAGAGGCGGTCGACTGCGGCGTCGGGTGATCGCCGAGCCGGTGGCGTCGTCGCTGCTCGGGCCCGCTGCGGCGGGCCGGGTCGGCCACCGGCCCAGCTCCGCGATCGTGGAAGAACGGGTGAAGATCGACGGCGGGCTCCAGGGCGTCCTGGCCACCCCCGAGGGTGACGGGCCGTTCGGGCTCGCGGTGTTCGCACACGGCGACCGACAGGTCGACGGCGGCGTGTCGGTCGAGGAGTACGAGGCGACGGCCGCCCTCGCGCGGGTCCGGGTGCCGGTGCCGGCGGTGGGCACGACGTGACCGCGGCCGCCGCGGACGGGCACACCGCGTGGCCGTCCACCGGATGGCCCAGCTCACCGGGGCGATACCGGCGGTACACGACGGCCCGCCCACCACCGGTCGGCCGCCCACGCGCGGGTCCGGACAGCCGACCGGCAGGCGCACTGGCCGGGCACGCGCCGGTCGCGCCGGGTTCCGCGACGACCTCCACCGGCCCCGCCGGGACGTTCGGCCGCGAGTCGACTGAACGGGGTGCCCGGGTTGTCCGTTCACGCTCTCGGGTGTGAGATCGAGCACTAATCACTTGTGGAGGGCGGTCACATGGGATCCAGGAATTCCGACAACGGCCACTCGGCAGGCGCGGTCGCTGTGGACGACCCGGCCAAGGTCCGCAACGTCGTGCTGGTCGGCCCGTCGGGCTCCGGCAAGACCACGCTCACCGAGGCCCTGCTCGCGACCACCGGCGTGCTCAGCCGCGCGGGCTCCGTCACCGAGGGCAACACCGTGTGCGACCACGACCCGGCGGCCGTGCGCCAGCAGCGGTCCGTCGGGCTGGCCGTCGCGCCGGTCCGGCACGGCGACGTCAAGATCAACCTGATCGACACGCCCGGTTACGCGGACTTCGTCGGCGAGCTGCGTGCCGGGCTGCGGGCGGCCGACGCGGCGCTGTTCGTGGTCGCCGCCGCCGAGGGGGTGGACGCGACGACGGCCGCGCTGTGGCAGGAGTGCGCGGCGGTCGGCCTGCCCCGGGCGGTCGTGGTGTCGCGGGTCGACCACCAGCGCGCGGACGTGGCGGGCGAGGTCGAGTCGTGCCGGCGGGCGTTCGGCGCGGGCGTCGTGCCGCTGTACGTGCTCGACGGCGACCGGCTGGTCAACCTGCTGACCACCGACGACGAGCGGTTCGCCGCGCAGCGCGACGAGCTGATCGAGGGCGTCATCGCGGAGAGCGAGGACGAAACCCTGATGGAGCGCTACCTCGGCGGCGAGGTGGTCGACCAGGCGACGTTGATCGCGGACCTGGAGACGGCCGTCGCGCGCGGCTCGTTCCACCCGGTCATGCCGGTCTGCGCGATGTCCGGCCTCGGGCTGCCCGAGCTGCTCGACGGCATCGCCCGGGCGTTCCCGAGCCCGCTGGAACACCCGTTGCCGGTGGTCACCGACCTGGACGGCATCCCGCGGCCGCGTCTCGCGGTCGACCCGGACGGCCCGTTGGTCGCCGAGGTCGTGCGCACGGCCGTGGACTCGTACGTCGGACGGGTGTCCCTCGTCCGGGTTTTCTCGGGCACGCTGCGCCCCGAACGACCGGTCCACGTCTCCGGGCACGGCATGGCCGACCGCGGTCACGAGGACCACGACGCCGACGAACGGGTGGCGCACGTCTACTCGCCGCTGGGCTCGACGCTGCGCGAGGTGCCGTACTGCGTGGCGGGCGACCTGTGCGCGCTGACCAAGCTGGGCTCGGCGGAAACCGGCGACACGGTGTCCGCGCCGGAGCAGCCGCTGCTGGTCGCGCCGTGGGAGATGCCCGAGCCCCTGCTGCCGGTCGCGATCGTGCCGCGCAGCCGCAGCGACGAGGACAACCTGGCGCGCAACCTCGGCCGGCTCGTCGCGGGCGACCCGACGCTGCGGCTGGAGCGCAACGCGGAAACCCGCCAGCTGGTGCTGTGGTGCATGGGCGAGGCGCACGCGGACGTGGTGCTCGCGCGGTTGCGGGCGGGCGGCGCGGAGGTCGACACCGAGCCGGTGCGGGTGACACTGCGCGAGACGTTCGCCGGGCAGGCGCGCGGGCACGGCCGGCACGTGAAGCAGTCCGGCGGGCACGGCCAGTACGCGGTGTGCGACGTCGTCGTGGAGCCGCTGCCGCGCGGGTCGGGCTTCGAGTTCGTGGACCGGATCGTCGGCGGCGCGGTGCCCAACCAGTTCATCCCGAGCGTGGAGAAGGGCGTGCGGGCGCAGTTGGAGCGCGGGCTCCAGGGCGGTCACCCGGTGGTGGACGTGCGGGTCACCCTGGTGGACGGCAAGGCGCACTCGGTCGACTCCTCCGACGCGGCGTTCCAGACCGCCGGCTCGCTCGCGCTCAAGGACGCGGCCGCGAACGGGCGGACGTCGGTGCTCGAGCCGCTGGACGAGGTGGCCGTGCGACTGCCCGACGAGCACCTGGGCACGGTCCTGGGCGACCTGTCCGCGCGGCGCGGCCGGGTGCTCGGCACCGAGGCGGACACGGCCGGGTACACCGTGGTGCACGCCGAGGTGCCGGCCGCCGAACTGGTCCGGTACGCGGTGGAGCTGCGCTCGCTGACCTCGGGCACCGGCACCTACACCCGCCGCTTCACCCGCTACGACCCGCTGCCCGAGGCACTGGCCGCGCGCGCGACCTGACACCCGACGGGGGCTCACCGCCCGAGCCCCCGGTCGGCGCCGGGACGATGCGCGGGGCCGCCGGTCGACTCGCCAACGAGCCGCCGGCGCGGCACCGGATCCGCGTCCAGCGGCTCGTCGCCCCGGGTCGACACCAGGCCCGCCGGCCGATCGCCGCCGGTCAGCGCCGGGACAAGCCCTCGGCCGAGCGCGGGCCGGTCAGCTGGAGCCGGAACGTCGTCACGCCGTCGGTGGTGCGCACGTCCAGCGCCTCGCACACCTGCCGGGTGATCCACAACCCGTCGGTGCGGTCGTCCCCCGCGTACAGCTCGGGCGGGCGGAAGCCGGCGAACGGGTCCAGTTCGACCGTGACGCCGCCGGTCAGCTCGCACACCAGCGCGCCGCCCGCGAGCCAGAGCGCCGCGGTGCCGTCGTCGCGCAGGTGCGCCAGCACCTCGCCCACCGCCACCGTGAGCAGCGCCGCCCGCTCCTCGGTCAGGCCGAGCGCCACCGCCTGCCGCACCAGGAACCGGCGCAGCGCGGCGAGGTCGTCGTGCAGCGGGAACACCGCCGCGTCGGTCGGGCGCGGCGACCACGGCTCCGCGTCGCAGGACCGCGCGTACTCCCTCGGGTCGACGTAGCCGGGCGAGGTCAGCAGGTCGACGCCGCGCACGTGGGTCGGGTGCGTTCTCAGCGCGTGCTCCAGCCCGTCCGGGCCGACCACCCTGGCGTCGTACGGGCAGATCATCCACACGTTCGTGTCGGCGAGCAGCACGTTGAGCCCGGACTCCATCCGCCGCCACGCCCGCACGTCGCGCGCCGTCCGGCCGGCCCACAGCGGTTCGGCGAGCACCCGGACGTGCCTGCCGGTCGAGGTGCCGCTGCGCTGCCAGTAGCGGAAGAACCCGGTCGCGCGTTCGGCCGGCCGCCTGCCGAAGAACGCCGTCTCGGCGTGGTCGAACTGCTCGGCCCGACCGCCGACCGCGTCACGCAGCAGTTCGAGGTTGGCGGGCGTGGTGGTGACCAGAACCGATTCGCCGCGTTCGACCCCGTCGACCACGAACGGCACCGCCATGGCCAGGAACTCGGCGTCGTCCGCGTATACGGCCGCGTCGTGCCGGAAATCGTTCATCGCGGCAGTTCTCCGTTCGCCATCACCAGGCCGGGCGCGGTCGACCACCCGATCGCGTCGATCGCCCACTCGTGGTGCGGGGCGAGGTCGAGCACGAGGCAACGGCCTTCCCGATCCAGTTCCGCCGCGGTGCGCACGAGCGTGCGCAACGTCACGACCTGCACGAACGGGACCGCTCGCAGGTCGACGCGCACGTCGCCGCACATCGCGAGCACCGCCGCGCGGAGCCTGTCCAGGTCGGCCTCCCGGATCGTGCCGGTGAGCACGAGACCCGGCGGATCGCCTTGTCCGGTGATGACCACGCGCGCACCCTACGTCATTCGACCGCGATTTCACCAACCGTCGAATTCATTCTTCGACTATTGATCGACCACGGGCGGTGGAATTGACGCGATTCGCGGCGGCGCGGAATGGGGGAGGCTCGGGCGATTTACCCGGAATGCGAGGGGGAAACGGCCCTGACGCGGTCGACGGCGGACGGCCGGACGCAGGCGGCGGGCGCGGAAGGGGAGGAACGAGGCGGATCTGGTGATCGCGAGCCGGGGCTCGGGCGCGGGACGGACGGAGGGAGAGGCGGCGGAGGGCGACCCCGCCGGTCGGCCCGCCCCTCGCGGACCGACCGGCGGCGCGGGTCAGCCGAGGGGCAGCTGGGGCAGGGCGGGCAGGGCCGGGAGGGCGCCCAGCTCGGGAATGCCCACGGAACCGAGGCCCGGGACGGCCGGGAGGTTGCCGACCGGCAGACCGGGCGCGCCCAGGTCGCGGGCCTGCGGGGTGTGGGGCAGCTGGGCGAGCGGCGCGGACTGGGGCAGCTGCGGGAGCTGCGGCAGCTGGGCCTGGGGCGCGGTGGCCTGGGGCACGACCGCGGTGACGCCCTCGGTGAGCGCCTCGGTCCTCGGCAGCGTCACCGTCCTGGTGTCCAGCAGGTTCGTGGCGGCCTTGGCCGCCTCCAGGTTCACCTCGGGCGCGGAGCCGAGCTTCGGTTCGACCGCGTGGTCCAGGGGCGTGGCGGACGCGGCGCCTGCGGCGAGCGGTGACGCGCCGACGACGAGCAGCGCGGCGGCCCGGAGCAGCCCGCGAGTGCGGTGTGGGGACACGATTTTCCTTACCAGTCGGGGACGAACTACTGACTCCGAGGCCATCGGCACCCTGGTTCGGCTTCCACACCCGCACGTTCGGGTGACTGACTCTGCGTGCTGCCCGCGTTCCCTCGAACGGGGAAAGCGGGTCCGCCACCGGGACGGACCCGCTTCCACGACCGGGGGGTCGGGGTTCCCCGGCGACCTAGGGGTTGGTGATGCCCAGGGTGTAGGCGCCGGAACCGCTGTAGGCGTGCACGCGGTAGCGGTAGTACCCGGCGGTGCCGTTGTAGTTCACCGTTTCGCTCGCCGCCGGGGTGTCGCCCTTCGCGACGACCGTCCACGACGCGCCGTTCCACTTCTCCAGGTAGAGGTCGAAGTCCGCGCCGGTCGGGCCGACGAGGCAGCCGACGTGGGCACCCGAGACGGTGGACTGGTAGTAGCTGTTGTTCGGCTGGTAGACCTGACCGCCCGCGCTCAGCGAGCCGCTGTGGCGGGTGCGGGAGTTCTGGCACCCGGTCGGCGGGTTGGGGTCGCCACCGCCGCCGTTGGTGACCAGGGTCAGGCCGTAGGTCTGGAGGATCTCCCCCACCGGCTGGAAGTACGTGGTGCCGCCGGAGGAGCAGTTGCCCGAGCCGCCGGACGTGACGCCCTGCGCCTGGGTGCCGGCGAGCAGCGAGCCGCCCGAGTCGCCCGGCTCCGCGCAGACCGTGGTCTGGATCAGGCCGGTGACGGTGCCCTGCGGGTAGGTCACCGACGAGTTGCGGGCCTGGATCGTGCCGCAGTGCCAGCCCGTGGTGGAGCCGGAGCGGCAGACGGTGGCGCCGACCGCGGCCTCCTGCGAGCCCGCGACGGACACCGTGCCGCCCGAGTAGTTGTTGACCAGGC
The DNA here is from genome assembly GCF_040642015.1 of Actinosynnema sp. NPDC020468. Classification (NCBI taxonomy): domain Bacteria; kingdom Bacillati; phylum Actinomycetota; class Actinomycetes; order Pseudonocardiales; family Pseudonocardiaceae; genus Actinosynnema; species Actinosynnema sp. NPDC020468. The sequence continues at coordinate 27,606 of NZ_JBFAEO010000065.1, forward strand.
CGCGCGGGGTGTTGCCCGCCGCGACCTGCACCCACGCGTAGTCGTTGCCGGGGAAGCTGGAGCCGCGGAACGAGCCGCTCGGGTTGGACGTGGAGGCGCCGGTCGTGCCGCAGTGGCCGGCGGTGATGAACCCGCCGTTGACCGAGAAGCCGACCGAGCAGCGGGTTCCGCTGCCGATCGTGTAGGCGTTGCCGCCGACGACGTCGATCAGCGGACGCGGCGCCTCGTCGGTGACGGCGTAGCGGACGGCGTCCGCGCCCACGCCCGCCGACGCGACGAACGCGCGCGCGGCGGCAAGCGTCGCGGGGTGCGACTTGACCACGACGGTGTTGGTCGGCAGGTCGACGTACCAGCCGGGCACCGACTTCGGCGCCGACCGGACGTTCGCGTCGAGCCGGGCCTTCACCGCGTCGAGGTCGCCCTCGCTGCGCGCCACGACCTCGGCCGCGGCACCGGACACCAGGCCGACGTCGGCCTGCCGCGTCACGCCGACGGTCAGCGCGCCGGACCGGTCGATCCACGCGCCGCCGTAGCGGTGGTCGAGCTTCTTGCGCAGTCGGTCCGCGGTCTCGCCGGACCGCCGGTCGGCGGCGAGGCGGTCGCGGGCCTGCTCGGCGTTCACACCGAGGTCGCGCTGGACGGCCGCCAGGATCGCGGTGTCCTGGTCGGCGGGTGCGGCGGGAGCGGCGTTCGCGGCGGGTGCCAGGGCGCCCGCCACGATCAAGGCCGCGGCAAGCGGTCTCACCAGGGTTTTCACGGGTTTCTCCTCGAGGGAGCGCAGGGATTGCCCGTGAAAAGTAGATCGGACATACCGGACGAAGGTAATACCGCTTGGGTCATAGTGCGGCGTGATAGTCCAATGCGCCGTACTCCGGATGGGTCGGCAGCCACGACTCGTACCGGGGATTGCGCTCCACCGTCTCGCGGTACGCGTCGCAGGCGTAACGGAGCACGTCGGGCGCGAACTCGGCCGCGGGGCTCTCCGGGTCCCAGCCCATCATGTGCCGCCAGCGCAGCGGCACGCCCGCGATCGGCATCGCGACGAGCCCCGGCGTGCGGCGGAAGCTGGGCTGGCACAGCACGACGGCGTCGCCGGACTGCGCGAGGTCGACGCAGCTGCCCGTGTCGACCTCGTACATGGTGCGCGGGGTGAAGCCGGCGCGGCTGCACGCGGCGACGAAGCAGTCGCCGAAGCAGCCGTCACCCGGGGTGACCGCCCACTGCATGTCCCGGAAGTCGGCCAGTTCGACCTCCTCCTGCGCGGTGCACGGGTGGTCCTCGGGGACGATCACGAACACCGGGTCGATGGCGACCACGGCCCACGTGAGTCCGTGTTCGGAGGGTGGCGGCGCGTCACCGCAGACGCCGACCAGGATGTAGTCGAGCCGACCCTGGGCGACGCCGACGGACAGGTCCGTCCCCGACCAGGAGACGTGCGTGCTGACGTGCGCGCCGGGGTGGGTCTCGGTGAGCCGGTGGACCAGCCCGCCGAGCATGGGTCCGTTGGTCGCGCCGAGGCGGAAGCGGTCGCCGGGCAGGCCGTCGTCCACGAGTCTGAGCGCGTCCTCCTGGAGCCGGGAGAACGCGGGCAGCAGCACCCGGGCCCGTTCGAGCACCAGCTCACCGAGCACCGTGGGCCGCGCGCCCTTGTGGTCGCGGTCGAACAGCTTGCCGCCGAGGAGGCTTTCGATCCGGTGCAGCTGGGCGGTGAGGGCCGGTTGGGCGAGCCCGAGGAGTGACGAGGCTTTGGACAGGCTGCCCGCGTCCGCGATGGCGCACACGACGCGCAGATGCCTTAGTTCAAGCTTCATTCAACCGAAGGTAGGACACCGGTAACAGCCAGTCGAGGGCCGAACGACTGTGAACGCCGGTCTATCACCACTATCGGGGTAGCCCCTTCAGCCCTTCCGGCTGAGCCATCCGGGTGACCAATCGAGACAAGGCCCAAAATTGGTAGAGACCACCCACCCTGACCCGTACACCGTAGCGACCGCGCCGAGCGGGTGATCCCCCGGTCGGGGTAGTCCCGGACACCGGGTCCGGGATGACCCGGGTTTCGGCGTTCGGGCCGTGTGCGGGTGCTGCCGGCTGGGTAGGTTCGGTGGTGTGATCGATTTCGAGAAGGCCTCCGTCTTCAAGCTCTCGCCGTGTCGTCCGGAGGACATCGGGCCGCAGGTGGCGCCGATCATGATCCAGGGCGAGCACGTCGTGTCGTCGTTCAAGACGGTGCGGGACTTCGTGGTGTTCACGAACAAGCGGATCATCGCGGTCAACGTGCAGGGCATGACGGGGAAGAAGAAGGACTTCACCTCGCTGCCGTACAGCAAGATCCAGGCGTTCTCGATCGAGACCGCGGGCACCTTCGACATGGACGCCGAACTCGACCTGTGGTTCAGCGGGCTGGGCGTGGTGCGGCTGGAGTTCCGCGGCAGTTCGGACGTCCGACTGCTGGGCCAGATGATCGCCACCTACGTGCTCTGACGGTCGCTCCGGCTAGCGGATGGGCCGGGTCGTGCCGTCCCACGGCTCCAGCGCCGCCGGGTAGCACTCGGCGAGCTGGACCGGGTACAGCGTGGCCTCGGTGCGGGCCAGCTCGGCGGTGGTCCACCAGCGGTGCCGCACGATCGAGTCGGCCTCGCCCTGCTCGAACCCCGTGCTGTCGACCTCCACGTCGGCCACGCGGGCGACGAAGAACCACTCCAGCGCCGAGTAGCCGAGCCCGTCGTGGCTGAACACGACCCGCCTCCGCCACACCGGGCCGACCAGGTCGTCCGCCGCCAGCCGCACGCCGGTCTCCTCGGCCAGCTCGCGCACGGCCGCGTCCCGGACGTGCTCGCCGGGCCGGACGCCGCCGCCCGCGGTGAACCAGAACAGCTCGTCCGGGCGCGCCGGGTCGAAGCCCTCGAACAGCAGCAGCCGGTCCGCCGGGTCCACCAGCAGCACCCGCGACGCCACCCTCGGCGTCAGCGCGTCCGGCTCGTGCTGCGGCTCGGCGATCTCGAAGTACGACGGCGTCGGCGCGGTGCCCGCGAGGCGCAGCCAGCGCACCGGGCGGCGGCGGCGCAACGCCAGCGTGTCGCGGACCGCGTCGTTGTGCACCCGGCGCGCGAGCACGACCCGCTGCTCGGCGTCACCCAGCTCGGCGGCCAGCGCGGCCGCCAGCACGGACCGGTCGAGCACGTCCAGCAACGCGGTCAGCTCGTTCTCGGCGCCCTCCCGCTCCGCCCGCGACGCGCGCTCGGCGTGGTCGGCCGCGGCGCGCAACCCGTCGTCGCCGCACACCACCGCGACCGCCCTGGTCACCACCGCGCGCCGGGCGAGCGCCGCGTCCAACGCCGCCCAGGCCGCGTCGGTGCGCACGTGCAGCCGGTCGAGCCGGTTCGCGGTGCCGAGCAACCACGGTCCGATGAGGACCACGAGTCCGAGCAGCACCAGGAACGTCGTCGCGACACCCGAACTGGTCACGCCTCACCCACCCGCCGGACGCCCGTGGCGCACTTCGCCACCCGCGGCGGACACATCGCGATCCCCACCCGGAAACCCGCGGTGTTCTCGGCCAGGCACGTCGCCGTGCCCGCCCGCCGGAAACCCGCGGCGTTCCCCTCCACCCGCGGCAGGCAGGTCGCGATGCCCACCCGAAGATCTGCGGCGTTCCCCTCCACCGGCGGCAGGCACGTCGCGATGCCCGCCCGGAACCCCGCGGTGTTCCTGCCCGCCCGTGGCGGGAACGTCGGTGCGGTACCGGAGCCCGTCACGCCTCGCCCACCCGTCGCGGATCGGCCGCCATCGCGCTCTCGTACACCCGCAGCACCTGTTGGGCCACCACCGACCAGTCGTAGGTCAGCACCCGTTCGCGGGCCGCGTCGACGTACTCCGCGCGCCGGTCCGGGTCCGCCAGCAGCGACCGCAGCGCGCCCGCCAACGCCTCCGGGTCGCCCACCGGGGTCAGCACGCCCGCCCGGCCGTCGTCCAACACCCGGCGGAACGCGTCCAGTTCGGACGCCACCACCGCCGTGCCCGCCGACATCGCCTCGGTGAGGATGATCCCGAAGCTCTCGCCACCGGTGTTCGGCGCGCAGTACACGTCCACGCTCCGCAGCGCGCGCGCCTTGGTCTCGTCGTCCACCATGCCCAGGAAGTCGATCCTCGCGGCCAGGTCCGGACCGGCCTGCCGGCGCAGTTCGTCCTCGTCGCCGCGACCCACCACCAGCAGTCGCACGTCCGGCAGGTCGAGCGCCCGCAACGCCTCCAGCAGCACGGGCATGCCCTTGCGCGGCTCGGTGTAGCGGCCGACGAAGCCGACCGTCCCACCCGGACGCGGGTAGCCGTCCAACGGGGACGCGCCGGCGAAGAACCCGACGTCGACGCCGTTCGGGATCTCCACCGCGTCGCCGCCGAGGTGCTCCACCTGGACCCGTCTGGCCAGTGCGGACACCGCGATCCGGGCGGTGATCTTCTCCAGGAACGGTTGCAGCACCACCTGGAACGCGGACAGCATCTTCGAGCGCGGGGTGGACGTGTGGAACGTGGCCACGATCGGGCCGTCGGCCATCATCAGCGCCAACATGGACAGTGACGGCGCGGTGGGCTCGTGCAGGTGGATCACGTCGAAGTCGTGGTCGGCGATCCACCGCCGGACCCGGGCGAACGACACCGGGCCGAAGGACAGCCGGGCCACCGACCCGTTGTAGGGGATGCCGACCGCGCTGCCCGCCCGCGTCACGAACTCCGGCACGGGCGTGTCGTCGTCGGCCGGCGCCAGCACCTCGACCTCGTGGCCGAGCCCGCGCAGCGCCCGGGCCAGGTCCACCACGTGCGCCTGCACTCCCCCGGGCACCTCGAAGGAGTACGGGCACACGATGCCGACCTTCACTCCTCGTCCTCCCGGCGGGCGAGCACCCGGCGCAGCGCCTTCTGCCTGCTCTCCGGCAGGTCGGCGAGCCACAGCTTCTGGAGCATGTGCCAATCGGTGGGGTGCGCGGCGATGTCCGCGGCGAACACGTCGGCCAACTGCTGGGTCGCCGGCGCGACGCCCGAGGCGCCCGCGACCCGGATGGGCGGGTGGATCCGGAACACCCAGCCGTCCTCGGTGAACCACAGGCCGACCGGCAGCAGCGCGGCGCCCGTGGTCGCGGCCAGGTGCGCGGGGCCGGCGGGCATCAGCGTGCGCTCGCCGAAGAACGTCACCGGCACGCCGCCCGCGGTCAGGTCGCGGTCGGCGAGCAGGCACACGACCTTGTTCGCGCGCAGGCGTTCGGCGAGCACGGCGGCCGGGTTGCGCTCGCCGCCGGTCAGCGGGAGCACCTCGAAGCCGAGGGTTTCGCGGAACGCGATGAACCGCTGGTAGAGGGACTCGGGCTTGAGCCGCTCGGCGACCGTGGCGAACGTGCCGGAGTGCCCGACCAGCCACACGCCCGCCATGTCCCAGTTGCCGCAGTGCGGCAGCGCGACCACCGCGCCGGAACCCTCGGCCAAGGCGGCGTCCAGGTTCTCCACGCCGGTGATCGTCCGGTCGCACGCCGCGTAGGCCGCCTCGAGGTCCATCGACGGCAACCGGAACGCCTCGCGCCAGTACCGCGCGTAGGACCGCACCGACAGCCGGACCAGCTCGTCCAACTCGGCCTCGCCCGCGCGCGGCACGACCCGGCGCAGGTTCGCCCGCAGCTGCCGGACGCCCGCGCCGGCGCGTTTCGACGCCCAGTCGGCGGCGCGGTCGAACAGCGCCGCGGCCACCCGTTCGGGCAGCAGCCGGACCAGCCGCCACCCGGCCGCGTAGCCCCAGTCGGCCAACCGCTCCTTCACGCGGCGGACTCCTTGGCCGACCGGTGCACGGCGAGCAGCCGCTGCACCACGGTCACCACGATCAGCACCGGCAGCACGTACAGCGCCACCGCGGTGATGTAGGGGACGCCGAGGTCGCCGATGCCGATGCCGACCAGCGCGACGATGAACCGGTCGGCGCGCTCGGCGATGCCGACGTCCGCGGTCAGCCCGGACGCCTCCGCCCGCGCCTTCACGTACGAGGTGACCTGCGCGCCGACCAGCGAGACGAGGGTGGCGACCGCCAACCCCTTCTCCCCCGCGTCGAACGCCCACCACGCGATCGCGCCGAACAGCGCGCCGTCCGCGATCCGGTCGCAGCTCGCGTCCAGCACCGCGCCGAACTTCGTGCCGCCGCCCTGCGCTCTGGCCATCGCGCCGTCGATCAGGTCGAACAGCAGGAACGCCGTCACCACCGCGGCGCCGAGGAACAGCTGCCCGCGCGGGATGAACCAGAGCGAGGCCGCGACGGAGCACACGGTGCCGAGCACCGTGACGGTGTTCGGGGTGAGGCCGCTGCGGAGCAGCCACGCCCCGATCGGATCGGTGACGCGCGAGACGGAAGCGCGGGCGAAGATGTTCAGCATGGGGCGGTGACTGCACCTACCGGCGGGGACGACGTGGTCACCGGCAGCCTAACGGCCCAGTTCAGCCGAGCTTGCGGTGGTCCCTGGAGATCTGCTCCAGCAGGTCCTCCAGCTGTTCGCCGCGCATGGCCAGCCGTTCCAACCGGCTGAACAGGCCGAGGTACTCGCGGACGTCGTGGGGGTCGGTGATGGTGGCGTTGCCGGTGAGCACGCTGAGGGTCACCACGCGCTCGTCGTAGACCTGGAAACCGTGCAGGGCGACCAAGTTCGCGTCCGCGGTCCACGGCACTACGCCGAGCTGGACATTGGGTCTTCGCAGCGTCTGCGCCAGGTGGTCGATCTGCTCGCACATGAGGTCCGCCGACCCCATCCGCCACCTCAACGCGCTCTCCGCGAGCAGGAACACGAACCGCTTGCCCAGGTCGTCCATGCGGGCCCGACGACTGCGGAGCGTGGCGATCGCGGTGTCCTGCTCGTGCGCGGGTGTGGCGGCGAGAACGACCCGGAGGTAGTTCTCGCTTTGCAGCAGCGCGGGCACGCCCGCGTTCTGGAAGAAGCGACTCGTGGTCGCGCGGGCTTCGATCCGGGCCACCGTCTGCTGGTGCCGATGGGCACCGCGGTGCAGAACGACACGTCGTGTCTCGGCCTCGGCGTGCAACTGGCGGGCGAGCTCGATCAGCTCCACCCTCGTCTCGCGCGTCGCGGACAGCTCGGCCACCAGGCGTTCCACGTCCGCGATCGAGGGCAGCAGCATGCCGTTCTCGATCTTGGACAACTTGGACTGGCTCATCCCGGTGGCGCGCGCGGTGGCCGTTCCCGTCATCTTGGCCTCCGTGCGCAGCCTGCGTAACTCGCGCGAGAGCCGTTCTCGGGCCAGCCGCGAACGCTCAGGTGCGGTCATGAAACGCACGTTATCGATCGGCAAGGCTTATGACGATCGGCCGGACAGGGAATACCGCCTGTCTGGACAACGTCGGAACGTGATCTATCGCACGCTCACGGTACGTATCCGGCACGCCCGCCCAACCGCACGTGCATCCAGGCGCCGCATCCGCACTCGTACACGCAATTCTACGGTTAGGTCAGCCTAATCGGAAGGCCCGGCTTCGGTCAGTCGCGGTGCCAGAGGCGCACTCGGTCGTCCAACGCGGCGGTCGCGAGCGTCCGGCTGTCGGGGCTGAACGACAGGTCGAGCACCGACCCGGTGTGCCCCTTCAACTCGGCGACCACGTCGTGGCCCTGCCACAGCAGCACGCCGTCGTCCTGGGTCGCGGTGGCCAGCAGCGTGCCGTCGGGCGAGAACTCCGCCGGCCCGAGGAGCTTCACCCGACTCCGCAGCTCCTCCGATCTCGTCGGACCGGACTCGGTCATCCCCCACAGCGTGACCCCGTCCGTGCCGACGGTGGCCAGCCCGGACCCGTCCGGGGTGAACGCGACGCCCATCGCGGTGGTGGCGAGGGTGAACAGCGGGGCGGCGGAACCGAGGCGGTAGAAGAGGATCCGGTTCTGGTAGGCGTTCGCCGCCGCGATCAGCGAGCCCCGCGCGGACACGGCGAGGTCGTAGACGTGCTCGGCGGCGGGCCAGCGGTGCGCCGTGCCGGTGCGCAGGTCCCACAACCCGAGCGAGCGGGGTCCGCCGAACACCGCGAGCGCGCCGTCCGGGCTCGTCTCCAGGACACCGCGCGCGTCCACCTGCGTCAAGGGACCGGATTTCACGATGCCGTGGCACCACAGGCGACCGGCGGTGTCGATGCCGAGCAGCACGCCGTCCCGGCCGAACCCGACCCGGTTCGCCGACACCGCGAGATCCTTGCGGAGCGACACCCGATCCCCCGGGGAGGTGTAGACGCAGGTGCCCTGCGGGCCTCCGGCCGCGAGCGCGCCCGTCTCGCGGTCGAAGTCCACGCTGCGCAGGGGCTGCCTGGTCCCCAGCAGCACGGATCGCCACGCCGTCCGCATCGGTGCCGACACCGGCACCGGGGTCCGCGCCGGCTCGGGTTCCGGGAGGGGATGCGCGGCCAGGTGGTCGCGGGCGGCCCGGGCGACGGCCGGCACCTCGCGCTCGGCCAGGTCCTCCAAGGTCTTCCGGGCCGCCGCCTGTTCGGCGCGGTCCTCGGAGGACAGCCACTCGGCGAGGCCGGCGACCGCGCCCAGCCGGACCGCCGGGTACGGGTTGTCCAACGCCGCGCGCAGCGCCTCGGGCAGCGGGGCCGGCGCGATGTTGACCCCGTTCGGGTTGTGCGCCAACAGGATCGTGCCCTCGCCGCCGTAGAGCCAGCGCTGTGGCGACTGCCTGCCGTCGGCGCGGACCACGGCCTCGGCGTAGTCGAACGCGTCCTGCACGGAGATCACCCCGTCGCGGTCCGCGTCGGCGGCGCCCGTGCGCAGCCCTTCGACCAGGGCGGTGGTGAACACCGACGTGCCGACCTCGCCGTCCACCGGGTGCCCCTCGAAGGAGTACTCGCGGCTGCGCGACGCGGTGAGCACGGCGAGGCCGCGACCACCGGACAACCGGCGTTCGAGGTCCATGTCCTCGTCGCCCTTGGACCCGTCGAACGACCCGCTGAAGCAGCAGTCGAGGATCAGCACCTGGCGGGTGGCGCGGCAGTCGCGGAAGCGGTCGAGCAGCCACTCCGCCTCGACCGCGGTCGAGGGCAGGCGGTCCTTGCGGGTGTCGGACGTGGCGAAGTGCAGCCGGCCGCGCAGGTCCAGCACGCCGTGGCAGGACAGGTAGACCACGACCAGGTCCTCGGCCCGCGCCTCGGTCAGGAAGTCGTCCAGCGCGCGCCGGACGACGCCCTCGGTCCCGTCCAGCACCGTGCGCACGGTGAAGTCGCCGATCGCGGCGTCGGCCAGCACCTCGGCCATCGCGAGCACGTCCCGGGCGGGTGAGCGCAACGCGCCGAACGACTCGTCCTCGTACCTCGCCGTGCCCACGACCAGGGCGGACCGCACGCCCGACGTCACGCCCGCCAGGCCTCCGACAGCAGCGCGTGCGTTTCGCCGAGCAGTTGCGGCAGCACCTTGGTGTGGCCGATGACCGGCATGAAGTTCGCGTCGCCGCCCCAGCGCGGCACCACGTGCTGGTGCAGGTGGGCGGCGATGCCGGCGCCCGCCACGACGCCCTGGTTCATGCCGATGTTGAAGCCGTGCGGCGAGGCGACCGCGCGGATCACCCGCATCGCCTTCTGGGTGAACTCGGCGAACTCCACCGTCTCCGCCGGGTCCAGGTCGGTGTAGTCCGGCACGTGCCGGTACGGCAGCACCATCAGGTGGCCGGGGTTGTACGGGTAGAGGTTGAGCAGCGCGAAGACCGTCGCGCCGCGCGCCAGGATCAGGGCCTTCTCGTCCGACAGGCCCGGCGCGCGGCAGAACGGGCAGCCCTCGGGCTGGTCGCCGTCGGCCTTGCCCTCACCGCGCACGTAGGACAGCCGGTGCGGGGTCCACAGGCGCTGCAACGCGTCGTGGACCCCGACCCCGTCCTGCTCCTCGTGCTCCGTCACTTGACCAGTTCCGCCGTTGGCGAGGCGTTCTCCCGGCGGGCCACCCACTCCACGACCGTCTCGACCGCCTTCGCCACCGGCACGCCGTTGATCTGGGTGCCGTCGCGGAACCGGAACGACACCGCGCCCGACTCCACGTCCTTCGCGCCGGCCAGCAGCATGAAGGGCACCTTCTGCGTGGTGTGGGTGCGGATCTTCTTCTGCATCCGGTCGTCGGAGGCGTCGACCTCGACCCGGATCCCGTGCGCCTTCAACGACTTCGCCACCGCGAACAGGTGGTCGGCGTGCTCGTCGGCGATCGGGATGCCGACCACCTGCACCGGCGCGAGCCACGCCGGGAACGCGCCCGCGTAGTGCTCGGTCAGCACGCCGAAGAACCGCTCCACGGAGCCGAACAGCGCGCGGTGGATCATGACCGGGCGCTTGCGGCCGCCGTCGGACGAGGTGTACTCGAGCTCGAACCGCTCGGGCAGGTTGAAGTCGAGCTGGATGGTCGACATCTGCCAGGTGCGGCCCAGCGCGTCGCGCGCCTGCACGGAGATCTTCGGGCCGTAGAACGCGGCGCCGCCCGGGTCCGGCACCAGCTCGAGGCCGCTGGACAGCGCGGCGGCCTCCAGCGTCTTCGTCGCCCTCTCCCACACCTCGTCCGAGCCCACGTACTTCTCGGCGTTCTTGGTGGACAGTTCCAGGTAGAAGTCGTCGAGGCCGTAATCGCGCAGCAGGCCGAGCACGAACGCCAGGAGCGACTTCAGCTCCTCCTCCACCTGCTCCTCGGTGCAGAAGATGTGCGCGTCGTCCTGCGTCATGCCGCGCACCCGGGTGAGGCCGTGCACCACGCCGGACTTCTCGTACCGGTACACGCCGCCGAACTCGAACAGCCGCAGCGGCAGCTCGCGGTAGGACCGACCGCGCGACCGGAAGATCAGGTCGTGGAACGGGCAGTTCATCGGCTTGAGGTAGTAGTCCTGGCCGGGCTTGCGGACCTTGCCGTCCTCGTCGTACTCGGCGTCGAGGTGCATGGGCGGGTACATGCCGTCGCGGTACCAGTCGAGGTGGCCGGAGGTCTCGAACAGGTTGCCCTTGGTGATGTGCGGCGAGTAGACGAACTCGTAGCCCTCCTCGGTGTGCCGCGCGCGGGAGTAGTCCTCCATCTCCTTGCGGATCACACCGCCCTTGGGGTGGAAGACCGCGAGGCCGGAGCCGATCTCGTCGGGGAAGCTGAACAGGTCCAGCTCCGCGCCGAGCTTGCGGTGGTCGCGGCGCTCGGCCTCGGCGAGCAGCTCCAGGTGCGCGTCGAGCGCCTCCTGCGACTCCCACGCCGTGCCGTAGACGCGTTGCAGCTGCGGGTTCTTCTCGTTGCCGCGCCAGTACGCGGCGGCGACCCGGGTGAGCTTGAACGCCGGGATGTGCTTGGTCGTCGGCACGTGCGGGCCGCGGCACAGGTCGCCCCACACGCGGTCGCCCGTGCGCGGGTCGAGGTTGTCGTAGACGGTCAGCTCGCCGGCGCCGACCTCCATCACCTCGGAGGTGTCGACGTCGCTCTTGAGGTCGACCAGCTCGAGCTTGAACGGCTCGGCCGCGAGCTCCCGCTTGGCCGCCTCCACCGACTCGACCACGCGCCGGTCGAACCGCTGCGCGCCCTTGACGATCGCCTTCATGCGCTTCTCCAGCGCCTGGAGGTCCTCGGGCGTGAACGGCTTGTCGACCCGGAAGTCGTAGTAGAAGCCGTCGCGGACCGGCGGGCCGATGCCGAGCTTCGCGTCCGGGAACTGCTGCTGCACGGCCTGCGCCAGCACGTGGGCGGTGGAGTGCCTGATCACCGCGCGACCGTCGTCGGTGTTCGCCGCGACGGCCTCCACCTCGACGTCGACGGTGGGCTTCCAGGACAGGTCGCGCAGGTGGCCCTCGGCGTCGCGGACGACCACGACGGCGTCGGCGCCCTTGCCGGGCAGACCGGCCTCCCGGACCGCGGTGCCCGCCGTAGTCCCGGCCGGCACCACCACGCGAGGTGGGGCGAGAGCGGCTGCGGGGCGAGGCTGGGACACGGTGACTCCTCGGTTGGTGGTGCGGTGCCTGTCCCGAGAGATGTTATCGGTGCTCACCCAGTGGTTATCTGGCGACATGACCTCACCGCTGGACCACCTCGTGCTCGCCGGACCCGATCTCGCCGCCCTGGTCGCCTGGTTCACCGAGCGGACCGGCGTCGTGCCCGCGCCCGGCGGGCGGCACGTCGGGCTCGGCACCGCGAACCGGCTGGTGGGCCTGGGCGGGTCGGCCTACCTGGAGCTGATCGGCCCGGACCCGGACGCGCCCGACCCGGACCGGCCGCGGCCGTTCGGCATCGACGCGCTGACCGGGAACCGGCTGGTCACGTGGGCGGTGCGGCGGTCGGACCTGGACGTGCCGGGGTACGACGGGCCGGCGCCGATGTCCCGGCGGACCGCCGACGGCGACCTGCTGTCGTGGCGGCTCGCGTTCCCGCCCGGCCCGTCGGGCGTGCTGCCGTTCCTGATCGACTGGGGTTCGACGCCCCACCCCACCACCCGTGACCTGCCCGAACTCCCGCTGCGGTGGTTCCGCGGCACGCACCCGGCTCCCGATCGGGTGAATTCGGTGCTCACCTCGCTGGGTGCGGAGTGGGAGGTGGCGGAAGGGCCGGAGCGGCTGACGGCGGACGTGGGCGGTCTGGTGCTGTGAGCACGTCGACCAGCCGGGCCGCGTAGCCGCGCGGGTGGGTGAGGTCGCCGTTGTGCCCGCCGGGGAACACGACCGGGTCCACGCCGACGCGCCGACCCAGCTCCCGCGCGCACCGGACGTCGAACGCGGTGCGCGGGGTGGTCGCGCCGACCGCCGGGACGATCCGCGCCGCGGTGTCCAGGACCAGGTCGTCCTCGCGGATCGCGGTCAGGTCGTGGGTGAGGAAGAAGGCGAAGTTCGCCGCCCGACCGGGTGTCATCGGGTGCCGGGCCACGTCGGGCTCGGTCTCCTGGCCGACCGGGTCGATGCCCAGCGCGGCGGCGATCTCCACCACGGCCGCCGACAGGCCCGCGGTGCGGTAGGTGTGCTGGATGCCCTCGAGTTCGCGGACGTGGTGGGCGCGTTCGGCGGGCGGCAGCAGCCAGGGCGCGACGGGCTCGTGGGCGACCAGCGTGGCGACCTGGTCGGGGTGCCGCTGCGCGAGGTGCAGGCCGATGAGCGCGCCGAGGCTGCACCCGAGCACGTAAGCGGGTTCGTCGGTGAGGGACGCGAGCAGGTGGTGGACGTCCTCGGCGTGCGCTCGGACGTCGACCTTCCCGTCGGCCGGGCTGCGGGACAGCCCGCGCCGGTCGTAGGTGACGACGGTGAAGCGGTCGGCGAGCAGGCGGGCGAGCGGCGCGCCGCGCGCGGTGTCGCCCTCGCCGCTCTGGGCGATCAGCAGGACCGGGCCGGAGCCGCGCACTTCGTGGTGGACCATGGCGTCCACCGTAATCCATCTAATTAGATACATCTAGTCCGATGTAGTGTGGCCGGCATGAACGGGGTCGAGCTGTTCCTGTTGGGGCGCGCGCTGACGCGGATCGGCGAGCGGGCGATGCCGGACGCGGGCCGGCGCGGGACGCGGGTGGTGCTCGTGGTGCTGGCGGACGTGGTGGAGCACCCGGACAGCGCGATCGGGGAGATCGCCGAGCGCACCGGGTTGCCGCAGAGCCAGGTGTCGACGGCGGTGGCCCGGCTGCGCGAGGCCGGGTCGGTGGCGACCGCGCCCGATCCCGCGGACCGGCGGCGGATGCTCGTGCGGCAGGCGGACGTGGTGTCCGAGCGGGTGGCGCGGGTGCGGGCGACGCGGGTGGACGACGCGGTGGCCGACGCGCTCGGCTCGCCCGAGCGGGTGCCGGAGGTGGTCGACCTGCTGGAGCGCCTGGCGGGGGTGCTGGGCACCCGACCGGCCGCCGACGACCGCCCCTGAGGGACTCGTTTTCCTTGCCCGGCAAGGTTTTGCGCCAGGCGGGGGTCAGGGCGGGGCGGCGGTGACCGCGCGGTGGCGACGGCTGTCCGCCGGGCGCGGGTCGGGTGCGGCCGCGCAACGCCGTCGACCACTCCCCTCGACCGACGCGGCGGGGTGCGGCACGCGGGCCGGCGCGCAACGGCGGCCGTCCCCTCGCCGGGCTCGCGGCTGGTCCACGAGGTGGCGCGGACGTGCCACGGCCACGAGACCGGAGGTCGGGTCCGCGCCGTGGACGGCCTGTCCGAGGTCGGCGACGGTCGTCAGGGGCGTGCTGCCGGCGGCGGCGCGGACCCGGAGGCGCACAATGGCGGTGCACCCGAAGGAGAACCGATGACCGACCAGACCGACCGCCGCCCGCCCGCCCGGCGGAAGGCCACCCGGCTCGCCGTCGTCGCGCTGCTCGGCGCGGTTCTCGGCTGCGGCGTGTTCGCGGTGTTCGACCAGGGCGCGCACGGCCACCAGCGGCCCGGGTCGAGCACGCACGGGCACCACCGGGGCATGCCGCGCTGAAACCGCACCCGTGCGGCCGGATGGGCCGTTCGAGTGGGAACGTTCATCCCACAGCACTCCACCGACTGCGGGCACCCACCCCAGTCCGTTTTTCGGCGGTCGGAGCAGACCCGGTCAGCGGCTTATCCGCGGACCCGTGCCGCCGACATGATCGTGATCATGAGCACCGCGACGACTTCCGGGCGCTGGCCGTCCCTGAGCACCACTCCCACCAACCTCTCCGGCGTCAACACCGACCACGTGACGTGGGGTGTGCCCGCCGGCGGCGGCAAGAGCGGGTACGTGTTCACCGGCGGTCAGGTCGACGTGAAGGTGGACGGGTCCGAGTTCGTCCTCGGCACGTTCACCCACGAGAACTTCCCCGTCCAGGCGTTGCCCGTGCCCCAGTTCGACGTCGACCTCGCCGTGCAGGTCGTCTTCGAGGACGGGACGACGGTCGACTTCACGTTCACCTTCCACCACAACGAAACCCCGAACAACACCGCGAACCCCGAGGACCTGGTCGACCTGCCGAGCTTCGTCTCGCCGCAGTCGGTCACCGTGGACGGCGAGGAGTACGCCGTCGTGATCAGCGGGTTCAAGCAGGGCGGCCGCGTGGTGCGGCAGTTCGTCAGCGCGGAGAACGCGGCCAACAGCGCGGACGTCGTGGCGATCTTCGCCAAGGTCGGCAAGCCGGACGTGGTGATCACCCAGGTGCAGTTCAAGGGCCAGGTGAAGCGGACCCAGGCCGACGAGTTCGTGGAGGTGGTCAACCGCGGCACGGTCGCGGGCGACATCTCGGGCTGGAAGCTCGGCGCGGACGACGCGGGCCAGGACTTCACCTTCCCGGCGGGCACCGTGCTCCAGCCCGGGCAGCGGATCCGGGTCTACACCAACGAGGTGCACCCCGAGTGGGGTGGCTTCAGCTACGGCATCAACAAGCCGATCTGGAACGACAAGGGCGACGCGGCGAAGCTGCACGACACGTCGGGCACCGTCGTCTCCACGCACGGCTACGGTTCGGCCAAGACCCAGCCGTAGTTCCGGGCGGCGCGCGAACCCGAGGCGGACACCACCAGCGTGGTGCCGTGCACCGCGAACTCCCTGACCTGCTCGGCGTTCTCCGGGCTCGCGAGCACCAG
>NZ_JBFAEO010000066.1:0-41709 GCF_040642015.1 Actinosynnema sp. NPDC020468
TGTGGCGCCCCCGTGCCAAATGCGGTTGGGCTTCGCCCAGGCCATACGGGGAGAACACGAGGCCCCGGCGTTAAGGCAAGCGCGCCTTCGGCGCTTAAGGCCGGGGTGTCGGGTAGGACCGGGGTGTTGGGGTGTCAGCGTAGGCCGGTTCCCCTGGCGATTGCGGTTTCCACCAGCGTGGTGAGCAGGGTCGGGTAGTCGATTCCGGTTACCGACCACATTCTCGGGTACATCGAGATCGGCGTGAAGCCGGGCATCGTGTTGATTTCGTTGATGACCAGCTCGTCGTACTCCGTGACGAAGAAGTCGACTCGGCTCAGCCCCTGGCAGTCCAATGCCCGGAAGGCTTCCACGGCCATTTCCCGGAGGTTCTTCGCGACGCCCTCGTCCAGTTTTGCCGGGATGTCGAACTCGCACACGTCGTCCAGGTACTTCGCGTCGAAGTCGTACCAGTCGACCGCTCCGCCGACGACCCTCAGCTCCGCCGGCAGGGACGCCTCGAGCCGGCCGTCCGGGAACTCCAGGACGCCGCACTCCACTTCCCTGCCCGTGACGGCCGCCTCGATGATGACCTTCGGGTCGGTCTTCCTCGCCAGGGCCACGGCGCTGTCCAGGTGGGCCCAGTCCACGACCTTCGAGATGCCGACCGACGAGCCCGCGCGCGCCGGCTTCACGAAGACCGGCAGGCCGAGGGATTCCCTCTGGGCCCCGGTCAGCGTCTCCTGGTCGCGGCGCAGCACGACGAACTCGCCCACCGGCAGGCCGGCGGCCTTCAGGACCTTCTTGGTGAACTCCTTGTCCATCGCCATCGCCGACGCCAGCACGCCGGGTCCGACGTAGGGCAGGTCGGACAGCTCCAGCAGCCCCTGCAAGGTCCCGTCCTCGCCCCACGCGCCGTGCAGCACGGGGAAGACCACGTCCACGTCCGCCAGCACCTCGGACGGCGCCACGGGCACCAGCTCGGAACCCGACACGGGGACGAGGGAGTTCACGCTCGGCAGCTGACGGTCCCTGACCTCCAGCGCCTTCACGTCGTCGGTGCCGATCACCCACCCACCCTCCTGGGTGATTCCGACCGGCACCACGTCGAAGCGGTCCCGGTCGAGGTGGGAGAGGACGCTTCCGGCGGACAGGCAGGACACCGTGTGCTCGGTGCTGCGCCCGCCGAACACCACGGCGACCTTGGTCTTGCGCTGAGTCATGCGGCGACCCTACCCGGATGGCGTAACCCGGCGGAGGAGTCGCTCCAGCACCGGCAGCGCGCCCGTCAGCTGTTCCCGCGAGCACGCGCCGTACCCGATCAGCACGCCGTGCGTCCGCGCCCGGCCCGCGTGGTGCCGCGCCAGGCCGTCCAACCGCAACCCGACCTCCTCCGCCGCCTCCAGCACCTCCCGCTCGACCTGCGCCGACGGCAGCGGCACCACCACGTGCGCGCCCGCGTCGTCGCCCAGCACCCGCACGCCGGCGTCGGACAGCCGCGAGGAGATCAGCGCCCGGCGCTCGGCCATCTCCCGCCGCAGCTTCCTCAGGTGCCGGCCCAGGTCGCCGTTGCGGGCCAGTTCCACCAGCACCCGCTGCCCGGCCGCCGACGGGCTGGTCCCGGTCCGGTCCCGGTGCGCCAGCACCTCCGTCGCCACCGACTCCGGCGCGACCATCCACCCCGCGCCCAGCGTCGGGGTCAGGATCTTGCTCGTGGTGCCCAGGTGCACCACCACGTCCGGCGCCAGCGCGGCCAGCAGGGGCAGCGGCGCGACGTCGTACCGCAACTCGCCGTCGTAGTCGTCCTCGACCACCAGCCACCCCTCCTCCCGCGCCCGCTCGACCAGCGCCACCCGCCGCGCCGCGGACATCCGGCCGCCCATCGGGTACTGGTGCGCGGGCGAGCAGTACACGCCGCGCACGCCCGCGGGCACGCCCTCGACCAGCAACCCCTCGGCGTCCACCGGCGCCGGCACGACCCGCACCCCGGCCGACCGCAGCGCCCACACCGCCCGCTGGTACCCCGGTTCCTCCACCGCGACCGCGTCACCGGGCCGCCACACCGTCGCCGACAGCTCCACCAGCGCGGCCGTCGTGCCGCCGGTCGCGAGCACGACCTCCTCCCGCAGCACGGCCAACCCCCGGTGCCGCAACAGGTGCTCGGCCACCACCGCGCGGTACTCCGGCAACCCGGCCCGGTGCGGCCGGAACAACGGCAGCGAGTCGGCCGCCGCGCGCCACGCCCGCCGCCACGCGGCCCGGTCCAACCCCTCGGCCCACGGCGCGCCGGGCGCGAAGTCCACCACCTCCACCACCGGCGGCGTGGGCGCCGGCCGCCGACCCTTGCCCCGCACCGATCCCGGCGGCGTGGTCGTCACGTAGGTGCCGGAACCGTGCCGGCCCGCGATCCACCCCTCGGCGTGCAACTGCTCGTAGGCCGCCGCCGTCACGGTGCGGCTCACACCCAGCCGTTCGGCCAGCGCGCGCGTGGAGGGCAGCCGGTCGCCGCTGCGCAGCCGCCCGTCGGCCGCCGCCGCGCGCAGCGCCTCGGCCACCTGCACGGCCAACGGCTCGGTCGAGGACCGGTCGAGTGACACCGGCAACGCCGTCTCGGACAAGTGGTCTCCCGAAATACCCCAATAATTGGTACTTGTCGGATGCCACTTTACCCGAGAGGCTGACCGCATGACGTTGTCACCGACGCCCCGCAGCACCATCAAGCGCGGCAAGAACCGCGCGGTCACCGAACGCGAGGCGCTGCACGCCGTGCTCGACGCCGGAATGGTCTGCCACCTGGCCGTCGTGGTCGACGGCGCGCCGCTCGTCGTGCCGACCGGCTACGGCCGCCACGAGGACACGCTCTACCTGCACGGTTCCACCGGTGCCCGCAGCCTGCGCGAGGCCGCGACCGGCGTGCCGGTGTGCGTCGCGATCACCCTGGTGGACGGCGTGGTCTACGCGCGCTCGGTGTTCGACCACTCGATGAACTACCGCTCCGCGATCGTCCACGGCACCGCGCTGACCGTGACCGACCCCGACGAGAAGTCGCTCGGCCTCCAGGTGCTGACCGAGAACATCGCGCCCGGCTCGTGGGACTACGCCCGCCCGCCGTCGGTCAAGGAGCTCGCCGCCACCAGCGTGCTGAAGCTCGACCTGGCCGAGGCGTCGGTGAAGATCCGCAGCGGTCCTCCCGGCGACGAGGACGAGGACGTCCTGGCGGGCGAGCGGTGGGCGGGTGTGCTGCCGCTGCACACGTACTGGGGCACGCCCGAGCCGGACCCGACGCTCGTCGGCGACTGGGACGTGCCCGAGCACGTCAGCGGGCGGAAGTAGTCCCCTCGACCGGGTCGAAGCGCACCGGCCTGATGGTGCGCCCGCCGTCGCGGTAGACGTGGATCGTGACGGCGGGATCCGGTCCGTCGTTGCGCACCTGGTGCGCGTACGAGGGGCCGAACACCCGCGACTGCCCGGTGGTCAGGTTGTTGAGCACCTGGTGCCCGCCGGACGCGACCACCTCGGTCAGCGCACCGCTGACCACCGTGAACGCGCCTGTCGTGCGGCCGTGGTCGTGCAGGTCGGTGGACTGGCCGGGCAGCCAGGACATCAACCAGATCTCCTGCTGGTCGGTCCGCTCGACAAGAGCGGAGAAGCGGTGGTCGGGGTCGTAGCGCAGCAGGTGTGCCCAGCGCTCGCGCCGTGCCGCGACGTCCACCGCGATCCGCACCGGGTGCAGGACGGCGTGCGTCTGGGGCAGGGCGATCGTGTTCTCCGGAACGGCGAACATGGTTCCTTCTCGGGATGGCGATGCGGTGTGCGGGCGTCAGAAGCCCGTCGGACGCAGGTCGATCACCGAGAGAGACAGAGCGCGCTGGCGACCAGGCCGAGGTCGATGTGACCCCGCCCGGTGGACATGGCGCGGAAGGACATGGCGCGAAGGGTGGCAGTCGCCGAGGAGCCCTCGCAACCGCGTCCCACCCAGTGGACCCCTGCCCGGGAGCGGGGTCCACCGGGCGGGTGCGGGTCAGCCGGTGGCCGTGGTGATCACGGTGAACGTCGAGCCCTGGCCCGCGATCCGGGCGTCGAGCTCCTCCAGGATCGTGTCGATCGGCACGTAGTTGTTCTGCTCGCCCGCCCAGCAGGCACCGCCGCGCGACTGGAGGCTGCCCTCCAGGATGCCCAGCGCGGTGTGGTCGACCTGGCTGAACAGCGGGCTTCCGCTGTCACCCGGCCGCGCGCACAGGTCCGTGTTGATGCCCACGTCGGTGGACAGCACGCGGCCGCACCGGGTGCCCGGCAGGTAGCCGACGCCCGACCCGCTGTCGACCGAGTCGGGGTAGTTCGTCGCGTTCGAGCCGGAACCCGAGGCGCACACCACCCAGCCCGCCTTGACGTCGGCCAGCGGGTGGATGCCGGTGATCAGCTCGTCGGTCGACGTGGCCTGCGCGCCGCACGGGGTGTCCGCGTTGCTGTCCGTTCCACCGTTGCGGCAGTACTTGAGCACCCGGTTGTGCCCGGTCTGCGAGTTCAGCCAGGAGTTCTCGTCGGCCTGGGTGAGGTACCCCAGCGCCGCGTAGTCGTACGGGTAGGCGTTCTTCTCGATGCCGTGCTGGTTCACGACGCCGACGCCGTTGTGCCGGATCGGCGTGTTGTTGGTCTTGCCGACGACGCAGTGGCCCGCCGTGAGCACCCACGCCTTGCCCGGGAAGCCGCCGCCCGACGAGCGCAGGTTGAAGCCCGAGGTGCAGCCGCCCCAGGTCCCGTTGTCCCGCTGGACGTCCAGCCGCAGACCGCCGCGCCACGGGCCGTGCTGCGTGCAGTACAACGGGTGGCAGTAGCCCCAGTCCACGTTCGGGGTGCTGTACGGCGTGGGCAGCGCCAGCGGGCGCACCTCGACGTCCGGCTGCGCCGCGACCGCCGCGCGCGCCTTCGCGTCCTCGGCGCCCGCGGTGAGCGAGGTCTGCTTCACCCAGCCGCGTTCCCACACGACGACCTTGTTGTCCCGCTCGCTGACCGCCGGCAGGTACACCGCGTCGGGACCGGCGCCGACCTGCGCCGAGATCCGCGCCTCGGTCGCCCGCAACGACGCCAGCGAGTTCCGCACCACCTTCGTGCGCACGTGCGCGCGGTCCGGCAGCCGGGCCAGGAACGGCTCGACCGCCGCGGTCTTCGTGGCCTGCACGACGAGCACGCCGCCGGCCTCCTGGTCCAGGTACATGCCGCCGTACGCGGTCGACCCGCGCAGCGCGCCGTCGAGCGCGACGGCCGAGCGCTGGAGGTCGAGCCGGCGCAGCGCCTCCTGCTCGGTCACGCCGTACGTGCCGACCAGGTAGTCCACCGAGTCGCGCACCCCGTCCGGCACCGCGGTCCGCGCGGGCGCCGCCTCGGCGACACCCGACACCAGTCCCGCGCCCAGCGCCGCCGCGACCAGCGCGACCGCGATCTTCGTTCCCACCCTCGTCAAGACTCGCCCCTCCGTAGTCCGGACGACCCCCCGCCCGAATCGCACCCAATCCCTTTGCGCGATCCGGGATGAGGCCGACAACGACCCCGATGCTAGCGCCGGAACACCGGTCGCGGGAGTTGTCCGGTCGAACCGGAAAATTCCGCCCGAAATGTCCACAACCTGCCTGACCTGCCCGGGAGGGGCCGAATAGCAGATTCTTCCGACCTCCGCCGGCGCATTCCGGGCAGTTGAGTGGAAATACTCGGCCAACCTTCTCCGGGTGCGGTCAGAGCGCGCCGAGCACGTCCGCGACGAGGTCCGCGGTGTCCTCGCAGCCGGCCGAGAGGCGGGCCAGTCCGGGCGGCACCGGGTCGCCCCACTGCGCGCGCCGGTCGAGGCTCGTGTGCAACCCGCCGAAGCTCGTGCTCGCCGCGACGAGCCTCGACCGGGACAGGAAGGCCTCCACGGCGTCCACTCCGGCCAGTTCGAACGTCAGCACGCCGCCGAACCGGCGCATCTGCCGCGCCGCCACCGCGTGCGCCGGGTCCTCGGGCGCGCCGGGCCAGCGCAGCCCGGACACCGCCGGGTGCGTCCTGAGCACGTCGTACAGCGCGGCCGCGTTCTCCGCCTGCCTGGCGAGCCTCAGGTCCAGGGTGCCCAGCCCGCGGTGCGCGAGCCACACCTCGAACGGGCCCGGGATCACGCCGGACACGGTGCGCTCGGCCAGCAGCAGCTCCGCGAGCCCGGGGTCCGAAGTGGACACATGCCCCAGCACCACGTCGCTGTGCCCGGCGACCGCCTTGGTGTCACTGCTGAGCACCGCGTCCGCGCCGAGCTCCAACGGCCGCTGCCCGAGCGGGGTCGCCGTCGTGTTGTCCACCGCCAGCAACGCGCCCGCGGCGTGCGCGGCGTCGGCCAGCACGGCGATGTCGCACACGTCGAGCCCGGGGTTGGACGGCGTCTCCAGCAGCACCAGCCGCACGCCCTCGAACGACGGGTACGGCCCGGCGGTCGGCGCCTCCACCACCCGCACCGGCCGGCCCTTGATCAACTCCCGGACCAGGAAGTAGCCGTCCGACGGCAGCACCACGGTGTCGCCCGGCCGCAGCACCACCCGCAGGAACGTCGAGATCGCGGCCATCCCGGAGGGGAACAGCACGGTCGTGCCGCCGTCCAGGCCGCCCAGCGCGGCCTCCAACGCGCGCCAGGTCGGGTTGTGCGACCGGCCGTACACGTCGCCGCCGCCCAGGTGGTACGGCCCGGCGAACACCGGACCGGCCAGGAACGGCTCGCCCGGCACCGCCGGCGTGGAGTGCACCACGCGCGTCCCGTCGCCCCACTCGCTCACTGCCGTTCCGCCTTCCGCTCGCGCCCGAGGAGCGCCGCGGTCAGCTCCCGCGGGTCCAACCCCTCGTGGCACACCTGGTGCACGCCGTCGGTGATCGGCATGTCCACGCCGACCCGCGCGGCCAACGCCCGGATCGACGAGCAGGACTTCACGCCCTCGGCCACCTGGCCGTGCGCGGCCTCCTGCGCCCGCGCGAGCGTGTCGCCGCGTCCCAACCGCTCGCCGAAGGACCGGTTGCGCGACAACGGCGACGCGCACGTGGCCACCAGGTCGCCCAACCCGGCCAACCCGGCGAACGTCAGCGGGTCCGCGCCCAGCGCCGCGCCCAGCCGCGCCGTCTCGGCCAGCCCGCGGGTGATCAACGACGCCATCGTGTTGTCGCCGAACCCGAGCCCGGCCGACATGCCGCAGGCCAGCGCGATCACGTTCTTGCACGCGCCGCCCAGCTCGCAGCCGACCACGTCCACGTTGGTGTAGGGCCGGAAGTACCCGTTCGAGCAGGCGCTTTGCAGGTCGACGGCCCGGTCGTGGTCGGTGCACGCGATGACCGTCGCGGTCGGCTGCTCGGCGGCGATCTCACGCGCCAGGTTCGGCCCGGACACCACGGCCACCCGGTCCTCGGGCACCTCGGCGACCTCGCGGATCACCTCGCTCATCCGCTTGAGCGTGCCCAGTTCCACGCCCTTGGCGAGGCTCACCAGGGTCGCGCCGGAGGGCAGCGCGGGCCGCCACCGGGCCAGGTTCTCCCGCAGCGTCTGGCTCGGCACGCCGAGCACCACCGCGTGCGCGCCGTCCAACGCCTGCCCGGCGTCGCTCGTCGCGCGCAGGTTCGCCGGCAGCACGACACCCGGCATGTACCCGGAGTTGACCCGCGAGCCGGAGATCTCCTCGGCCACGTCGGGCCGCCGCGCCCACAGGACGGTGTCCGTGCCGGCGTCGGCGAGCACTTTCGCGAACGCGGTCCCCCAGGAGCCGGCGCCCATCACCGCGACCTTGACCGCCATCCGGTCAGGCCTTCTTCGCGTAGAAGCCGTCGGGCGCCTGCTCGCCGCGGACGTCCGCGAGCAGCGTCTTCACCTCGCCCATCAGCAGGTCGGTGACCTCGCGCAGCACCGCGATGTTCTGCGGGCGGTCCCGGTAGGACGAGAGGTCCACCGGTTCGCCCACCTTCGTCACCACGGTCTTGCGCGGGAACGGCCGGAACTTCTTCCGGTAGTGGTCGTAGAGGTCGCGGGTGCCCCAGCGGGCGGCGGGGATCACCGGCACGTCGTGCGCCAGCGCGAGCCGCGCCACGCCGGTGCGGGAGGTCATCGGCCAGCCGTCCGGGTCGCGGGTGATCGTCCCCTCCGGGTAGATCACCACGATCAGCCCCTGCTCCAGCGCGTCGTGCGCGGCGCGCAGGCTCTGCTGCGCGTCGGCGGTGCCCCGGTAGACCGGGATCTGCTTCGCGCCGCGCAGCACGGTGCCGAGCACCGGCACGTTCCACAGGCTGTGCTTGGCCAGGAAGTGCGGCACGCGTCCGAGCCTGCGGGTGAACACCGCGTCGTAGACCGGGTCCAGGTGGGACACGTGGTTCATCACGACCAGCGCGCCGCCCGTCCTCGGGATCCGCTCGCCGCCCTCGCCCCGCCGCCGCGCCATGAGCGCGGTCGTCGGGTAGAAGATCGCCGCGGCGAACCCGACCCAGAAGCCGCCCTTCTCCTTGGCCACCTGTTCTCCCTCTCGTCCGTGGACCTGGAGTCTTCCCCGGAGCCACCGGCCAGGTCCAGCCGGCATCGGGGAGTATGGCCGGGTGCGCACCGACGTGGACCTGGTGGTCCCGGTCAAAACCCTGGTCCGGGCGAAGTCGCGGCTGGTCGGCGTCACGGACGACCGTCCGGCGCTGGCGCTGGCATTCGCCCTGGACACCATCGCGGCGGCGCTGCCGGTCGTGCGGACCGTGATCGCGGTCACCGACGACCCGGCGGTGACCGCGGAACTGGCGGCACTGGGCGTGGAGTCCGTGCCGGGCCCCGAAGGGCTGAACGAGTCGCTGCGGCACGGCTTCGGTGTGCTGCGGGCGCGCGACCCGGGCTCGGTCGTCGGCGCGCTCCAGGCTGACCTGCCCGCGCTGCGGACGGCCGAGTTGGCCGCGGCGCTGGACGGGGTGCGCGGTCGCGCGTTCTGCCCGGACCGCCAGGGCACCGGCACGACGCTGCTGCTGTCCGCGCCCGGCGAGGACCTGGCGCCGTCGTTCGGGACGGGGTCGGCGGCGGCGCACGCGGCGTCGGGCGCGCGGGCGCTGCTCGGGCCGTGGCCGTCGCTGCGGCACGACGTCGACACGGCGGAAGACCTGGAACTGGCGTGCGCGCTCGGTCTGGGCGTGCGCACGGACTCCGTGCTGAACCCGGTGTGCGGCTGACCACCCGCACACCGGGTTCCGGCCGCTAGCAGCAGGCGGAGCCGCCCGCGCAGTCACGGCCCGCGAGCATCGGGCAGGCGTACCCGTAGTCCGGGTCCGGCGCGAGCGGCAAGCGCTTGCGCGGACCGTCGGTCGAGGACACCGACGCCGCGACGGGCGTCGTCCGGAGCTGCACGTTGGTGTGCGACGCCTGCGCGTCGTACGCGTCCTTCGTCAGCTTCAGCACCTCGACGCCGCGCGCGTAGTCCGCCACGAACACCCGGTCGCGGTGGAAGTACGGCGCCCACGACACCGCGCCGTCCGGACGCCAGTAGGCGACCTGGATCGGGTGCGCGGGGTCGGAGATGTCCAGGAACCGGGTGCCCTGCTCGTACCAGGAGTAGGCCACGATCCGCTTCCGCACGTCGAAGTAGTGCGCCGAGCAGAACGCGTCCGGACCGGTGTCGGTGCCCTCCTGGTCGTCGGGGCTCCACACACCGACCGTCTTCAACGTGAACGGCTTGTCCGGCGTGGCGCGCCACGACTCGCCGTCGGTCGAGCCGTCCAGCGACGAGATCACGAACCGGCCCTGGTCCTTGCACGTGGACGAGCCGAACGACTCCTCGGTGTGCAGCAGCAGGCTGCCCGCCGGGTGCTCGCGGGTCGGCTTCGGACCGTCGGCCAGCGTGCGGCCGACCGGGCGGAACGAGTTGTGCGAGAACGACGTCGGCATGTCCAGCTTGGGCACGCCGCCGCCCGCGTACGGGATCGGGTCGGTCGCGGTCGCCTGCCGGGTCTTCCCGGTCAGCGGGTCCTTGTGCCACCCGCGCGTCCAGTACCCGCGCGTCCCGCCGGTGCCCGCCACCCAGGCCACGCCCGCGGCGTCCACCTGGACGTCGTGGGTCATGTGCGTCTCGCCCTGGTCCCGGCCGAGGTCCACGTAGGTGGGCGAGGTCTTCGGGTTGCGCGGGTCGCGGATGTCGGTGACGAACACCTTGCCGGACCGGCGGTAGGTGTCCGGGTCGGTGGACGGCGTGCCGTCGTAGCCGGTCGTCCACAGGTACTGGCAGTCGTTGACGCACGTGGTGATGTGCCCGGTGCCCAGCGACACGAAGGTCAGGTTCTCGAGCCGGCCCGGGTCCTTCGCGGACACCACGTACACGCCGGTCGGGCGCTCGTTGCCGGGCTGGCGGCCCAGCGCGCTGCGCTCGCGCGCGAGGAACACGAGTTTGCGCACCGGGTCGACGGTGACGTCCTCGTTCTCCCAGAACCGCTGCGCCGGGTCGTCGCCGGGCAGCGCCAACTCCTCCTTGGTGAGGTGGTCGAGCAGCTTGGGCTGGTCGGTCCTCGTCACGTCGTAGGTCTTGAGCCCGAACGTGCCGCTGACGAACATCACGTCCTTGCGCCCGTACTGGACGAAGTTGATCGAGATGGCGCCGACGGTGTCCGGGATCAGCGACTTCAGCTCCACGTTCTTCGACGCCGCCTGGAAGCCGGCCTTCGGCGCGTCCGGGGTCTCCGGCTGCGCCTGCGCCGTGCTCTGGCCGGTGAAGCCGAGCAGCAGCGCCGCCACCACCCCTGCCAAAACCCTCATGCCCCACTCCTTCCGGTAGGCCCGGGGGCCATCGCGGAGCGTCGCAGGGTGATCACGCTCCGCACCACGGCCGATCGGAGGGGGCACCGGTCCGTCCCACATCGCGGGTCACCGGCACCGCAGCGGGCCGCCGCTCCTGGCGTCGGTGCCCAGCACGGTCCCGTCGTCGTCGATCGCGAGGTTGTAGACGTCCGTGCGGTCCAACGAGCGGACGCCGCCGTAGCCGTAGGGCAGCACGACGACCTCGCCGGTCTCCCGGTCGACGCCCACCCAGGTCTCGTCCGCGTTGTGGTCCTCGATCTCCACGCCGATCGTGCCCCAGGCCAGGTAGCCGCCCGCCGGGTCCCACGCCACCTCCACCAGGCCGACGTAGCCGAGCAGGAGCCTGCCGCGCAGCGTCTTCGTGCCGACGCGACCGGAGAACGTGCCGGTCGGCAGTGCGTCCCACCCGCCGCCGGGCAGTCGCACGAACCCCTTCGAGTGCAGGAAGTCCGGGTGACCGACGCCGACCAGCGTGCCGTCGTCGGCGTAGTCGGTGAGGTCGCTGTCCGGCAGCGGCGGCGCCACCTCCTCGAACCGGCCCGGGTCCTCGGCGGGCCAGCGCAGCCAGCGCGCGCCGTCCGAGCCGACGACGTCGCCCGCCACGCCGACCCGCAGCGCGGTCCGGTTCGCGGCCCAGCCCGCGGGTGTGGCCAGCGCGTGCCAGCCGTCGGCGCGGTGCACCACCGGCAGGTCGCCCGCCTGCGCCACCACGACGCCGGACCGGTTCACGTCGTGCACCCGGACGTCGCCGCCCGGCGTGCCGAGCCACCGCACCGCGCCGTCGTGCCAGAGCACCGCGCCCCGCCCCGTCGACCCGACCGCGTCACCCGCGTACGTGCCCTGCCCGGAGCCGACGACGAACCGGGTGCCGGTGACCCCCGGCGGTGTCGGCAGGTTCTCCCACGTGCAGAGCGGTTCCGGGGTCGGGTCGGCCGACGCGCTCGGCGCCACCACCAGACCCGCCGTCACCAGAACCGCCGCGAGCACGACTGTGCGACGCATGTGCGCCCCCCACTGCGTTCGTCCGAGCATCTCGACGTTCCCCCTGAACGCCACTGCGAACGTAGCGAGTCCGAGCATGGCTTAGCTTGGTGCGCATGGCCGAACAGGCGACCGTCTCGATCCACCACCCGGACGGCTCCGCGACCGTGCTGCGCGACGACGGCGTGCTGCTCGACGCGACCGCCGACGCGGTTGCCGCAGGGGGGTGGCGGACGCTGCGCGCGGGGCAGCGCGTCACGGTTGTCCGGAATCCCTCCGGCGCGGTGGAGGCGCTGGTCCGGCCGGTGTGACGCGGAGTTCACCTTCTCGACGGGCGCGATCGGGGCGAACCCGGCGGTTGTGGGGAACAATGCGGAATGTGAGCACGGATAACAACCCCGAGCAGCCGAAACGACGCACCAGGACGCCGCGGTCCACCCCGTCCGCGAGCGCGCCCCGGCGTCGCCCGCGCCCGGCCGTGCGCCGCGGCAGCACCCCGGAGGCGCCGCCCGCCGCCGAACCGCCGCAGCGGTCCTTCCCCAGTTCGCCACCCGCCGCGACCGTGGCGGACGCGCCGGCGGACCTGCCGGACGACCGGTACTTCAACCGGGAACTGTCCTGGTTGGACTTCAACGCCCGGGTGCTGGCGCTGGCCGAGGACGCCTCGCAGCCGCTGCTCGAGCGGGCCAAGTTCCTGGCGATCTTCGCGTCGAACCTGGACGAGTTCTACATGGTCCGGGTGGCGGGTCTGAAGCGCCGCGACGACACCGGCCTGACCGTGCGCAGCGCGGACGGCCTGACCCCGCGCGAGCAGCTGGCGGGCATCGTCAAGCGGACCAGGGAACTCGTGGAGCAGCACGCGCGGGCGTTCCTCGACCACGTGCAGCCGGAGTTGGAGAAGCACGCGATCGCGATCGTGTCGTGGTCGCAGCTGACCGACTTCGAGCGGCTGCGGATGTCCAACTACTTCAGCGACCAGGTGTTCCCGGTGCTGACGCCGCTCGCGGTGGACGCCGCGCACCCGTTCCCCTACATCTCCGGCCTGTCGCTGAACCTGGCCGTGACGGTGCGGGACCCGGAGGGTTCGGCCGAGCGGTTCGCGCGGATCAAGGTGCCGGACAACGTGCCGCGGCTGGTGCGCGTCGAGGACGACCGGACCAGCCCGACCGCGACGTTCCTGCCCGTGGAGGAGCTGATCGCGGCGCACCTGGGCGAGTTGTTCTCCGGCATGGAGATCCTCGAGTGCCACGCCTTCCGGGTGACCCGCAACGCGGACCTGGAGGTCGAGGAGGACCGCGACGAGGACCTGCTCCAGGCGTTGGAGCGGGAACTGGCCCGCCGGCGGTTCGGTCCGCCGGTGCGGTTGGAGGTCGCCGACGACATGACCGAGAACATGCTGGAGCGGCTGCTGCGGGAGATGGAGGTCGACCCGCACGACGTCGTCCAGGTGCCCGGTCTGCTCGACCTGTCGTGCCTGTGGCAGCTGTACAGCGTGGACCGCAAGCAGCTCAAGGACCCGCCGTTCGTGCCGGCGACGCACCCGGCGTTCGGCGAGCGGGAAACCCCCAAGAGCATCTTCGCCACGCTGCGCGAGGGCGACGTGCTGGTGCACCACCCGTACGACTCGTTCTCCACGTCCGTGCAGCGGTTCATCGAGCAGGCCGCCGCGGATCCCCGGGTGCTCGCGATCAAGCAGACGCTGTACCGCACCTCCGGCGACTCCCCCATCGTGGACGCGCTGATCGACGCGGCCGAGGCGGGCAAGCAGGTCGTCGCGCTGGTGGAGATCAAGGCGCGGTTCGACGAGCAGGCGAACATCAAGTGGGCGCGCGCGCTGGAGAAGGCGGGCGTGCACGTGGTCTACGGCCTGATGGGGTT
Organism: Actinosynnema sp. NPDC020468; assembly: GCF_040642015.1. Classification (NCBI taxonomy): domain Bacteria; kingdom Bacillati; phylum Actinomycetota; class Actinomycetes; order Pseudonocardiales; family Pseudonocardiaceae; genus Actinosynnema; species Actinosynnema sp. NPDC020468. Next base: position 13,646 of record NZ_JBFAEO010000066.1, read on the forward strand.
GAAGACGCACTGCAAGACCTCGCTGGTGGTGCGCCAGGAGGGCTCGCGGATCCAGCGGTACTGCCACATCGGCACCGGCAACTACAACCCGAAGACGGCCCGGCTGTACGAGGACATCGGCATCCTCACCGCCGAGCCGACGATCGGCGCGGACCTCACCGACCTGTTCAACGTGCTGACCGGGTACGCCCGGCAGGACCACTACCGGAGCCTGCTCGTCGCGCCGTACGGCGTGCGCCGCGGAATAGTGGAGCGGATCGAGCGCGAGATCGAGCACGCGCGCGCCGGTGAACCCGCCGGGGTGCGCATCAAGGTGAACTCGCTCGTGGACGAGCAGGTGATCGACTCGCTGTACCGGGCGTCGCAGGCGGGTGTCCAGGTGGACATCGTGGTGCGCGGGGTGTGCGCGTTGAAGCCGGGCATCAAGGGCCTGTCGGACAACATCCACGTGCGCTCGATCCTCGGCCGGTTCCTGGAGCACTCGCGGGTGTTCCACTTCGTCGGCTGCGACGAGCGGTGGATCGGCAGCGCGGACATGATGCACCGCAACCTCGACCGGCGGGTGGAGGTGCAGCTGCGGGTGACGGACCCGAAGTTGGTGGCGCAGTTGGACGCGATGCTCGACTCGGCGCTGGAGCCCACGACGCGGTGCTGGGAGTTGCAGCCGGACGGCGAGTGGGAGGCGTGGCCCGCGGACGGTTCGCGGGTGCGGGACCACCAGACCGAGTTGCTGCGCTTCCACAAGGCGCTCGGGTGACCGTTCGCGCGGCGGGGGCCGTGGTGTGGCGCGGCGACGCGGTGGCGGTCGTGCACCGGCCGCGCTACGACGACTGGTCGCTGCCGAAGGGGAAGCTGGACGCGGGCGAAACCCTGCCCGCGGCGGCCGTGCGGGAGGTGCTGGAGGAGACCGGTTTCCGCGTGGAGCTGGGCCGGTTCCTGCGGCAGGTCTCGTACGAGGCGTTCGGGAAGCCGAAAACCGTGGACTACTACAGCGCCCGCGCGGTGTCGGGTTCGTTCGCGCCGAACGACGAGGTGGACGAACTGCGCTGGCTGCCGCCCGCCGTGGCGGCGGACCTCGTGACGAGGGACACCGACCGCCTGGTGCTGGCCGATTTCGCCGCCGCGCCCGCGGACCTCGCGACGGTCCTGCTGGTCCGGCACGCGAAGGCGGGCAAGCGGGAGGGCTGGGACGGCGACGACGACCTGCGCCCGTTGAGCCAGGCGGGTCTACGCCAGGCCGAGGGCCTGCGCGCCCTGCTGCCGCTGTGGTCGCCGACGCGGGTGCACTCGGCGCCGCGCACCCGATGCGTGGAAACCGTGCAGGCGGTGGCGGACGACCTGGCGACGGGCGTGCTGCTGGAGCCGAGGCTGTCCGAGGAGGGCTACTGGCCCGACCGCGACGCGGGTCTGGTCCGACTGCTGGAGATCGCCGACGGCCCGGGCGTGGCCGTGGTCTCCAGCCAGGGCGGCGTGATCCCGGACGTGATCGCCACCCTGGCGGGCCTGGCCAACTCCGGCCGGCCGACCTCGGCGCTGCCCGCGGACATCCCGTGCAAGAAGGGCAGCACCTGGGTCCTGTCGTTCCTCCGACCGGCGCCCTCGTGGTCCACTTCGGACTCACCGCTGTCCTGGCCGCGCCTGCTTTCGGCGCACTACCTGCCGACCCCACTGCCCGCGCCGTAACCGGCGGGTCCGCCACTCGGACAACGACGAGTACTCCGGTCCGGCACCCCGACTGCGCCACTCGGGGTGCCGGCCCCGTTCGACACCCCGAAATTCCGCCCCACACGCCCGTCGGCGGCCGAACCGCGGGCCCGGGCGCCTCTTGCCTCAAAGCCGCCGAGTGGCCGTCTCCGGGTGCCCGAACGCGCGATTCGCGACAACTCCTCGACCTCCGCCGAAGACAACCGCGACACTCACTTTCCGACCCGCGCGCGAACCGGCCGAGGCCGAACGGCGGCACGAAGCAGGGCGCCGCACCACCCGGGCCACCTCGCCCCGATCGCCTCGACCCCCCGAAGTGCCGACGCGACAGTGGTCCGGGAACACCCGGCTTTTCGCCCCTGGACGAGCGCGGCACGCCTGCACACACGATGACCCAGGCGCACAGGCGCTCCGGGCACGCGTGGTTTCCCTGGCACACGGGTGTCCACGCCGGCCCAGCGGCTCAGGCACGCCCCGGCCTCCCGGACGAACCGGATGGCCCAGGCTCGCACGGTTCTCCTGGCACACGCGGCGCCCGTGCCTGCCCAGCGGCTCAGGCAGGCCCGGGTCTCGCGGGCACACCCGATGCCCCTGGTGCACGCGGGCGGCCAGGGGCTCGCGGTTTCCCTGGCACACGCGGCGTCTACGCCTGCCCAACGGCTCAGGCAGACCCCGGTCTCCCGGGCGTGCCCGATGCCCCAGGCGCACACGGCGGTCCGGCAGCACGCGATTTCCCCGGCACACGCGGCGTCCGCGCCTGCCCAGCGGCTCGGGTAGACCCCGGCCCCCAGGCGCGCCCGATGCCCCGAGCGCGCGCGGCGGTCCGGCAGCACGCGATTTCCCTGACACGCGCGGCGTCCGCGCCGGCCCACTGCCCTCAGCCACGCCCCGGTCTCCCGGACGAACCCGATGGCCCAAGCGCACACCGCGGTCCGGCAGCACGCGGTTCCCCTGACACACGCGGCGTCCGCGCCGGCGCACTGCCCTCAGGCAGGCCCGGGTCTCCCCGGACGAACCCAGTGGCCCAAGCACACGGCGGTCCGGGAGCACGCGGTTTCCCTGGCACGCGCGGCGTCCGCGTCGGCCCAGCGCCCTCGGCACGCGCACTGCTCCGGGCATGCCTAGGCCCCGGTGCGCGTCCGCACCGGGGCCTGAGCCGAGTGGCTGTCGCCTGTGATTCCTCGCCGGTAGCAAGCCGGCTTCGGGTCACTTCTTCTTGGCAGGCGCCTTCTTGGCGGCGGGCTTGGCCGCTGCCGTCGTGGTCGCCTTCGCCGCGGTGGCCTTGGGGGCCGCGGCCTTCTTGGCGGCGGCGGCCTTGGGGGCCGCCGTCGTGGTGGCCTTCGCCGCCGTCGCCTTGGTGGCGGTCGCCTTGGCCGCGGTGGCCTTCGGAGCCGCCGCCGTGGTGGCGGTGGTGGCCGTGGTGGCCTTGGCCGCCGTGGTGCGACGCGTCGTCGGCGCCTTGGTGGCCGCCGCGGCCGCACGCGTGGTGGTGCTGCGCGTGGTGCGCGGCGCCGTGGTCGCGGCGGTGCGGGTCGACGCGGCGCGCGTGGCCGGGGCCTTCGCGGCGGCCGGCTTCGCGGCGGCCGCAGCCGTCGCGGGCTTGGCGGCCGTGACGCGCGGCAGCTTCTTCGTGCCCGAGATGACGTCCTTGAACGTCGAACCCGCGCGGAACGCCGGAACGTTGGTCTTCTTGACCTTCACGGTCTCGCCGGTGCGCGGGTTCCGAGCGGTGCGGGCCGCACGGGCGCGCTTCTCGAAGACGCCGAACCCGGTGATGTTGACCTTCTCGCCCTTGTGGACGCTGCGGACGATGACGTCGACGATGCCATCAACGGCGGCAGCGGCGTTCTTCTTGTCGCCAAGGCGCTCGGCGAGCGCCTCGATGAGCTGGGCCTTGTTCACCTTCAGTCCCTCCCAGGACGCTCACGGCCCTTAGAGACGGGCCGACTGAAGGCCACGGTAAGCCCATATGCAAGGAAATACCAATCGCCACGCCATATTTTTCGTTGTGGCGTGGGCAATTGCGCCCTGTCGAGGGACACCGCGGGGGCCGGTCCCGACCGGGCGGGGGCCGGATTTCCGCTGATAGAGGCGAAATCCGACCCCCGTGGGGTCACGTCGCGGGCACCGGATCGGTGGTGGGCAACCAGGAGGGCCGCCGCTCCTCGAACGAGGAGATCTCATCGGCGTGCCGCAGCGTCAGGGCGATGTCGTCCAAACCCTCCAGCAGCCGCCAGCGGGTGTACTCGTCGATGGTGAAGCGGGCGGTGAAGTCCTTGGCCACAACCGTGTTCGCGGTGAGGTCGACGGTCACCGCCGTGCCGGGCTCGTTCTCCAGGATCTTCCAGAGCAATTCGACATCGGACTGCTCCAACTGAGCGGCCACGAGCCCCTGCTTGCCCGCATTGCCGCGGAAGATGTCGGCGAACCGGGAGGAGAGGACCACCCGGAAGCCGTAGTCCATGAGCGCCCACACGGCGTGCTCGCGCGACGAGCCGGTTCCGAAATCCGGCCCCGCGACGAGGACGCTGCCCGCCTTGAAGGGCTCCTGGTTCAGCACGAAGTGCTCGTCGCCGCGCCACGCGGCGAACAGCCCGTCCTCGAACCCGGTGCGGGTCACGCGCTTGAGGTAGACCGCCGGGATGATCTGGTCGGTGTCCACGTTGGACCTGCGCAGCGGCACGCCGACACCGGTGTGGGTGGTGAACGCTTCCATCTTGGTGATCTCCCTCAGACCAGGTCGGCGGGCGAGGACAGGGTGCCGCGCACCGCCGTCGCGGCGGCCACGAGTGGCGAGACGAGGTGGGTGCGGCCACCCTTGCCCTGCCTGCCCTCGAAGTTGCGGTTGGAGGTGGACGCGCTGCGCTCGCCGGGCTTGAGCTGATCCGGGTTCATGCCAAGGCACATCGAGCAGCCGGCCTGCCGCCACTCGGCGCCCGCCTCCAGGAACACCTCGTGCAAGCCCTCGGATTCCGCCTGGGCGCGCACGCGCATCGAGCCGGGCACCACGAGCATCCGGACGCCCTGGGCCACCCGGTGGCCCTTCAGGATGTCCGCGGCGGCGCGCAGGTCCTCGATGCGGCCGTTCGTGCAGGAGCCGAGGAACACCGTGTCGACGTGGATGTCCCGCAGCGGCGTGCCGGGCTCCAGCCCCATGTACGCCAGCGCCTTCTCGGCCGCCACGCGCTCGTTCTCGTCCACGATCGCCTCGGGGTCCGGCACGGACGCCGCGAGCGGCAGGCCCTGGCCGGGGTTCGTGCCCCAGGTGACGAACGGGGTCAGCTCGTCGGCGTCGAGCACGACCTCCGCGTCGAACTCCGCGTCGTCGTCGGTGCGCAACGTCTTCCAGTACTCGACCGCGGCGTCCCAGTCGGCGCCCGACGGCGCGTGCGGACGGCCCTCGAGGTAGTCGAACGTGGTCTGGTCCGGCGCGATCATGCCGGCGCGCGCGCCCGCCTCGATCGACATGTTGCACACGGTCATCCGCGCTTCCATGGACAGCGCCTCGATCGCCGGGCCGCGGTACTCCAGGACGTAGCCCTGACCCCCGCCGGTGCCGATCTTCGCGATGACCGCGAGGATGACGTCCTTGGCGGTGACACCGGGCTTCAACGAGCCCTTGATCGTGATCGCCATGGTCTTGAAGGGCCTCAACGGCAACGTCTGGGTCGCCATCACGTGCTCGACCTCGGAGGTGCCGATGCCGAACGCCAACGCGCCGAACGCGCCGTGCGTCGACGTGTGGCTGTCGCCGCACACCACGGTCATGCCGGGCTGGGTCAACCCGAGCTGCGGGCCGACCACGTGGACGATGCCCTGCTCGAAGTCGCCCATGGGGTGCAGCCGCACGCCGAACTCGGCGCAGTTCTTGCGCAGCGTCTCCACCTGGGTGCGCGACACGGGGTCGGCGATCGGCAACTCGATGTCGACGGTCGGGACGTTGTGGTCCTCGGTGGCGATGGTGAGGTCCGGTCGGCGCAGCGGCCGGCCGGCGAGGCGCAGGCCGTCGAACGCCTGCGGGCTCGTGACTTCGTGCAGCAGGTGGAGGTCGATGTAGAGCAGATCGGGCTCCGCGCCACTGCCGTGGCGCACGGCGTGCGCCTCCCACACCTTCTCCGCGAGCGTGCGGCTCATCCCAACTCCCAGGATCTGGACATCCGATAGATCTGGACTTCCCAGACAGTGGGAAGTTAGTATCGGCTTGTGGGACAGCATAGCGGGATCGGCGTGCTGGACAAGGCAGTGGCTGTCTTGAACGCCGTCGCAAAGGATCCGTGTGGCCTCGCCGAGTTGTGCAACCGGACGGGATTGCCCCGTGCGACCGCGCACCGGTTGGCGGTGGGCCTCGAAGTGCACCGGTTGCTGCGACGGGGTTCCGACGGCCGCTGGCGTCCTGGCGCGGCGTTGGCGGAGTTGGCGGGCGGGGCCACAGACCCGCTGCTGGACGCGGCGTCCTCGGTGCTGCCGCGCCTGCGCGACATCACCGGGGAAAGCGTGCAGCTGTACCGGAGGGACGGCACACAACGCATCTGCGTGTCTTCGGCGGAACCACCCAGCGGTCTCCGGGACACCGTCCCGGTGGGCGCGCGCCTGCCGATGACGGCGGGCTCGGGGGCCAAGGTCCTGGCGGCCTGGGCGGACCCGGGAACGCAACGCGCGGTCCTGGCGGACGCCGTGTACGGCGAACGAACCCTCCTGGAAGTCCGCCGCCGCGGTTGGGCCCAATCGGTAGCCGAACGCGAGCCGGGCGTGGCCAGCGTCTCGGCCCCGGTCCGCGACTCCACCGGAGCCGTGGTGGCCGCCGTCTCGGTCTCCGGCCCCATCGACCGCATGGGCAGACGCCCGGGCGCAAGGTGGGCCGCAGACCTCCTGGCAGCCGCAGAAGCCCTCCAGTCACGCCTGTAAGCACAATGAACAAAGGGGGCCACCCACGGGTGGCCCCCTTTCTGCACACACGATCACGCCGGACAAAAGAACAGAGCCGGGTGCAGGTGCACCCGGCTCTGTCTCTGTAGCCCCGATGGGATTCGAACCCACGCTACCGCCTTGAGAGGGCGGCGTCCTAGGCCGCTAGACGACGGGGCCAGGATCTTGGTATTCAATTCTTGTTTCTTACTGTCCTGCGTTGCTCCGGTAGTCTAGCACATCTCTTTCCTACCGTTGCAGCTGGGGTACCAGGACTCGAACCTAGACTAACTGAACCAGAATCAGTCGTGCTGCCAATTACACCATACCCCATTGGCGTTCCCGATCAACTTCTCTCAGCCGGGGCTTCGAGGGGCTGTCCGTTCCGCCGGGAGGAATACTAGACCACGAGCCCGGCGGAACGGAAATCGGGGGTTACACCCTGGCCGCGGACAGCTCGCACACGAGGAGTTCGGGCAGCTCAGACAGGCTGCTGATGGCGGAGATGCCGGTCGGCAGACCACCCGTGCAGGGACCCTGGCGGTTGAGCCAGACGCCCTTCATGCCGGCGTCGCGCGCGCCTATCGCGTCCGCGTGGAGCCGGTCTCCCACGTGGACGGTGTCGCACAGCGGCACACCGAGGTCCTCGCACGCGGTGTCGAAGATCACCCGGTCCGGCTTCATCGCGCCGACCTCACCGGCGATCAGGACGGTGTCGAAGTACTGCGCGAGCCCGAGGTTCGCGATCTTCACCCGCTGGTGCCTACCGGAGGCGTTGCTCACGGCGGCGAGTGGCAAACCGGTGGCGCGCAACCACTCCAGGCAGGGCACGACGTCCGGGTACAGCCGCCAGCTCGCCGCCAGCACCTCCTGGCGCCGCAGCTCCCGACGCGTCGCCTCGTCCTGGTCCAGCTCCTCGCCGAGGGCGGCGAAGAACGCGCGCGTGCGTATGTTGCGCATGCTCTCGTACTGGAGTTCGCCCGCGAGCAGGCGCGAGCAGTGCTCGTCGGTGATGCGCTGCCACAACGGGAACGAGTCGTCGTTGCCGACCATCGCGGCCAAGGCGGCCCGGGACGACGTGCTGTAGTCGACGAGCGTGTCGTCCACGTCGAGGCACACCGCGCGGATCTCGCCGGTTCTCCGGGGGGTGAAAGTCGGGGCTGCGGTTGTCACCCAGTGAGGCTAGGTGCGCCCACCCCTCCGCCGACTCGACCAAGGAGGTGATATCTGAGGGTCCTTGCACGATCAAGCAGTACCGGACCCCCCGATAGCACCACTCAGATTGCGCCGAGCGCCCGACGCAATCGGCCGATCGAGCGGTCCCGACCCACCAGTTCCAACGATTCGTACAGCGGAGGCGAGACGGTACGGCCCGTCACGGCGACCCGCACGGGTGCGTACGCCAGGCGTGGTTTCAGTCCCAGTCCGTCCACAAGGGACGCCCTCAGCGCTTCCTCGATGGCGGCGGCATTCCAGTGCGCGACGCCTTCCAGCGCGGCCGCGGAGGCCTCCAGCACGGGCCGTGCCCCGGCGCCCACGACGGCCGCCGCCTCGTCCTCCGGCGCGAAGTCCTCTTCGGCCGCGAACAGGAACCTGACCATTCCAGACGCCTCGGACAGCACGACCAGGCGTTCCCGCACCAGCGGCGCCACGTCGGCGAGCAGGGCCAGCTGCGCGTCGGTCGGCACGGCGGGCAGCACGCCGTCGGCGATCAGGAAAGGCCGCACCCGCGCGACGAACCCGGCGACCGGCAACGCCCGCAGGCGTGCCGCGTTGACCGCCTCGGCCTTCTTCTCCGCGAACCGCACGGGGTGGGTGACGATCCGGTCCGGCGTGAATGCGCGGATCATTTCCGCCGCGCCGACCGCGTCCCGATCGTCCGGCGTGGACCATCCGAGCGAGGCGAGCGCGTCGCGCATTCCCTCGGGCAGGAATCCGCGTTCCCGATAGCGCGCGAGAAGGGCGACGGGATCGCGCTCGGACAACGGCCGACCGCCTTCGCCGAGCACCGGCGGGAGATGTCCGAACGACAACGGGGAATGCCCGAGCCCGATTCCGCGCAACGCCGCCGCGACCGCGAGCCGGCGCGGTGTCGAGGCCAGGAACTCCTCGTCCCGCAGCACGTGCGTCACGCCCAGCGCCGCGTCGTCCACCGCGTCGGCGAACGCGGGCGTCGGCTCACCGGTGGCCCGCACCACGACCGGGTCGGTCAGCACGCCACCGTCGACCGGACCGCGCACCAGGTCGACCCACTCGGTCGCCCGCTCCGGCATCCGCAACCGCAGCACGGGCTCCCGCCCCTGTGCCCGCAGCGCGGCCCGCCACGCGTCGGTGGAGTCGCGGTCGAACCCGTCGTAGCCGAGCTTGGCGTCCTGCCCGGCGGCCCGGCGGCGCGCCCGGACCTCGGCGGGCGTGGAGAACGACTCGTAGAGCGCGCCCGACTCGAGCAACCGCCGGGCGGCGTCGGCGTAGAGCCCGGTCCGCGCGGACCGCAGGTACGGCCCGTTCGGCCCGCCGACACCGGGGCCCTCGTCCCAGTCCAGCCCCAGCCAGCGCAGCAGGTCCGGCCACGCCGGGTCCGCGTCGTGCGTGACGAGCGACACGGCGCCGCCCGCGCTCCGGGCCAGCGCCCAGCCGAACAGGGCCGTGCGCGCGAGCCCGACGTGCGGTTTCCCGGTCGGGCACGCGTGCAGCCGGACCCGGACGTCCGACGGTGTCACCGATTCGCTCATGACCCGATCAGCCTATCCGCCTTGACCGCGCGCACCGCCCGGAGCATGCTCAGCTTTATTCAACTACCGTTGAAAACGAGGTGGGGATCATGGAGAGGACCACGGTCGCGGTCGTCGGCGGCGGACCGGCCGGGATGGTGCTGGGGCTGCTGCTCGCCCGGGCGGGCGTCGAGGTGACCGTGCTGGAGAAGCACGGCGACTTCCTGCGGGACTTCCGCGGCGACACGGTGCACGCGTCGACGTTGACGCTGCTGGACGAACTGGGCCTCGGCCCGTCGTTCGCCGAGGTGCCGCACCAGTTGGTGGAGCGGATGCAGGTGCTGCTGGACAGCGGGCCGCAGACGGTGGCCGACCTGACCCGGTTGCCCGGGGCGCACAAGCACATCGCGTTCGTGCCGCAGTGGGACTTCCTGGACCTGCTGGCCGACGCGGGCAAGCGCGAGAAGGCGTTCGCGCTGCGGATGAACACCGAGGTGACCGGGGTCGTCCGGCAGCACGGCAAGGTGACCGGCGTGCGCTACCGCGACGCCGACGGCGAGCGCGAACTGGCCGCGGACCTGGTGATCGCGGCCGACGGGCGCGGCTCGCGGGTGCGCGCCGAGGCCGGCCTGCCGATCCGCTCGTTCGGCGCGCCGATGGACGTGTGGTGGTTCCGGTTGCCGCGCCACGAGGGTGAGCCCACCGGCGGCCTGGGCCGGTTCGGTCGGGGCTCGGGCGTGGTGCTGCTGCCGCGCGGCGACTACTTCCAGGTCGCCTACCTGATCCGCAAGGGCAGCGACGCGGAGCTGCGCGCGGAGGGCGTGGCGGCGTTCCGCAAGCGGATCTCGGACCTGGTGCCGTGGCTGGCCGAACGGCTGGAGACGGTCGCGGAGCTGGAGGACGTGAAGCTGCTCGACGTGAAGCTGGACCGGTTGCGGCGCTGGCACGACGACGGGGTGCTGTGCGTGGGCGACGCGGCGCACGCGATGTCGCCCATCGGCGGGGTGGGCATCAACCTGGCCGTGCAGGACGCGGTGGCCGCCGCCCGGATCCTGGCCGCGCCACTGCGCCGCGGCGCGGTCACGCCGGCCGAGCTGGCGAAGGTGCGCCGGCGCCGGTGGTTCCCGACCGCGGTGACCCAGGGGATCCAACGCCTGGTGCAGGACCGCTTCCTGCGGCCGACCCTGGCGGGCGCGGCCGGTCCGGCGAAGGCTCCCGCGCCGATCCGCCTGCTCCAGCGCGTGCCGCTGCTCCAGGTGGTGCCCGCGTACCTGGTGGCGATCGGGTTGCTGCCCGAGCACGCGCCGGCGTTCGCACGGCGCGCGCCCGAGCGGATCGAACGCGGTGACTAGCGGTTCGCGACCGTGTTGGTCAACGTCCCGAGCCCCTCGACGGTGACCGACACGGTCTGGCCGGCGGTGAGCGGCCCGACACCGGCGGGCGTACCGGTGAGGATCACGTCCAGCGGCCGCAGCGTCATCACCGCCGAGATGTACTCGATCAGCTCGGCGATGTCGTGCAGCAGCAACGAGGTCCGCGAGTCCTGCTTGAGCACGCCGTCGACCTCGGTGCGGATCGCGACGTCGTCCGGGTCGAACTCCGTCTCCACCCACGGGCCGAGCGGGCAGAACGTGTCGAAGCCCTTCGCGCGCGTCCACTGCCCGTCGGTCTTCTGGAGGTCGCGCGCGGTGACGTCGTTGGCGATGGTGTAGCCGAGGATCGACTGCCGCGCCTTGGCGGCGGGGATGTCCCGCCCGCCGACGCCGACGACGACCGCCAGCTCACCCTCGAAGTCGACGCGCTCGGACACGGCGGGCAGCCGGATCTCCGCGTTCGGCCCGATGACCGCGGTGTTGGGCTTGAGGAACATCAGCGGCGCGTCGGGCACCTCGTGCCCGAGCTCCGCCGCGTGCTCCGCGTAGTTCCGACCGATGCACACGATCTTCGGCGGCAGGAACGGCGCGAGCAGCCGCACGTCGGCGAGCGGCCACCGACGACCGGTGAACGTGGGATTGGCGAACGGGTCCTCGGCGATCTCGACGGCGGTGAGGTCGTCACCGGAGCCTTCGATCGCGGCGAAGGCAAGACCGTCCGGCTGGGCGATTCGGGCGATGCGCACGACAATCACCCTAACCGCAGCCCACCCACCCGGCCCCCCGCGCCCGCCGGAAGCGGACGCGGACCCACACCTCACAACCCGACCTCAGCCCACACCGTCACCGACCCGACGCCCGACTCCACCGTCACACACCGGCACCCGAACGACGAACCCACACCCGAACCGCCCAACCCGACGCAACACCGTCCGCCTACCCCGCCTGACCCCTCGTCGTCTCCCTCATCGCCTTGTGCACCAGCGCGTCGCACAACGCGAGCCAACTGGCCTCGACGATGTTCCCGTGCACACCCACGGTGGTCCACGCCCGCTCGCCGTCGGTCGACTCGACCAGCACCCGGGTCACCGCGTCGGTCCCGTGCTGATCGGTCAGGATGCGCACCTTGTAGTCGTTCAACTGCACGCTGTCCAACCAGGACAGGTGCGGCAGCAACGCCTTCCGCAGCGCCGCGTCCAGCGCGTGCACCGGCCCGTTGCCCTCGGCGGTGGCGATCACCCGCTCCCCCGCCACGTGCACCTTGACCGTGGCCTCCGACCCAATGCCACCGTCCTTCTGGTGGTCCAGCACGACCCGGTAGGACTCCAGGGTGAACGGCGGGTTGTCCAATTCGGACAGTTCGTCCTTCAGCAACAGCTCCAACGACGCGTCGGCGGCCTCGAAGGACCAGCCCAGCGCCTCCAGTTCCTTCACCTTGCGCACCGAGTTGGTCAGCGCGTCAGGCCGGCGGGTCAGGTCGATCCCGAACTCACGTCCCTTGAGTTCGAGACTGGCCCGACCCGCCATCTCGGTGACCAGCACCCGCATGTCGTTGCCGACGGTCTCCGGAGCGATGTGGTTGTACAGCTCCGGATCGACCTTGATCGCGCTCGCGTGCAACCCCGCCTTGTGGGCGAAGGCCGACGACCCGACGTAGGCCTGGTGGGAGTCGGGTGCGATGTTGGCGATCTCGGCAAGGGCATGGGAGACCCGGGTCAGCTCGGCCAGCGACTCGCGCGGTAGCACGGGAAGGCCGAGTTTGGTCACGAGGTTCCCCACGACGGCGAACAGGTCCGCGTTGCCCGCTCGCTCGCCGTAACCGTTGGCGGTGCACTGGACGTGGGTAGCCCCGGCCTGCACCGCCGCGATGGTGTTGGCCACCGCGCAGGACGTGTCGTCCTGGCAGTGGATGCCGACGCGGAAACCCGTGCGGGCCACCACGTCGGCGACGGTCTCGGCCAACTTCAACGGAAGCTGACCACCGTTCGTGTCACACAGCACGACGACGTCCGCGCCACCCTCCACAGCGGACTCCAACGTGCGCAGCGCGGTGTCGGGGTCGAACGCGAACCCGTCGAAGAAGTGCTCGGCGTCGAGGAACACCCGACGCCCCTCCTCGACCAGGAACCGCACGGTGTCCCGCACCATCGCGAAGTTCTCCGAGACCTCGGTCCGCAACGCCCGCTCGATGTGCCGCCGATCGGACTTCGCGACCAACGTCACCACCGGCGCCTGGGAGTCGACCAACGCCCTGACCTGCAAGTCCTCGTGCACCTTCACACCGGCCTTGCGAGTGGCCCCGAACGCGACCAACCTGGCGTGCTTCAACACCAACTCCCCAGCCGCGGCCCGGGCGAAGAACTCGGTGTCCTTGGGCAACGCCCCAGGCCACCCGCCCTCGACGAACCCGACCCCCAACGAGTCCAACAACCCCGCCACAGCGATCTTGTCGGTGACGGAGTAGGAAATCCCCTCCCGCTGCGCCCCGTCCCGCAGCGTCGTGTCGTAGACGTGGAAGGAATCGCCGAGCGTGGTCACGATGGTCTCCTAGGAAGTTTCCGAACAAACAAAAAGACCCCCCGCAAGGTGCGAGAGGTCGGCGCGCCGGGTGCTTGGGGAAGCACTACCCGACGCGCTGGGAAATAATGACAACGGCATGGAGAGCCATACCTCGATGGTGCCACACCGCCGCCGGAGATACCAAGCCCCGGACCAACCTTCCCACGATCCGGTCACACTTAGCGCTCACTAGCAACGCACCGCAAACCCCCGATCACCCCACCAAACCCTCCACAAAGGACACACAGCCACCACCACCGGGGCGCAGCCCCACAGCCCAAGCCTGGCGTGCTCTCCCCGTATGGCCTGGGCGAAGCCCAACCGCATGTGTCAAGGGGGCGCATTAAGCGCTACCGCCGGCCGAAGAACGATCCGCCCCCTTGACGCATGTGGTTGCCTCAGGCAGGCCATACGGGGAGAGCACGCAACGCCCTTCCTCCCCGGAGGCGCTGCCCGTCCGGCGAGGACGCTTTTACGCCCTGAACCCAACCCACACCCCACCCCCAGCACCCAAAAAACAACGCCCCCGGAGCCAAAGCTCCGAGGGCGCCGCACCGGGCCAAACCCAGCCAAACCAGCCCAACCTCAGGACACAGTCCGAACGTTGGACGAAACCAACGCAGCCAACCGATCCCCCACCGCGTAGGTGGCCCCGGGCGAGGTGTGATCCCGAGTGGCCAGATCGAAGGCCACCGAAGCCTCGATCCGCCGAGCAGCCTCCGACTCACCCAGGTGATCGAGCATCAACGCCACCGACAACACCGCCGCGGTCGGATCCGCGATCCCCTGCCCGGCGATGTCCGGCGCAGACCCGTGCACCGGCTCGAACATCGACGGGTTGCGCCGGGTCACGTCCAGGTTCCCGGACGCCGCCAACCCGATCCCACCGGTCACCGCCGCGGCCAGGTCGGTCAGGATGTCCCCGAACAGGTTGTCGGTCACGATCACGTCGTACCGGGCCGGGTCCGTCACCAGGTGGATGGTCGCCGCGTCGACGTGCTGGTACGCCACCGTCACGTCGGGGTGCTGCAACGACACCTCCTCCACGACCCGCGACCACAACGACCCGGCGTGCGTGAGCACGTTGGTCTTGTGCACGAGCGTGAGGTGCTTGCGGGGCCGGTTCGCCGCCCGGGCGAACGCGTCCCGGACGACCCGCTCCACGCCGAACGAGGTGTTGATCGACACCTCGGTCGCGATCTCGTGCGGGGTGTCCTTGCGCAGCAGACCGCCGTTGCCCGCGTACAGGCCCTCGGTCCCCTCGCGCACGACGACCATGTCGATCTCGGGCGGATCCGCGATCGGGCTGCGCACACCGGGGTACAACCGCGCCGGGCGCAGGTTCACGTGGTGGTCGAGCTCGAACCGGAGCCGCAGCAGCAGGCCACGTTCCAGGATCCCGCTGGGCACCGACGGGTCGCCCACGGCGCCGAGCAGGATCGCGTCGTGCTGGCGCAGTTCGCCCAGCACCGACTCCGGCAACAGCTCACCTGTGGCGTGCCAGCGCGCTGCGCCCAGGTCGTAGCGGGTGATCTCCGCCGCCGGGACGACCTCGCCGAGCACCTTCAGGGCCTCGGCGACGACCTCGGGCCCGATCCCGTCTCCTGGGATCACTGCGAGCCGCATCCACACACCTCCCAGGTATCAGTCCCATTGCACGGGACTTGTTTTCCTTTGCGAAAGGCTACCGGCACCGAGCCCGTGAACCGCACTCGGAACACCCTTGAGAGGGCGAATCTCCCGGACTGCGGGACACCCGATCGGTCCAGTGCCCCCGATCAGGTGCCACCCGAAGGGCTTAAACGGCTCTGGCCGGCGGGGCAACCCCCCACCGGCCAGAGCGATCAAGCAGTGCCCACGCGCCGATCACGCGTGGAATCCGGCGGATCAGCCGGCCGAACCGGTGGCCTTCGGCCCCTTCACCTTGACCACGTCGGCGCGCTCGCCGGTGGCGTTGTGGTGGTTCAGCACGAGCAGACTGTCCGACTTGTCCAGTGCCAGCGCGTCCGCGTCGCGGTTGACCACGAGCGCGGTGCCCGGACGGGCCGAGTAGGACAGTGCCGGGTCGCCGCCGCCCTGCGCCCACAGGCCGGGCTTGAGCGGGTCGAACGACACGTCGGTGCCGAGCGAGTCGACCAGCGACGCGCCGGGCGCCTTGTAGAAGCCCGACACGCCGGCGGTGTACTTCAGCCGGGCGGTGGACCCCGACGGGTCGATGCCGAGCGCCGACAGCAACACGGGGAGCACGACCACGTTCGTGTCGAACACGTTCGTGTCGACGTCGCCGAACTGGCCGTTGACGCCCTGGATGTCCACGGTCGCCCCGGTCGCGAGGTCGACGGTGGTGGCCACCAGCAGGTCGGTGTCGGTCAGCTTGGACGCGTACGTCTCGTAGTCGTACTTGCCGTCGCCGTTGGTGTCGATGTCGATGAACGGCACAGTGTTGTTGCCCAGGTTGTACCAGTTGCCCCAGGTCGCGACACCGAACGCGAGCAGCGCGTCCGCGGGCTTGCCCTGCGCCTTGGCCAGCGGCGCGGTGGACGTGGCGCCCACGTAGCGCAGGTCGCCGCCCTTGGCGGTGTCGTTGATGGTGCAGTCGGTGGTGACCCGGCGGCCGCACTCGCGCAGCTTCGGCGAGGTCGCGCCCAGCTCCAGCACGCTCACGAGCGACTTGTAGGCACCCTGGTCGACACCGCGACCGGTGAGGTTGAGCACGCCCTGCTTGGCCTTGACGGTGATCGTCGAGGCCACGTTGATGTCCGACACCGGCTTGGGCGCCGAGTACACCGGCACCCGCAGCGCCACGGTGGCGCCGCTCTTCGGGGTCAGCACCACGCGACCGGACGCGTCGGCCAGGAACTGGCGCGGCACGTCGAGCTGCAACGGCACGATCGTCGGGTCGACGGTCTTGCGCAGCGCGGCCGGGTTGGCGATCTTCAGCGTCACCTTGACCTTGGCGACGCCGCGCGGCGAGAGCCGGACGGTGTCCGCCGACAGCTGGTACTCCACGCCCGGGATCGACGTGATGGCCTCGTAGCCGACCTTGTAGTCCACCCACTTGGTCGACTTGTTGACCACCTTGATGGTCTTGGTCAGCGACACCGGCTTGGCCACCTCGACGGTGCCGAACGACGCGGACACCGCGCCCGGGTCGTCCTGCACGTAGGCGAGCACCTGGTTGTCCAGCGCCGCCTTGCCGTCGACCCGACCCGCGCCGACCCGGTTGGGGCCGTAGGTCTTGCCGTCCTGCTTCACGTCGGCGCCCGCGCTGTTCATGATCGCGGCCTTGACCTCCTCCGGCTTCCAGTCCGGGTGGGCCTCGCGCACCAGCGCGACGATGCCGGTGGTGTGCGGGGTGGCCATGGAGGTGCCGCTGATCACCAGCGTCTTGTTGCCCGAGCCGACCAGCGCCGAGGCGATGGTGTCACCGGGCGCCGCGACGTCCGGCTTCACGATCGGGCCGCGCACGCCGCGCGAGGTGAACGTGCTGGGCGTGTCGGAGATCGAGTTGTCGTACGTCGGCAGCGCGGTGCGCAGCTCGCCCGCCTGGCGGACGACGAGGGTGCCGGCGGCGAGCGCCGGGCGCAGGGCCGCGGTGGCCGAGCCGGTGAACTGGAACACCGGGATCACCGGGCTGCCCGAGATGCCCGCGTTGAAGTTCTCCAGCGCCGAGGAGAAGACCGCGCCGGCCGCACCGGCGGCGACCGCGTTGCCCGACCGGCCGGCCGAGCCGCAGCGACGCGTGGCGTCGTTGTCGTCCCACTCCAGCCAGACGAACTTGCCCGCCACGGCGGCGGCGTCGGCGGCCGAGAACGGCAGGCAGCCGTCCTTGTTCGCCGGGTCGGACAGCGCGACGACCGGCTTGGTCACGTCGACGCCCTGGTAGTTGAAGCTCTGGCTGTACTGGCCGGGCTTGCGGCCGGCCGCGGCACCCGGCGCGGTGACCTCGGCGGCGTCCCGCAGCACGAACGAGTCGCGCACGCTGGCGACGGTCAGCGCCTCGGGCGTGGAGCCCGGCGAGCCGCCGACGTCGTACAGGTCGCCGCCGTTGCCCGCGGCGAACACCGTGACGATGCCGCGCTGGTTGAGCTTGCGCACGAACAGGCTGTCGGGGTCGTCCGGTGCGCCGTAGTCGGAGCCGAGCGACAGGTTGACCACGTCGAGGTGGTCGGAGAAGTCGCCGTCGCCGTCGGGGTCGAGCGACCAGTCGAGCGCCTGCGAGGTGACGTTGGTCGAACCCTCGCAGCCGAACACCTTCAGCGCGTACAGCAGGGCCTTGGGCGCGGTGCCGGGACCGATCCGCAGCGCGTTGAGCGCCTCGGGGGTCAGCTTCGTGTAGTCGCCCTTGAACGTGCTGCCGTCGGCGTTGACGCCGAAGCCCGCCGTCGTGCCCGCGACGTGCGTGCCGTGGCTGTTGCAGTCGATCGGGTTCGGGTCCGGCTTGGGGGTGTTGACCGCCGGGTCCTTGCTGTCGCCGTCGTAGCCGTTGCCCACGAAGTCGTAGCCGCCGACCACCTTGGCGGTCGGGAAGTAGGACTTGTCGACCTTGGTCTCGTCGATCGCCTCGAACGCCTCGACCGTGCCGGGACCGCCGAAGTCCGCGTGCGTGTAGTCGATGCCGGTGTCGATGACGCCGACGCGGATGTTCTCGCCGAGCTTGCCGTACTGCTGCCACGCGTTGAGCGTCTTGGTCAGCTGCACCGCGTTGGAGTTGGTGCGGGACTTCGGGACCACCGTGCGGATGGACTTCACGTCCGAGCGGTCGGCCAGCTCGCGCAGCTTGGCCGCGTCGGCCTGCACCACGACGCCCGGCACGCCGTTGGCGGTCCGGTAGACCTCCTTGGTGCCCGAGTCCTTGCCCTTGAGCGCGCCGACGACCTGGTCGGTCACCTTGGTCGTGTCGGCCTTGGTCGCCTTGGCGGCGTCCTTCGCCTGCTGCTTGGTCGCGCCCTGGTCGGTCTTCTCCTCGAACGTGTCGACGGCCGGCTTGGCCTCGAGCTCCACGAACGCGGTGACCTTGCCCTCGGCGGCGGAGAGCCGCTTGGCGACCTTGGTCTGCAACCTGCCCGCGTCCAGCCCGTGCGCAGCGGCGACGGACGGCGCGAGTGCCGGATCTTCGGCGGCCAGCGCGGTACCGGCGGTGGAACCCGCGACGAGAATCGCGGCCAGCACCGGTACGGCGGATCTGGCGACAACGCGAGATCGACTCACAACGTGCCCCAAATGAGGTCGGATTCGACCCGGACGGGCAGCGTCTTCATGCGGTAGGGGGACGTGCCCGCGTGGTGCCGTGCCCTCTACGGCACCGGGTCAACCTCGTGGGGGAAACCTAATCGAGTGAGCTTCGCGATCAATTAGGCCAAATGAGTGACGACAACCACAGATTTGACACTCAACCGTCAACCATTACAGCGCCGGGACCTGCGGTGATGGTGCATCCGCAGGCCCCGGGGCCAGGTTTGTCCTCGTTCGGGGTGTTGTGCCCCTGGGTTACCGAGCCGTCACTCGAAGTCGACCGCACGCACGGTGTGGGCACCCACGGACGCGCCGATCGGGTCCAGCACGGCGTTGTCGACCGGGCGGTCGACGCGCAGCAGCATGAACGCGTCCGCGCCGTCCTTGGTCTGGCTGATCTGCGCGGCCTCGACGTTCACGCCCGCCTCGCCGAGCAGGGTGCCGACGGTGCCCATGACGCCCGGGCGGTCCGGGTACTCCAGCAGCAGCACGTTGCCCTCGGCGCGCAGGTCGAAGCTGCGGCCGTTCACGCCGACCACCTTCTGGACCTGGTCCAGACCCGTGAGCGTGCCCGAGACGGTGATGACCGCGCCGTCGTGCTGGACCGCGCGGACGGTCACCAGGCTGCGGTGGTTCGCGCTCTCCGGCTCCTTCACCAGGTCCACAGTGACGCCGAGCGAGGTGGCGAGCGCCGGCGCGTTCACGAACGTCACCTGCTCCTCCACGACGCTCGAGAACACACCGCGCAGCGCGGCGAGCGGGAGCACCGCGACGTCCTCGTTGGACAGTTCGCCGCGGACCTCGACCGTGACGCTGGTGGGCGCCTTCGCGCTGAGCGCCGCGACGACCGTGCCGAGCTTCTGCACCAGCGGCAGGTACGGGCGGACCTCCTCGCCGACCACACCGCCGCCCTGCACGTTCACCGCGTCCGGGACGAAGTCGCCCTGGAGCGCGAGCAGCACCGAGCGGGCCACGTCCGTGCCGGCGCGGTCCTGGGCCTCGGTGGTCGACGCGCCCAGGTGCGGCGTGACGACGACGCCGGGCACGCCGAACAGCGGGCTCTCGGTCGTGGGCTCGGTGGAGAAGACGTCGATGCCGGCGCCGCCGACCCGACCCTCCCTGACCGCCTCGGCCAGCGCGGCCTCGTCGATCAGACCGCCGCGGGCGGCGTTGACGATGATCACGCCGGGCTTGACCTTGGCCAGCTGCTCGGCGCCGATCAGGCCCTTGGTCTCCGGGGTCTTCGGCAGGTGGATGCTGATCGCGTCGGCGCGCTCCAGCAGCTCCTCCAGCGTGACCAGCTCGATGCCCAGCTGCGCGGCGCGCTGCGGCGACACGTACGGGTCGTAGGCGATCAGCTCGGTGCCGAACGCGGCCAGGCGGGCGGCGAACAGCTGGCCGATCTTGCCCAGGCCCACGACGCCGACGGTCTTGCCGTTGAGCTCGACGCCGTTGAACTTGCTGCGCTTCCACTTGTGGTCCTGGAGCGTCTGGTGCGCGGCCGGGATCTGGCGCGCGACGGACAGCAGCAGGGCCACGGCGTGCTCGGCGGCGCTGACGATGTTGGAGGTCGGCGCGTTCACGACCATCACGCCGCGCTCGGTGGCGGCGGGCACCTCGACGTTGTCCAGGCCGACACCCGCGCGGGCGACGACCTTCAGCTTCGTGGTGGCCTTGAAGACCTCGGCGTCGACCTTGGTGGCGGAGCGGACCAGCAGCGCGTCGGCGTCGGCGACTGCTGCGAGGAGCGCCGGACGGTCGGTGCCGTCCACGTGGCGGACCTCGATGCCATCACCGAAGACGTCGAGAACGGACGGTGCGAGCTTCTCGGCGATCAGGACAACGGGCTTGGTCACGGACGTCGCTCCCGGAGGTGTGTTCGGGTGGGGAGCGCGGGCGGCCTGAGTGCAGCGGGATACCCGCGCCGCCCGGCCACGGCGATGTGTCCGGGTTGTTAACGAGCATAGTCGCGGTGGGTGGGACTCCCGCCACCTGGGTGCCCCATCCCACCTGCTGGTTTGCCCGGTGACCGCTTTGTCCGGGCGCGTCCTGGGTCTGCCGCTTGGGGGGTGGGGGCGGGTGGGTTGTCCACTTGCGAAGTTCGTGAGGCGGTGTGTGGCTGTGGGGTGCGGCTGTTGGGCGTGGCTCGCGGGTGGGGTGCGGCTGTTGGGGTGTGGCTCGCGTGTGGCGGGTGTCTGTTGGGTGTTGGCCTGCGTTTAAGGCGTCCTCGCCGGACGGGCAGCGCCTCCGGGGAGGTAGGGCGTCGTGTTCTCCCCGTATGGCCTGCCAGAGGCAACCACATGCGTCAAGGGGGCCGTTTCGTAGTTTGGCCTGCGGTAGCGCTGAATGTGCCCCCTTGACACATGCGGTTGGGCTGCGCCCAGGCCATACGGGGAGAACACGAGGCCACCGGCTTGGTCGGCGCGACCATGGCGCTGGGCTGCGTGCCCTGCGGTGTGTGGGTGGCGCGGGGGGCGTGTGTGGGGCGGGTGCGCTTGCGGGGGTTGGGGTGGGGCGGGTGAGGCTGCTGGGACTGGGTGGTCACCAGGGCTCGTCGAACTCGCCGTCTTTGACGCCCAGGATGAAGGCTTCCCATTCGGCCGGGGTGAAGACCAGGACTGGGCCTTCCGGGTGGGCCGAGTTGCGCATCGCGGTGTACGTGATGCCGTCCGTGTGTTCCACGAAGGCGATTTCCACGTGTTCTTCCTCGTCCTCCGCGCCCTCGTCGCTTCGGATCCAGGTGGCGGCCGTCAGGTCCAGGTTGCCACGGACGTGGGCCTTGTCGTCGTAGATCGGCGCGCTCTCGGTCATGGCTGATAGGTATACCGGAGTGTGCGGCGTGGTGGTACACCGCACACCCCGGTGGGAAAACCGCTGGTACTAAGCGGTTTCGGTGATCGGGCGGTCGACCCAGGACATCAGGCCGCGCAGCTTCTTGCCGACTTCCTCGATCGGGTGCTGTTCGCCTTCCTGCTGCAACTTCTTGTAGTTGCCGCGGCCGGCGTCGTCCTCGTTCACCCACTCGGTGGCGAAGGTGCCGTCCTGGATCTCGCCCAGGATCTTGCGCATCTCCTCCTTGACCGACGGCGTGATCACGCGCGGGCCGCGGGTCAGGTCGCCGTACTCGGCGGTGTCGGAGATCGAGTAGCGCATGCGGGCCACGCCGCCCTCGTACATCAGGTCGACGATCAGCTTCAGCTCGTGCAGGCACTCGAAGTACGCGACCTCGGGGGCGTAGCCCGCCTCGGTCAGCACCTCGAAGCCCGCCTGCACCAACGCCGACGCGCCGCCGCACAGGACTGCCTGCTCGCCGAAGAGGTCGGTTTCGGTCTCTTCCTTGAACGTCGTCTTGATGACGCCCGCGCGGGTGCCGCCGATGCCCTTGGCGTACGAGAGCGCCAGCGCCTGGGCGTTGCCCGAGGCGTCCTGCTCGACCGCGATCAGCGCCGGCACGCCCTTGCCGTCCACGAACTGGCGGCGGACGAGGTGGCCCGGGCCCTTCGGGGCGACCATCGCGACGTCCACACCGGACGGAACGGTGATCAGGCCGTAGCGGATGTTGAAGCCGTGGCCGAAGAAGAGGGCGTCGCCCTCCTTCAGGTTCGGGGCGATCGACTCGGCGTAGATGTGCCGCTGCGCGGTGTCCGGCGCCAGCACCATGATCAGGTCGGCCCACTCCGAGACCTCGGCGGGGGTGCCGACGACCAGGCCCTCCTCCTCCGCCTTGGCGCGGGACTTCGAGCCCTCCTGGAGGCCGATCCGCACCTCGGCGCCCGAGTCGCGCAGGCTGAGCGCGTGGGCGTGGCCCTGGCTGCCGTAGCCGATGACCGCGACCTTGCGCCCCTGGATGATGCTCAGGTCGGCATCGTCGTCGTAGAAGATCTCGACGCTCACTGGTGGTTCTCCCTTTCCTACGAACGAAAACTCAGCGCACCGCGGTCGCGGTGATCGAACGGGCGCCACGGCCGATGGCGACCATGCCGGATTGGACGATCTCGCGGAGACCATAGGGCTCCAGCATGCGCAGCAGCGCGTCCAGCTTCTCCGACGTGCCGGTGGCCTCGACCGTCACCGCTTCGGGCGACACGTCGACCACCTTCGCGCGGAAGAGCTGCACGGTTTCGAGGACCTGGCTGCGGACGGTGGCGTCCGCGCGGACCTTGACGAGGAGGAGCTGGCGCTGCACCGCGGACGACGGCTCCAGCTCCACGATCTTGATGACGTTGATCAGCTTGTTCAGCTGCTTGGTCACCTGTTCGAGGGGCAGTTCCTCGACCGACACCACGATCGTCATCCGGGAGATGTCCGGGTGCTCGGTGCGGCCGACCGCCAGCGACTCGATGTTGAAGCCACGACGGGAGAACAGGCCCGCCACCCGCGCGAGGACACCGGGCTTGTCCTCGACCAGAACGCTCAGCGTGTGCCTTGTCATCACTCGTCCTCGTCGAACAGCGGGCGGATGCCCCGCGCGGCCATGATCTCGCTGTTGCCGGTGCCCGCCGCGACCATCGGCCACACCTGGGCGTCCTTGCCGACCACGAAGTCGATGACCACCGGGCGGTCGTTGATCTCCATGGCCTGCGCGATGACCTGGTCGACCTCGTCGCGCGACTCGGCGCGCAGCCCGGCGCAGCCCATGGCCTCGGCCAGCAGCTTGAAGTCCGGGATGCGGTGCTTGTGCGTGCCCAGGTCGGTGCTGGAGTAGCGCTCGCCGTAGAACAGCGTCTGCCACTGCCGGACCATGCCCAGGTTGCCGTTGTTGATCACCGCGACCTTGATCGGGATGCCCTCGATGGCGCAGGTGGCCAACTCCTGGTTGGTCATCTGGAAGCAGCCGTCGCCGTCGATCGCCCACACCTGGACGTCCGGGACGCCCGCCTTCGCGCCCATCGCCGCCGGCACCGCGTAGCCCATGGTGCCGAGGCCGCCGGAGTTGATCCAGGTGCGCGGCGACTCGTACTTCACGAACTGCGAGGCCCACATCTGGTGCTGGCCGACGCCCGCGGTGTACAGGGTGTCCGCCGGGGTCAGCGCGCCGATCCGCTCGATGACGTACTGCGGCGACAGCGTGCCGTCCTCCGGCCAGTCGTAGCCGAGCGGGAACGTGTCGCGGATGTCGTTCAGCGTGTCCCACCACGGCGCGAGGTCGACCGTGCGCGTGGAGTTCTCCTTCTCCACCCGCACCGCCTCGATCAGCTCGGTGATGATCTCCTTGCAGTCGCCCACGATCGGCACGTCCGCGCGGCGGTTCTTGGAGATCTCCGCCGGGTCGATGTCCGCGTGCACGACCTGCGCGTCCGGCGCGAACGACGACAGCTGGCCGGTGACCCGGTCGTCGAACCGCGCGCCCAGCGCGACCAGCAGGTCCGCCTTCTGCATCGCGGCGACCGCGCCGACCGTGCCGTGCATGCCGGGCATGCCCATGTGCTGCGGGTGCGAGTCCGGGAACGCGCCGCGCGCCATCAGCGTGGTGACGACCGGGATCCCGGTGGACTCGGCCAGCTCCAGCAGCTCGGGCGAGGCGTCGGCCTTGATCACGCCGCCGCCGACGTAGAGCACGGGCCTGCGCGCCGCGGCGATCAGCTTCGCGGCCTCGCGGACCTGCTTGCCGTGCGGCCGGGTGGTCGGCCGGTAGCCCGGCAGGCGCAGCTCCGGCGGCCAGGAGAACGACGTCATCTCCTGGAGCACGTCCTTGGGGATGTCCACCAGCACCGGACCCGGCCGGCCCGTGGACGCCAGGTGGAACGCCTCGGCGATCGCGCGCGGGATCTCCGCGGCGTCCGTCACGAGCACGTTGTGCTTGGTGATCGGCATCGTGATGCCGCAGATGTCGGCTTCCTGGAACGCGTCGGTGCCGATCAGCGGCCGGGACTGCTGGCCGGTGATGGCGACGATCGGCACGGAGTCCATGTTGGCGTCGGCGATCGGCGTGACGAGGTTCGTCGCGCCCGGGCCGGACGTGGCCATGCACACGCCGACCTTGCCGGTCGCCTGCGCGTACCCGGTGGCCGCGTGGCCCGCGCCCTGCTCGTGGCGGACGAGGATGTGGCGCACCTTGGTGGAGTCCAGGAGGGGGTCGTACGCGGGCAGGATCGTGCCGCCGGGAATGCCGAACACCACTTCGCAGCCCACCGCTTCGAGCGAGCGGACGAGGGACTGCGCACCGGTCACGCGGACGGGGGCGCCGCTCGGCGGGGCCGGTTTCGGCCGCGGTCCAGGGCGGGGCGACGGCGGCTCACCAGGGGCCGGTCGCGAGGTTGCGCTGGTCATCTGTCTGCCTCGTGGGTAAGGAGAATGCACGGTCCGGGCACGAAAAAACCCTCGTCAACCCGAATGGGTCGCACGAGGGTCGCGCGTCGACGCAAGCTCGCTTGCTCAGGCGTCGACGCGCCGGCGAAGTACGAGAACGAGGTTGCGCTGCATGGCCGTGACGTTAACCGTCAACTACGCCGAGCGTCAACTGTGCGGGACGGCACTCCCGGATCGTGGACACCCGGTCCTGCGTGGACACCGCCCCGGATCACCTGCCCGAGGGAGCGGTGGCAGCATCTCCCACGTGCCGAAAGTCGTGTTCCGGATCCCCACCCCCGCCCTCCTCGCCGCGGCCTCCGTCGTCGTGTGCGCCACCCCGGTCGCCTGGGCCGCGCCCGGTCTCCAGGTCATCTACCTGCTACCGCTGGGTTACGCGTACTGGGTGCTGCGCAACCGGACCGTGGTCGACGGCGAGCGCATCAGGGCGCGCGGCACGTTCGGCGCGCGCGAGGTGCCGTGGACGGACGTGAAGGCCGTGAAGGTCGTCACGAAGGGGTGGTTGAGCGTGCAGCTGAACGACGGTTCACTCGTTCGACTGCCCGCCGTGCGCGCCGGCCACCTGCCGATGCTGGCCGCGGTGTCCAACGGCCGCGTGCCTGACCCGAACGCAACACCCGACTCCGTAGAGTCCGACGAGTGAGCACCGACACGCAGGTACGCCCGTGGGTCAAGGTCACGAGCCTGGTGCTGGCGCTGGCCGGCCTGGCCGTCTCGGCCTACCTCACCGTGACGCACTTCTCCGCCGAGGCGCTGCTGTGCTCGGAGGGCGCGGTCCTCGACTGCGGCACCGTCACCACCTCCGAGCAGTCCACGCTGCTGGGCGTCCCGGTGGCGATCCTGGGCCTGGTGTTCTTCGTCTTCGTCACCGCCCTGTGCCTGCCGTTCGCGTGGCGGGACCCGCGACTGCGCTGGCTCCGCCTCGGCTCCGTCGCCGTCGGGGTGCTGTTCGTGGTGTACCTCGTCACGGCGGAGTTCGCCCTGATCGGCAAGATCTGCCCGTGGTGCACCGTCGTGCACGTGGTCACGCTCGCCCTCGCCGGCGTCCTGGTCACCGCGGAGTTGCGACGGGGGTAATCTGAGGGGCACCGCTCCCGCCTCTCCCGGCGCCCACGACAGCGCCGTTCGCGAACACCTGCGACACCCGATCTTGGAGGAGCCGTGCCACCGCTCCGTTCCCGCACCACGACCCACGGCCGCAACGCCGCGGGCGCCCGAGCCCTCTGGCGTGCCACCGGCATGACCGACTCGGACTTCGGCAAGCCGATCGTGGCCATCGCCAACTCGTACACCCAGTTCGTGCCTGGTCACGTGCACCTGCGGGACCTCGGGGACATCGTGGCCGAGGCGATCCGCGAGGCGGGTGGCGTGGCGCGCGAGTTCCACACGATCGCGGTGGACGACGGCATCGCGATGGGCCACAGCGGCATGCTCTACTCGCTGCCGTCCCGCGAGATCATCGCGGACTCGGTCGAGTACATGGTCAACGCGCACCAGGCAGACGCGATCGTGTGCATCTCGAACTGCGACAAGATCACCCCCGGCATGCTGAACGCCGCGATGCGCCTCAACATCCCGGTGGTCTTCGTCTCCGGCGGTCCGATGGAGGCCGGCAAGGCGGTCGTCGTGGACGGCGTCGCGGTCGCCCCGACCGACCTCATCACCGCCATCTCCGCCTCCGCGTCGCCGAACGTGGACGAGGCCGGCCTGGCCGAGGTCGAGCGCTCCGCGTGCCCGACGTGCGGCTCGTGCTCCGGCATGTTCACCGCGAACTCGATGAACTGCCTGACCGAGGCGCTGGGCCTGTCGCTGCCCGGCAACGGCTCGACGCTGGCCACCCACGCCGCCCGCCGCGAACTGTTCTCCGAGGCCGGCCGCACCGTCGTCGAACTGTGCCGCAAGTACTACGCCGAGGACGACGAGTCCGTCCTCCCCCGCTCGATCGCGAACCGCAAGGCCTTCGAGAACGCGATGGCCCTGGACATGGCGATGGGCGGCTCGACCAACACCGTCCTGCACGTCCTGGCCGCCGCCCAGGAGGGCGAGGTCGACTTCACCCTGGCCGACATCGACGCCCTCTCGCGCCGGGTGCCGTGCCTGTCGAAGGTGTCGCCGAACTCGGACTACCACATGGAGGACGTCCACCGGGCAGGCGGAATCCCCGCCCTGCTGGGTGAACTCTGGCGAGCGGGCCTGCTGAACGAGGACGTCCGCACCGTCCACAGCGAGGACATCGCCTCGTGGCTCGGCACCTGGGACATCCGCGCGGAGTCCCCGTCGGAGAAGGCCGTGGAACTCTTCCACGCCGCACCCGGCGGCGTCCGCACCACGCAGGCCTTCTCCACGGAGAACCGCTGGTCCTCCCTGGACACCGACGCCGCGGGCGGCTGCATCCGCGACGTGGCCCACGCGTACACGAAGGACGGCGGCCTCGCCGTGCTGCACGGCAACCTCGCCGAACGCGGCGCCGTGATCAAGGCAGCCGGCATCGACGAGGACCTCTGGCACTTCGAGGGCCCGGCGAGGGTCGTGGAATCCCAGGAGGAAGCCGTCTCGGTCATCCTGAAGAAGGAAATCCAGCCAGGCGACGTCCTGGTCGTCCGCTACGAGGGCCCGGCCGGCGGCCCGGGAATGCAGGAAATGCTCCACCCCACCGCCTTCCTGAAGGGCGCGGGCCTGGGCAAGAAGTGCGCCCTGATCACCGACGGCCGCTTCTCCGGCGGAACCTCGGGCCTCTCGATCGGCCACGTCTCCCCGGAAGCCGCAGGCGGCGGAGTCATCGGCCTGGTGGAAGACGGCGACAAAATCGTCATCGACATCCACACCCGCCGCCTGGACCTCCTGGTCAGCGACGAGGTCCTGGCAGAACGCCGCGCCAAAATGGACGCCACGGAACGCCCCTGGCAACCACAGGACCGAGTCCGCCCAGTGACCGCAGCCCTACGCGCCTACGCCAGAATGGCCACGGACGCCTCAACGGGCGCAGTCCGAGACGTCAACAAGTAACACAATTGCCACAAAGGCCCCCCGACCACACCGGTCGGGGGGCCTTTCAGCGCGCCAGGCGCGCACGCCTAACGCAGCGGCCTCGTGTTCTCCCCGTATGGCCTGGGCGAAGCCCAACCGCATGTGTCAAGGGGGCACATTCAGCGCTACCGCCGCCCAAACTCAAAAACCGCCCCCTTGACGCATGTGGTTGCCTCCGGCAGGCCATACGGGGAGAACACGACGCCCTAACCCCCGGAGGCGCTGCCCGTCCGGCGAGGAC
>NZ_JBFAEO010000067.1:0-41361 GCF_040642015.1 Actinosynnema sp. NPDC020468
GTCCGCGTCCGCCCCCGTGCCCCCGGGGCGCGCCGGTCACTCGTAGGACACGGCCTGGAGGACGTTCAGCCGGGCCGCGCGGATCGCGGGCAGGATCGCCGCCACCACGCCGATCACCGCCGCGATCAGCAGGTACCCGCCGAGCGTCGCCCACGGGATGCCGAGGTCCGAGAAGCCCTCGTCCTTCAGCGCCTTCACCGCCACCACGCCCATCGCCGTGCCGACGACCAGGCCCAGCAGCGCGCCGAACACCGAGATCACCACCGACTCGACGGTGATCATCCGCATCACCTGCGCCCGCCGCATGCCGATCGCCCGCAGCAGCCCCAGTTCGCGGGTGCGCTCGATCACCGACAGCGCCAGCGTGTTGATCACGCCGAGCACCGCGATGAGGATCGCCAGCGCCAGCAGGATCTGGATCATCATCAGCACCGTGTCCAGCTGCGCCGCCTGCTGCTTCACGTAGGCGCTGCGGTCCTGCACCGACACCTCGGGGTTGTCCGCGAACAGCGGCTCGACGCGCTTCTGCACGTCCGGCACCGACGCGCCCGCCGCGACGGAGGCGAAGGCGTCGCTGAGCTGCGGCAGCGCGAACTCCGCCGACACCGCGTCCGGCAGCAGGAACTGGCCTGCCATCAGGTCGTTCTTGGCGATCACCAAGCCGATCGTGTAGTTCTTCAGCTCGCCCTTGGTGGTCTGCACGGCGACCGTGCCGCCCTGTTCGAGGTTCAGCTTGGCGGCCAACTCCTCGTCCAGGCCGATCTGCCCGGCCTCCAGCACGAACCCGCCGCTCTTGGCGGTGAGGCCGAACAGCTTCTGCATCGCCCGGCCGTCGGTGACCGCGAGCGCGTACTGCGGCTTGCCGTCGACCAGCACCCGGTCGGCGGCGAACCCGAACGCGGTGTCGACGCCCTGGGTCGCCTTGAGCTTGTCGAGCGCCTCGCGGGAGAACCGCACGCCCCCGCCGTCGCCGCCGATGATCAGGTCCGCCTTGACCTGGGTTTCGGCGACCTTGGTGATGCTGGTGGTGGCCGAGGTCAGGATCACGCTCACGCCGGTGATCAGCGCGATGCCGACCATGAGCGCGGCGGCGGTGATGGCGGTGCGGCGCGGGTTGCGCGCCGAGTTGCGCCGACCGAGCGTGCCCGGCATCG
Organism: Actinosynnema sp. NPDC020468; assembly: GCF_040642015.1. Classification (NCBI taxonomy): domain Bacteria; kingdom Bacillati; phylum Actinomycetota; class Actinomycetes; order Pseudonocardiales; family Pseudonocardiaceae; genus Actinosynnema; species Actinosynnema sp. NPDC020468. The sequence continues at coordinate 1,155 of NZ_JBFAEO010000067.1, forward strand.
ACCACGCGAACAGCTTGCCGATCACCGACACGACCGGCTTGCTCAGCAACGGGGTCAGCAGCGCCACGCCGACGAACGACAGCACCAGGCCGCCCATGATCAGCGCCAGCGTGCCGGAGGAGAACCCGTAGGCCAGGCCCGCGCCGCCGACGACGGTCAGCACCGCGCCGCCGATGGTGGGCCGGGTCAGCGGCCGGTCCGGGGTCGCCGCCTCGCGCATGGCCGCCACCGGCGGGATCCGCGACGCGCGCAGCGCCGGCATCACCGCGGCCAGCACGGTGACGACGAGACCCACGGCGAACGAGGAGATCACCGCGCTGGGCGGCACCGAGATGCCCTCCAGCTTCAGGCTGCTGCCGCCGATCGAGCTGAAGATCTGCGCCAGCAGCGCGCCGACGCCGATGCCCGCGCCGAGTCCGGTGACGGAGGCGATCAGGCCGATGACGACGGCCTCGGTCACCACCGAGCCGATCATCTGCTTCCGGCTCGCGCCCATCGCCCGCAGCAGCGCCAACTCCCGGGTCCGCTGCGCCACGATGATGGAGAAGGTGTTGAGGATGATGAAGATGCCGACGAACAGCGCGATGCCCGCGAAGCCCAGCAGCACGTAGTTGAAGAACTTGAGGTTCTCGCCGATCTGGTCGGAGGCGTCCTTGGACAGCTGCTGCCCGGTCTTGACCTCGAACCCGTCACCCAGCTCGGACTGCACGCGTTGCCGCAGCACGTCCTGCGCGACGCCGTCCTGCGCGTGCACGGTGACGCTGTTGTAGGCGCCCGCCTTGCCCAGCAACAGGGTTTGCGCGGTCGACTCGGTGAACGCGGTGGTCAGCTCACCGCCGAGGGAGTCCCGGTCGCCGGGGTAGCCGAAGACACCGGCGACGGTGAACTCCTTCTTCGGCTCCAGCGTGATCACCTGGATCCGGTCGCCGAGCGCGAAACCGCCGGTTTTGGCCAGGTACGCGCTGATCGCCACCTCGTCGTCGCGCTGCGGCGCGTGCCCCTGGCGGAACTGCTCCTGACCGCCGTCGCGCCACGCCGTGCCCAGCCGGGGCGCACCGGACGTGGTCAGCACCTTGCCGTTCTTGCCGACCACGCGGGCCGAGCCGACGACGTCGCCGGTCGCCCGCGCCACGCCGTCGACCGACTCGACCTTCGCCAGGTCGGCACCGGTCAGCAGGCCGGCGCCGCCCGGGCCGGGCTCCTGGTCGTCCACTTTGGACTTGAGCGCGACCTGCACGTCGATGTCGGAGTAGACGTTGGTGAACAGGCTCTTGAACGAGCGGTCGAGCGTGTCGGTGAGCACGAAGGAGCCGGACACGAACATCACGCCCAGCACCACGGCCAGCGCCGACAGCACGAGTCTGAGCTTGCGCGACAGCAGGCTCTTGAGGGTCGCCTTCAACATCAGACCACGACCAGTTCGTCACCGTCGAGGTTCTTCATGGTCTCGAGCACCGCGGCGGCCGTCGGCCGGTGCAGCTCGCGGACGATCCGGCCGTCGGCCAGGAAGATCACCCGGTCCGCGTGGGCGGCGGCGTTCGGGTCGTGCGTCACCATCACGATCGTCTGGCCGAACTCGCGCGCCGAGCGCTGGAGGAAGCCCAGCACCTCCGCGCCCGAGCGGGAGTCCAGGTTGCCGGTCGGCTCGTCGGCGAACACGACCTCGGGCCGCGACACCAGGGCGCGGGCGCACGCGACGCGCTGCTGCTGGCCGCCGGAGAGCTGGGTCGGCCGGTGCGACAGGCGGTCGCGCAACCCGACCGTCTCCACCACGGTGTCGAACCAGGCCCGGTCGACCTTCCTGCCGCCGATCGACAGCGGCAGCGTGATGTTCTCCTCGGCGGTCAACGTGGGCAGCAGGTTGAACTGCTGGAAGATGAACCCGACCTTGTCCCGGCGCAGGTCGGTGAGCCCCTTGTCCCGCAAGCCGTTCACCTTCGTGCCGCCGACCCACACGTCGCCGGAGTCGATGGTGTCGAGCCCCGCGAGGCAGTGCATCAGCGTCGACTTGCCCGAGCCCGACGGCCCCATGATCGCGGTGAACCGCCCCCGCTCGAAGTCCACGCTCACCCCGGCGAGCGCGGTGACCGCGGCCTCCCCCGTCCCGTAGGACTTCCACACGTCCACCGCGCGTGCCGCGGACTCCGTCTTGCCCGTCACCAGATCCTCCAGTGGGCCCCATTGACGACCCTTGCCGTCTGGCGTAGATCGTGGCGGTCCGGTGGTCCTCGGCGCGTCCGGCATCGTCCCTGATTCACGGGTCAGGGAAAACCCCGGGCACCCCCGGGCGGCGGCGCGACCTTGGGCGCGCCACTGCGCCGAATGCCGCATTCGCCCGCTGTGTCAAGGAATCCGGACAACGCGGGACGCAGTGTTCAACTCGCGGCAAGCCGGGCGTCGAATGCGCGTCGCCGCGCGGCCGCTTCCGACATCAAGCCTTGGTCAACAACTGTTGTGAGAGCGATTCGCGTCTGATCGACTGAAGGTCAGGCCTTCCGCACCGTGCCGAGCGAGGTTGGCATGACCAGAAATCCCTCACCCATCGGGTGATCCCGGAGGGCGCCCGGGACGGACCGCCGTCCCGGGTCGTCCGAAGTGGACATCGGGCTAACCGATCATCCCACGACTTCTCCTCATGTTCCGACACCCTTGGCACGCAAGGGAACACGGACCGTGGTGACCTCTTGATCTTTGTTCCACATCGCGGGAAAGTGGCGACAGCGAGGAAGACCTTTCGTAGGGTCCAGGGTCGTCGGAGCGCCCGGCGCCCGGCAGAAGTTGCCACTTCGACCGCTTGAGGAGCTGGTGGTGTCGACCCTCCGGGTGCGCCCTTACACCAGGACGGGCGGGCGCACGCGCTCCGCCAACGCTTTGGCGATCGAAGCGATCGTCACGACGAACGAGCGGGCCGAGCGCGACGCGCTCACCTCGACAGCCGAGCACCGGATCATCAGCGACCTGTGCCGGTTACCGCACTCGGTCGCCGAGGTCTCGGCCCGCCTGCGGCTGCCCCTGGGCGTCGTGCGGGTGCTCCTGTCCGACATGTCCGACCTCGCGCTGATCCACGTCCAGCGCACCGAGGAGGACGACGACGGCCGCCCTTCGGTGCGCCTGATGGAACGCGTGCTCTCCGGACTGCGCAACATCTGACCGACCCCGCGCCGCACGAGGCGTGGCGACCGCCGACCGGCCGCACCCCGGGCAGCACCGCACCCGGCGCCACCGCAGCGAGCGGAACCCCCGCGCGACACCCGGCGCCGGTCAGGCCACCGGGAGTCGCACCAGCGTCGCGCCCTTCTCGTCGCGCACCGAGAACTCGCCGATCTCGCTCCACTTCAACCCGGTGCTCGCCCGGATCGTCACCGGCGTGCCGGCCGCGCCGGACTGCGTCGCCGTCCAGCCGCCGAGGCCCGTGGTCTCGCCGGAGCGCGACTTCACCACCACCTCGCACCGCACCGGCCCCTTGACGCCCTTCACCTCGAACTCGAGCGAGGTGCCCCACTCCTCCGGCACCGCGCTGACCTTCGCCGCGACGTCGGTGTCCGGGTCGACCCGGCTGATCGACCCGGACACGTCCGGCGAGGCCTTGCCGACCTGCGAGGGCGGCCGGATGGTGGTGGTGCCCGACTGCGCCGTCGTACCCGACCCCGACGGGGACAGCGCGGAGGACACGAACGCGGTGCCGGCCACCAGCAGGACCGCCGCCGCGGCGGCGACCAGCAGGACGAGCCTGCGCTTCTTCGACCTGGCGACCGACACCTCGTCGAGCATCGCGCGCACCGAGCGGCCGTCGGGCCGCTCGCCCGCGTTCGCCCGCAGCATGCCGTTCGCGTCGGCCTCGTCCAGCAGGTCCGGCAGCACGGCGAAATCGCGCAAGTCGAGGGCGCACCGACGACATTGGGCGAGGTGGTTCTCGAAGGCGTCGACCTCGTCCTCGTCAAGGATTCCGAGGACGTACGCCGCCACGTCCACGTGGTTCGTCGGCGATGTCACGCTGTTCAGCCCCGATCCTGCAACGCACGTCGAAGGGCGCGCAGCGCGTAGTACACCCTCGACTTCACCGTGCCGGGCGGCACCCCGAGCACCGCCGCGGCTTCCCCGACCGTTCGATCCCTCAGGTACGTCTCGAGAATAGCCTCCCGGTGCTCCTCCGTCAGTCCGTTCATCGCTTCGGCCACCACGATGGCCGCCAAGGTGCGGTCCGCTTCGTCCCGCACGGGAGCCTCGTCGGACGGGGTCAACTCCGACTCCTGCGGTCGCACGCTCCGCTTGCGACGGTCGTCGATGACCAGCCGCCGGGCGACGGTGAACAGCCACGAGCGCAACAGGACCGGGTCCCGTTCCAGCTTCTCGGCGTTCTTCCACGCCCGCACGAGCGTCTCCTGCACGATGTCCTCTGCCCACTGCCGATCGCTGCCGGTCAGCCGCATGGCGTGACCGAGCAGCGAACTGCCGAACTCCTGGTAAAGCCTGCGGATCAGCTCGTCTTCCAGGCTCACTTCGGGCCAGGGCTGATCTCTCGGGGGTTGAGTGCTGCGTCTGTGCCGCGCCACGCCGTGCATCCAAGCGCGGGAACACGTGTCAAGTCGAGACCTACGACGAAGAAAAAAGTCCCGGATTCGTACGTGAACCGTCACCGCATCGTGTCCGTACTTCTCGGTATCCGCCGCGTAGGACAGGCCTCGAAGACCTCGGTCGCTAGGCCTTTCGGCGGATCCCGCCAGCAGGAGAAAGGACCAACGATGCTGAGTCGACGTACCCGATCGGCGCTGTCGCTCGTTCCGGCCGTCGCGGCGTTCGCACTGGTCGGCGCCTGTGGCGCGGCCGGCGCGGGCACCGCCGGAGGTCAGGGCGGCGCGGGCGGCGCGGACTCCGGCACGACGGCTGCGCAACCACTGCCGGAGTGGGGGAACCAACCCCACCAGATGCTGTCGGCCACCGAGTCCAAGCAGGTGGGCTGGTTCGTCGCGGACGCCGCGGGCTTCGCCCTGTACCGCTACGACAAGGACACCGCGAAACCGCCGAAGTCCACCTGCGACGGTGACTGCGCGAAGTCCTGGCCACCGGTGATCGTCGGCGAGCACACCATGACGTCCGGAGTGGACCCGACCCTCGTCGGCTCGGTGACCAGGGCCGACGGCTCGAAGCAGGTGACCCTCGCCGGGTGGCCGCTGTACCGGTACACCGGCGACAAGAAGGCGGGCGAGATCACCGGCCAGGCCAAGGCCGGCACGTGGTTCGCGATCACCCCGGAGGGCAAGAAGGCGCAGGCCGACCCGTCCGGCGGCAACTGACGCCGGACCCAGCGGAACCGGGAAACCCATGTCAGCCAAGCGATTCGCGGTCACCGGACTGCTCGCCGTCCTCTTCGGACTGTCGGCGCTGACCGCCGCCGCCGGTGTCGCGCGCGCCGACGACCCGCCCGCGGGACCGGTCGAGCAGACCCCGCTCGGCCCGATCACCGCGGCGGACAAGGACCTGCTCGTCAAGGTGCGCCAGGCAGGCCTGTGGGAGATGCCCATGGGCGAGGAGGCGCAAACCCGCGCGGCGAGCCAGCGCGTCAAGGACGTCGGGCGGCAGTTGGCGAGCGACCACATGTTCCTCGACCAGCGCGTCACCCGGCTGGCCGGCCAGATGAACGTGCCGCTGCCCGCCGAGGCCAACCCCGACCAGCAGTCGTGGATGGCGGAGCTGCGCGGCAAGACCGGGCCGGACTTCGACGTCGCGTTCGCCGACCGGCTGCGCGCCGCGCACGGCAAGGTGTTCAAGGCGGTGGCGGCGGTCCGGTCCGGCACCCGCAACGAGGCGATCCGGCAGTTCGCGCAGGTCGGCATCGACATCGTGATGAAGCACATGACCCTGTTGGAGAGCACCGGACTGGTGACCGACGTCGGCCTGTCCGAACCGGTCGCCGCGGGCGCCGCGCCGGTGACCGCGGACCCGGTGAAGACCGCCGCGGTGTCGTCCGCCGGTGGACCGAACCCCCTGGTCGTCCTCCTGGTGTGCCTGGTGGGCGCGGCCGTGACGATCCTGCTCCTGCGCCTGCTGCGGCCGGCGAACCCGGTCAAGTGAAAGGAGGTGGTGGCCATCGCGGACACCCACGACTCCACCCGACTGAAGTAGCAGCCCGCCCCGGCCGGTCGTGACCACTCCTGCACGCCCCGGCCGGGGCGGACCCCACCACCTGCGAGTTCTCTCCCGCCATCTCGGAGGTCGATTCCGTTGCTCACCCAGGTTCCGCTGCTGATCGCCCAAGCGGCGGGCGACCACGACTCAGGTGTGCGCCACGTCGCGCAGATCTCGGCACGCGCCGCCTACGCGTTCATGTGCGCCACGCTCGCGTGGGGCGTGCTGATCGCCACCGGCTGGGCGAACAAGATCACCGGCAGACAAGGCCTGCGCAACAGCCACATGGTCCTCGCGACCCTGGCGCTGGCGTTCGGCTGCCTGCACGCGTTCGCGTTCACCATCCTCAAGCTCACCCCGTTCAGCTTCCTCACCATCACGGTGCCGTTCGTCAACGGCGGCCTGTTCCGGCACGCGCTCGGCATCGTGGGACTGGAACTCATGCTGGTCATCGCGTTCACCGCGGGCCTGCGCAAGAAGGTCTACTACCGCAAGTGGTTGCGGCTGCACCAGCTCGCGTACGTCGCCGTCGCGGTGACCGTCGCGCACTCCTGGTTCGGCGCGATCGCGAACGGCAACCTGGCCACCCTGTGGCTGGCCGGGCTCACCATCCTGATCCCCACCGCCACCGTCGCGGCCGCCCGGTTCCTGCCGCCGCACGTGCTGGTGCGCCTGGGCCTGCTCGAGCCGGAGCCCGGCTTCGAGCCCGAGCCCGACGGCGCCGGCGGCAGCGCGCTGGACATCAGCGTGGACAACGAGCGCTGCCACCGCTACGGCATCTGCCAGGCCGAGGCGCCCGGGTTGTTCCAACTGGTCGACGACGAGCGCCTGCGCTACGAGCGCAGGCCACCACCCGAGCTGTTCGCGAAGGCGCGAGCCGCCGCCCGCGCGTGCCCGATGCGCGCGATCGAACTGCGGGAGCGTGTCCGGTGAACGAGGAGCGAGTGGTCATCGCGGGCGGCGGACTGGCCGGCCTGCGCGCGGGAGAACGCCTGCGGGAACTGGGTTTCCAGGGCGAGATCGTGATCGTCAGCGCCGAGCGGCACCTGCCCTACCACCGGCCGGCGCTGTCGAAGGAGGCCATCAACGGCGAGCTGCACGCGAACGACCTGCGGCTGACCATCAGCCGCGAGCTGAACGCGGTGTGGCGCCTCAACACCGCCGCCACCCACCTGGAGCCCGACCGCCGCGTGGTGGGGTTGCCCGGCGGCGAGGAGCTGACCTACGACGGGTTGATCATCGCGACCGGCGTCGAACCCCGGCACCTGGCGGGCGCGCCGCGCGAGGACCCGCGCGTGCACGTGCTGCGGACGGTGGACGACGCGGTCGCGATCAAGCAGGCCATCAACGCCACCCAGGGTCTCGTGGTGGTGGTCGGCGGCGGTCTCATCGGCTGCGAGATGGCCGCGTCGGTCAAGATGATGGGCCGCGACGTCGCCATCGTGAGCCGCTCGGCCACGCTGCTGGGCAGCGCGGTGGGCAAGAACATCGCCGACACCGTCACCGAGGCGCACCGCGCCCGCGGCGTGCGGATGGCGATGGGCGTGAAAATCCGGCACTGGGTGCGGCAGGCGGGCGGCGTGGCCATCCACCTGTCCGACGGGCAGGTGTTCTTCGCCGCGGTCGTGGTGATCGCGGTCGGCGCCTCGCCCTCCACCGCCTGGTTGCGCGGATCGGGGTTGCAGCTGGAGGACGGCGTCCTGTGCGACACCGGGTGCCACGTGGTCGGCGGCGTCGACATCGTGGCGGCCGGCGACGTGGCGAAGTGGCCCAACCTCCGGTTCGGCGGACGACCGCGGCGGGTCGAGCACTGGCTCAACGCGGTGGAGATGGGGCGGGCGGCCGCGGAGAACCTGTTGGCGGGCAGGCAGAACTCGCGGCCGTTCACCCCTGTCCCCCGGTTCTGGACCGAGCAGTACGGCATGCGGATCCAGGGCTCGGGCGTGCCGGGGCTGGGCAAGGACACCACCACCCTCGCCGGTTCGCAGAAGGACCACCGCACGATCACCGGTTTCGTGGACGACGGCAGGCTCGTCGGCATGGTCGGCCTGGACGCGCCGACCGCCATGATCAAGCTGTCCACCGAGCTGTGGCGGCAGAACCGGGTCTCCCCCGCCGACCGCCGCGTCCCGGACCGCCCGGTGCCACCACCCGTGGCACCGCCGACGACACCGCCGGTGAGCCGGGTCGCGGAGTACGAGGCGGAGGCGAACCGCCAGACCGAGCCGCCACCCCCGCTGTACGACGAACTGGCCCGCGAACGCGAGCGCTACGAACAGGCCTACGAGCCGACCCGACTGGCACCCGACCCCCCGCCGCCCCGGTTCGAGGTCGTCCGCGACACCCCGGAGCCCACCAGGCACACCGACGACCACTACACCCGGTCCGAACCGAGGCAGGGCTCCCGCGGCAGACCGAACCCGCGCGCCCTGGCCCGCAGCGGCCCGCGAGCCCGACCCCGGTGACCCGCGCGAGGATTCCGCTCGCCGCCAAGGCACCCCACGCCCGACCTCGCGCGGGCACACCGGCCCGACCCCGGATGACCCGCGCGAGGGTTCCGCTCGCCGGCAAGCCCCCGGTGACCGGTTGTTACCTGAACGCGGCGTTCCCGTAACCCGGGCGACCAAGCATTCGGGGCATGGCGAACCGCGGTCAGGTCACCGTCGTCGGGATACCCGCCCGGGACGAGGAACGCACGGTCGGCGCGGTGGCGCGAGCCGCCGACGCCGGGCTGCGGCTCGCCTCGCCCCGCGGCGTGAACGTGGTGGTGCTGGCCGAGAACGGCAGCACCGACGGCACCGTCCGGCGGTTCACCGACACCCCGCTGCACGCGCGCCGGGCCGTGGTCAGCACGCCGGGCCCCGGAACGGGCAAGGGCACCAACGTGTTCGCGCTCATGGCCAAGGCGGTCGACCTCGACGCGGACCGGCTGCTGCTGCTCGACGCGGACGTGCGGTCGGCCGAACCGGCGTGGGTCGGGCTGCTCGCGGACGCGGTGGCGGGCGACGAGCCGGCGCTCGCGGTGCCCGCCTACCGGCGCAACCGGTACGAGGCGAACACCACCAACCACCTGGCCGGTCCCCTGCTGGCCGCGGTGTACGGGGTGCACGTGCAGCAGCCCATCGGCGGCGAGTTCGCGGTCAACCGGGCGTTCCTGGACCGCGCCGCGCGCTGGCCGCGACCGGACAGCGCCTCGCTGTACGGGATCGACGTGTGGCTGACCGCGAACGCCCTGCGCGAGCGCTTGCGGGTGGTCGAGGTGCCGCTGGGCCGCAAGCTGCACAACTCGCCGTTCCCCAAGATCCTCCGGCTGCCGCAGCAGGTGCTGGACTCGCTGTTCCACGTCGTGCTGGCCACCGACCGGGTCCGGCCCGCACTCGGCGCTCCCCCGCCGCGCGCGGCCGTGGACAGCGCGTCGACCCCGCAGGACCCGGCCGTGGTGGCGCGGGTGTCCGCGTCCGTCGCCCGGTACCTGGAGGAGTTCGCCGCCGACGTGTGGTCGCTGTTCCCGTCCGCCGCGACGCTGCCCGCCGCGCCGTGGGGCCTGCGGGTGACCACCGACGACTGGCCGCACGTGCTGGCGGACGCGCTGGTCGCGGTGACCCGGGGCCGGTTCACCGCGGCGCGGGACCACCTGGTGGCGCTGTACGTGAACCGGGTGCTGACGTTCTGGGACGAGATCGAGGGGTTGCCCGACGCGGAGATCGACGCGCTGCTGGACCGGCAGGCGGTCGACACGGCGGACGCGGTGCGGGCGAAGCGACCGGCGCCGGGCGGGTGGAGCGCCTCGCCGCGGTTCGACGCGGGTCACTGGACCGCCTTCGCCGACGGTTCACCTTCTGTTAGCCCGGTGTGAAAACTTCGGACTTCGGGCGCGGATTGACGCTTTTCGCCCGGTTCCGCCAGGCTCCGAGGTCCCTGCTCCCCTTGGAGGTCACACCGTGCTCCGTCGAACGCTGTCGTACCTCGCGTCCGCGGCCCTGGTCGCGGGCGCCCTGCTACTCGGCGCGGGACCCGCGCACGCCGACGGCTGCTACACGTGGAGCCGCACGCTGTCACAGGGCAGTTCCGGCGACGACGTCCGCCAACTCCAGGTCCGGTTGTCCGGCTACCCCGGCTACGGCGCGGTGCTCGGCCTGGACGGCTCGTTCGGCCCGGCGACGAAGGCCGCGCTGGTCCGCTTCCAGCAGGCCTACGGACTGGCCGCGGACGGTGTCGCGGGCACCGGCACGTTCGCCAAGCTCTACGCGCTCCAGGACGACGACTGCACCCCGGTGAACTTCGCCTACACCGAGCTCAACAACTGCAACACCACGTGGGCAGGCGGCAAGGTCTCGGCGGCCGCCGCCAAGGCCAACGCCCTGGTGTCGATGTGGAAGCTCCAGGCGCTGCGGCACGCGCTCGGCGACCAGCCGATCCGCGTCACCAGCGGCTTCCGCAGCGTGGCGTGCAACAACGCGGCGGGCGGCGCGTCCGACTCCCGGCACCTCTACGGCGACGCGGTGGACCTCGGCGCGAGCCCGCACTCGCTGTGCACGCTGGCCAAGGAGGCCCGCAACCACGGCTTCAACGGCATCCTCGGCCCGGGCTACCCCGACCACAACGACCACACCCACGTCGACCACCGCCCGAGCCGCTTCTGGTCCGCCCCGACCTGCGGCGTCTGACCCACCTCGCGGGCGGTCCCTCACCCGAGGTGGCCGCCCGCGAGCACCGCGCGGCACGAACGCAGGTGCAGCCTGGTGCGCTCGGTGTCGTCGTGCGCGGTGCCCAGCACCCGTTCGCGCACCGGCAACAACGCCGCCAACACCTCGACCGCCGCAGCCGTCGACCCGGCCGCCTTCAGCCAGGTCGCCCGGTGGTGCAACGCGAACAGGGTGCCCCGGTCCTCCGCGCCGAGCACCCGCACGCAGTCCGGCACGAGTTCGGCGTAGAGCCGGACCGCCTCGCCGACGTCCCCGGCCGCCCCGGTCCAGAACGCGTGACCGTTGCGGACGGCCAACGGTCCGCGCGTCCTCGGCCCCGAAGGCCGCGAGGTGCTCCGGCAGCAACGCCTCGAACAGGTCCCGGGCGAGCACCGCGTCACCACCGAACCCCACCCACATCGCGATCCGCCGCCGGAAACCCAGCGACCCGGGGTCGTTCGCGCAGCCACTCCGGCGGGGCGAGCTCGTGCGGCCGGAGTTCCCGCCACGCCTCCAGGGCGTCCATCGACGGCTCGTCGGACAACGCGAGCCCGACCAGCCGCGCCGCGGTCCTCGAGGTGTCCGCCCGGCCGTCGCCCAGCCGGTCCCGGGTGACCGCCTGGACGTGGCGGGCGGCCGGCGACAACGCCTCGAAGGACACCTCCCACGTCGTCGCCACGGTGTGCGGGTAGTCCACCGGGCTGGCCTCGGCGCGCAGCACGGCGCTGTGCCCGCCGTACAGGTCCAGGTACCCGCGCAGGTCGACCCCGAGCCGACGCACGGCCCCGACGGCCTGGGTCAACGCCAACAGGCCCGCGCGAGGCTCGTCTTCCCGACCCCGCCGAGCCCGTCGACACCTGGACCCGACGGGTGCGGAACCCGGCCGCCAGGTCGCGGAGCAGCGCGTCCCGACCCACGAACGGCGACCACGGCTCGTCCACGCGCCCGAGTCCGCCGGCGCACGAGGTTTGAACCGGCGGTGTATTGCCTACCATCAGTACGTGGTAGTCATCGGCGCCGTGCTCGCCGCCCTCGGGCTCAGCGTCCTGCTCTGGCGGGACGCGGACCTCCTCGGCACGTCCCCCGTGCTCCTCGGCACGGTCCTGCTCGTGGTCGGCCTCGGCGCGATCGCGTTCTCGGTCGTGCGCCGCCGCCGGGTGATCGCGCGCAAGCGGGCCGCCGGCGAACCCGTGCCCGAGGGTTCCGTCCTCGACCGCGCCAAAGCACTGCCCCGACTCCTGCGCGACCACAAGGCGAACGGACTGCCCACCAGCAGGCTGGCGCTGTGGGGTTTCGCGGTGGTCTACCTGATCTCGCCGATCGACATCCTGCCCGAACTGCTGCCCGTCATCGGCGTCACCGACGACGCGGGGGTGGCGGTGTGGCTGCTCACCAGCGTCTCCACCGCCACCGGCCTGCTGATCAGCCGCGAGCGGTCAGAACAGAAGCAGCGCCAGGCCTAGCGCGGCCACCACGTTCACCCCGGTGGACGCGGCGAAGACACCGACCGGCCGCCACCCGGCCTGCTTCAGCGCGCCGGCCCGGAACTCCAGGCCGATCGACACGAACGCCAGGATCAGGAACCACGTGCGCAGGTCGTTCACCACGCCGATGGCCGCCTTGCCGGTCGGCGCGGACACCTGCGCCAACCAGAACGTCGCGATGACCGAGGTCGCGAGGAACCCGAGCACGAACTTCGGGAACCGCTCCCACAGCTGACGCCCGGCGGACACCGTCGGCGACTTCTTCTCGACCTTCAGCGCGAAGTACGCCGTCAACGCCACCGCGACCACACCGAGCAACGCGTTCTGGGTGACCTTCACGATCGTGGCGTACTGCAAGGACTGCTCGCCCGCCAACGTGCCGGCCGCCGTCACCGCCGCCGTCGTGTCGATGTTGCCGCCGATCCACGCGCCCGCGACCTTCGGGTCGAGCCCCCACCACGACGCCAGCAGCGGCAGCACGAAGATCGACGGCAGCGCGAACACGATCACCAGGGAAGCGCTGTAGGCCAACTGCTCCCGCCGCGCCTGCACCGCGCCGGCCGCCGCGATCGCCGCCGACACCCCGCAGATCGCCACCGCCGCCGACAGCAGCGCGCGCAGCTTGTCGTCCAGCCCGAGCTTCCCGCCCAACCACCAGGAGAACCCGAACACCAGGCTGATCAGGATCACCGACTGGATGATCGCAGGCCCCGCCGCGTCCGCGATGACCTTCAGGTTGATCGACGCGCCGAGCAGCACCAGCCCGGTCTTGATGAAGAACTCGGTGCGGAACCCGCCCGCCAACCGGTCACGCCACCCCAGCGCGCCGAGCACCGCGTTGCCCAGCAACCCCAACAGGATCGCGTAGATCGGGAACTCGATCGCGGCGCCGATCCCCTCGAACCCGGTGCCCTTGGACCACTTCGGCACCGACGTCGACAGGTACCGCGCGGCCCACGACAGCAGCACCACCGCCACGACGCCCAGCACCGCGTACCCCAGCGGCCCGCGCACCGCACCGTCCTCTGTGGACTCCCCCGCGTCCGCCGCGGCGTCCACCGGTCCGCGCGCCATCACGGCACCAACCCGGGCTTGATCACACCGAGCAGCGCCAACGCGAACAGCGCCAGACCGACCACCACGGCCAGCCAGTCCTCGTTGAACCAGACCTTGCGTTGCGGTTCGCTCATCGCTCACGCTCCACCCTGCGGGACGCCCAAGGAGTCACGAACGGTAGCGAGCCCAACGAGAACCGTCACCGGCTCCCAGGATGTGGAAGCTCGCGCACCCCCACCAGCAACGTGGTGATCGCGCCCATGATCCGCGCGGTCGCCTCGTCCAGCACCGGCTTCGTGGGCTCCAGGTCGTACAGGTCCGACAGGTCGACCTCGGCGCCCGCCACCACCTGGACCTTCCGCCACGGCCGCGGCACGAACTTCCCGGGCGGCAACAGGTCCCGGGTGCCCCACTGGGCCACCGGCACGACCGGCGCGCGGGTCGCGAGCGCCACCCGGGCCACCCCGTTCTTGCCCTTCATCGGCCACCCGTCGGGGTCCGAGGTGAACGTGCCCTCGGGGTAGACGATCACGCACTGCCCGTCCGCCAACGAGTCCCGCACCCCGTCCAGCGCCAACCCGGCGCGCACCGAGCCCCGGTCGACCGGGATGTGCCTGCCCGACGACATCACCCACCCGAGGACCGGCGTCTTCCACAGGCTCGCCTTGGCCAGGTACCGCGGCACCCGGTCGGACGCGAGCGCGAACGCGGTCAGCGTCACCGGGTCGGAGTTGGACACGTGGTTGGAGGCCAGAAGCACCGGCCCCCGCTTCGGGATGTGGTTGCGCCCGGACATCGTCATCCGCACGAACACCACCACGAACGGCCACAGCAGGTCGATGGCCACCGAGTACCAGAACCCGCGACCGCGCCGGGGCAGCTTCGCGGTCAGGGCCACCATCTGGGTAAACGTCACACCGGAATCTTCGGTCATCGACCCTCCCCGGTTCCCCACCGACCCGCCCGTGGCCCCGCTTCCACACCGAAGAGACCACCACCGACCGGGTCTGATCCAGTTCGACTACTGTTTTCCACCGTGGCAGGGCTCACCGAACCGCGAACCGCGGTGGACCGAATCAGCGTGCTGCTCGTCGAGGACGACGAGGGCGACGCGGTGCTGGTCGAGGCGCTGCTGGACGAAGTCGGCGCCGACGTGGCGCTGCACCGGGCGCGCACGCTGCACGAGGCCACCTCGACGGCGCCGAAGGTCGACTGCGTCCTGCTCGACCTCGGCCTGCCCGACACGACGGGCCTCGACGGCCTCATCCGCCTGCTGTCCGGCCCGCGACCGGCCGCCGTCATCGTGCTGACCGGCATGAGCGACGAGCGCCTCGGCGTCAAGGCGGTCGCCGCGGGCGCGGAGGACTACCTGGTCAAGGGCCAGGTGGGCGGCGAGGCGCTGGCCAGGAGCATCCGGTACGCCGTCGGCCGCAAGCGCGCCGAGGAGACCCAGCGCCAACTCCGCGACGAGCAGCTGCTCGCCTCGGAGAAGACCCGCCTGGAACGCGGCCTGCTCCCCTCCCCCATCCTGCACGGCACCGACCTCGGCCTGGAGGTCCGCTACCAGCCCGGCGGCAGCCGGATGCTGCTGGGCGGCGACTTCTACGACGCCGTGCGCACGTCGGACGGCACGTTGCAGGTGCTGATCGGCGACGTCTGCGGCCACGGCCCGGACGAGGCGGCGCTCGGCGTGTTCCTGCGCATCGCGTGGCGCGCCCTGGTGCTGGCCGACCAGGAGCCGTCCCGGGTGCTGCGCACGCTGCACGAGATCCTGGAGCACGAGCGCCACCAGCCGGGCCTGTTCACCACCGCGTGCATGGTCACCATCTCGCCGGACCGCCGCTGGGCGCGGGTGTACCTGGCGGGCCACCCGGAGCCGATGCTCCTGGTCGGCGGCCGCGTGGTCGAACTGCCGAGGGACCGCGCCGGCCTGCCGCTCGGCGTGCTGCCGGACAGCACGTGGAGCGGCCTCGACGTGCCGCTGCCACCGGGCTGGAGCCTGCTGCTCTACACCGACGGCCTGGTGGAGGGCCGGGTCGTGGGCGACCCGGAGCGACTCGGCTCGGAACGCCTGATCGAACTCATCGGCGAGGTCACCAGCGGCGCGCCGAACTGGAACGAACACCCGGCGGCACTGCTGGACACGCTCATCGACCGGGTGAAGCAGCTCAACGGCGGGGAGTTGGACGACGACATGGCCGTGCTACTGATCTCGGACCAGGGCTGAATGGACCACCGCAACCGCTGGCCCGCCAGCCGCCTGCTCGTGGCCGCCGTGGCGATCCTGATCATCGTCTGCGCGAGCGCCATCACCGCCATCGCCCTCGCGCTGGCGAGCCTGTCCGACGCGCGCACCCTCCTGCTGGACCAGGTCGGCCCGGCCCGCCGCATCACGCTGGAACTCGACACGTCCCTGATCAACCAGGAAACCGGCGTCCGCGGCTTCGCCCTGACGGCCAACCGCGAGTTCCTCGCCCCGTTCACCGACGGCAAGACCGCCGAGGCCAAGGCCGAGGCGGGCATCCGCGCCGGCATCCAGGACGTCCGCCCGGCCCTGCTCGCCAAGCTGGACGACATCGGCCGCAAGGCCACCGCGTGGCGCACCGCGTACGCCGAACCCCTGATCCTCCAGGTCCAGGTCGCCGGCACCCCGCAACTCGTGGAGAACGACGCCGACCGCGGCCGAGCCCTCTTCGAGGAGGTCCGCGCCGCCGTGGCCGACCTCCAGAACGACCTGAACCGGGAGTCCGACACCGCCCGCGACAAGCTCAACAGCGTCGCGAACGACGTCCTCTACCTCTCCATCGGCCTGGGCGTCCTGCTGGTCCTGATCATCACCGGCGTGGCGATCGTCCTCCACCGCATCCTCATCGCCCCGCTGACCGGCCTGGCCGCCCAGGTCCGCCTGGTCTCCGAGGGCGACTTCGAACACGCCGTCGACGCCACGGGCTCCCGCGAAACGGTGATGCTCGGCCAGGACGTCGACACGATGCGCACCCGCATCCTGCGAGACGTGGTCGACCTCCGCCGCTCGAACTCGGAACTGGAGCAGTTCGCCTACGTCGCCTCCCACGACCTCCAGGAACCCCTGCGCAAGGTCGCGAGCTTCTGCCAACTCCTGGAACGCCGCTACTCGGGCCAGTTGGACGAGCGCGGCGAGCAGTACCTGCAATTCGCGGTGGACGGCGCGAAGCGCATGCAGGTCCTGATCAACGACCTCCTCGCCTTCTCCCGGGTCGGCCGCATCACCCGCGAACAAACGGTCGTGGACTGCGACGACCTGGTGAACCAGGTCCGCGACAGCTACTCGGAGGTCATCGAGAGCACCGGCGCCACCATCGAGTCCGACGACCTCCCCCGAGTCCGCGGCGAGGCCTCCCTCCTCGGCGGCGTCTTCGGCAACCTGATCAGCAACGCCCTGAAGTTCCACGGCGAGGACCCCCCGGTCGTCCGCATCGGCGTGGAGCGCACGGGCGACCTGTGGACGTTCACGATCTCGGACAACGGAATCGGCATCGACGCCGAGTACGCCGAACGCGTCTTCGTGATCTTCCAACGCCTGCACCACAAGGACGACTACCCGGGCACCGGCATCGGCCTCGCCATGTGCCGCAAGATCATCGAATACCACGGCGGCACGATCTGGCTGGACACCAGCGTGAAGACCGGAACCACCTTCAAGTTCACCCTGCCAGTTGTAGAGGACACCGATGAGTGACTCGCTGACCGTGATCGACGTCCTCCTGGTGGAAGACGACCCCGGCGACGCCCTGATGACGCAGGAAGCCTTCGAACACCACAAGATCCGCAACCAACTCCACGTCGTCCGCGACGGCGTGGAAGCCCTGGAATTCCTGCGAAGGGAAGGCCAGTACGAGGGCGCCCCCAGGCCAGGCCTGATCCTCCTGGACCTGAACCTGCCAAAAATGGACGGCAGGGAAGTCCTCGCGGAGGTAAAAGCAGACGCCAACCTCCGCTCCATCCCGGTGGTGGTCCTGACGACGTCGGAAGCAGAGGAAGACATCCTCCGCAGCTACAACCTCCACGCCAACGCCTACGTGACCAAGCCGGTGGACTTCGACCGCTTCATCGAGGTGGTCCGCCAAATCGACGACTTCTTCGTCACCGTGGTAAAACTCCCCCGATAATCAGCCGCACCAGCCCCACCCGCCACAACACCGACCCAGCGCGTTCTCCCCGTATGGCCTGGGCGCAGCCCAACCGCATTTGGCACGGGGGCGCCGAAAACTCAGGACCGGCGCCCGAACTCGAAAGCCGGCGCCCCCGTGCCAAATGTGGTTGCCTCCGGCAGGCCATACGGGGAGAACGCGCGCCGCCCTTCCTCCCCGGAGGCCTGCCCGTCCGGCGAGGACGCCTTAAACCTCCACAACACCCAACTCAGGGTGCTTCTCCAGATACGCCTTGACAAACGGACACTGGGCCACCACACCCAACCCACGATCCCGAGCATCAATCAAGGCGAACCGAACCAGTTCACTCCCCAACCCCCGCCCCTCCACCACGACCTCGGTATGCGTGAACACAATCCGAGACCCCTCAACCAGGTAGTCCACGAACCCGCCGACCTCCCCGGCCTCCCCCTCCACGAACACCTCGTACCGCGAAGCCCCGGGGTTGTCCACCACGCTCACAGCATCTCCCCACTCTCACGCCACCCGAGCCCCACACCCACCCGATCAGCCCCCGCGCACACCCGCGAGCAAGCCTCACACCGTCCACCGTAGCCACGCGGGGCAAGATGTCGGAATGGACGTCTACCTGCTGATCCTGGGCGACCACCTGCCGAACCCGTGCTCGGGCGGCGAGGTCTCCGAGTCCGACCGCCTGCGCATGATCGTGGAACAGGCCGTGGTGGCCGAGGAAGCGGGCTTCACCGGCGTCGCGATCGGCGAACACCACTTCACCCGCTACATCGTCTCCGCCCCCGAACTCCTCCTGGCGATGATCGCCGCCCGCACGAGCCGCCTGCGCCTGTCCACCGGCGTCACCCTGCTCGCGCACCACGACCCGGTCCGCGTGGCCGAGGAACTGTCCACCCTGGACGTCCTCTCCGGCGGCCGGGCCGAACTGATCGTGGCCCGAGGCGTCTCCCAGCGCACCGACGAGGCGTTCGGCGTGCACGACCACCTCCGCGCCCGCTTCGAGGAGAACCTCCGCCTCCTGCTGACCCTGCTGGCCGAACCGCACGTGACCTGGCGCGGCCGGTTCCGCAGCCCGCTCGAGGACGTCACCACGGTCCCCCGCCCGATCCAACAACCCAGACCCCTGGTGTGGATCGGCAGCGGCTCGGCCGCGTCCGCCGACCTGGCCGTGGACCTCGACCTCCCCCTGATGCTGCCCAGCACCCTGCGCGACCCGGACACCCACCTCCCGGTGGTCGAGCGCTACCGCGAGGCGATGGGCGGCCGGGGCCGCGTCGCCCTCCCGAGCCACATGTTCGTCGCCGACACCGCCGCGAGCGCCCGGGCCCGCTGGCGCCCCCACCTGGAGGCCTACGCGAACTTCGCCGACATGTGGCGAGGCGACGGCGAACCGGACGTCGACGCGATCATGGAGGGCGCCGCGGTCTGCGGCGACCCGGCCGAAGTGGCAGGCCGGCTGAACGACCTGGCCCACCGGATGAACCTGGACGCGCACCTCGTCATGGTCGACATCGGCGGCATGCCGCACAGCTCGGTGGTCGAAACCATCCGGCTGTTCGGCGAAGAAGTCCTGCCCCACCTCACCGGCACGCGAGTCGCCTCGACAGGCTGAGCCCACTCACCCGCCGAGCACAGCCGCCAACGCCATCACATGCACCGCCAACACCGTGGAACACCCGGACAAATCAGGCACCCGCACATCCCGAGGCACCAACTCCAACGCGATCTGGAACGCGTGCACCGCCTCCACGAACGCCCGATCCCGATCCACCACCCCGTCCAGCACCACCTCGGCCACCCCGGCGTCACACCCGAACCGCGACGGCACCAACACCCGCACCGTCGCGCCCGGGAAGTGCGCCGGCAACGCGCTGACCATCCGGTACAACGTCGCCCGGTCCCACCGCTCCGGCTGCGCGACCCCCACCAGCACCCGCTCCGACGACCCGAACCGCGGTGACGGCCACGCCGGCGGACTGCCCTCGCACGCCGCGCGCACGACCGTCCACCCGGACAGGTGCGCGACCCCGGCGAACGCGTTGACCAACCGGGTCTTCCCGGTGCCCACCCCACCCCGCACCACCAGCGCGGACAACGCGTCGGGCTCGTCCAACCACGACACGAGCCGGTCCTGCGCCTGCGGCCGGTGGTGGTAGGGCACGACCTCGTGCCGCGCGTCGAGCAGGTACTCGGGCGTGCGGCACGGCTTGGGCGCCCACGCCAGGCGCGGCCGGGGCGTGAGCCGGTCCAGCCGGTAGTCGGGACCCGCGACCACCGCGTCGCCGCCGTCGCGGGAGCCGAACTGGATGTTGGGACCGTCGACCCACGTGCTGCCGACGATCACCGAAGATGCCTCACGCCCTGTGCCATACCCGCACTATCAGGTCCGGGGGTACCGGCGTTAGCCGGGTCGGCGCACCACGCACAACCGCCGGGTGGCCCTGGTGAGCGCGACGTAGCGGTCCGCGGGGGTCATCAGATGGGGGTCGACGACCACCACGGCGTCGAACTCGAGCCCCTTGCTCCGCCGCGGCGTGAGCGGCCCGTCCACCCCGATGACGGCGAACGTGCCCTCACTCAGACGCGTTTCCTCGATCGCCCGGGCCAGATCCGTGCGGAACAGCGGCTCCTCACCGCGCCGGACCGACGTCGGCGGCACGGCGTCCGGGTCGATCTCCGCCAGCGCCTCCGCCGCGACCGCCATGATCTCGGCCGGTGTGCGGTAGTTCACGGTGAGCACGCGGTGCGCCCACCGGTCCCGGACGTACGGCCCGAACACCTCGCCCCAGTCCCGCACACCGGCTTCGGCATCCCGCTGCGCGAGGTCGCCGACGACGGTCATGGACCGGTTGGGACTGCGCCGCATCAGCACCCGCCAGTCCATCGCGGACAGCTCCTGCGCCTCGTCCACGACCACGTGCCCGTAGGTCCACTCGCGGTCGGCGGCGGCCCGCTCGGCCAGGTCGCGGTGGTCGCGCGCCTCGTGCCGGTCGGCCAACCACTCGGCGTCCACCAGGTCCACCGCGCGCAGCTCGTCGCGCTGGAACACCTCGTCCGCGTCCAGCACCTCCAGCACCCCCCGCGCGTACTCGACGGCCCGCGCCCGCTCCGCCCGCGCGACCCGCTCGGCCGCGCCGTCCGTGCCCAGCAGCTCGGCGGCCTCGTCCAGCAACGGCACGTCCGACACCGTCCACGCCCACCCGTCCGCGCGGAACAGCTCCGGGTGGCCGGCCACCAGACAACGGCCTTCGTAGAACGAGGCCAGCAGCCCCCGGGGCGTCAACGCGGGCCACAACCGGTCGGCCGCCGCCCGCACCCCGGGGTGCCCGCGCAACTCCCGCCGCACGTCGTCGGCCAACTCCGGCCAGTCCTCGCCGATCAACGCCACCGCCGGCCCCACCAGCCCGTCGACCAGCCCCGCGTGGAACACCTCGCGCGCCTCGTTGTGCCGCAACCCGGACCCGCGCGCCCGCTCCCTGGCCCGTTCCGCGATCGACGCGGTCAGCTCCACGGTCACGTCCTCCAACTCGACCGGGATCGGCTCGGCGGGCAGCTCCTGCCGGTCCGCGACGGCCGCCGCCACCAACTCCACGGCACCCGGACCACCCTTCAGGACCTGCACCTCGGGCGAGTCCTCCCGGGAGGTCCGCACGCCGGGGAACAACTCCCCCGGCGTCGCGAACACCACGTCCGTCTCGCCCAACGACGGCAGCACGTCACCGATGTAGCGCAGGAAGGCCGGGTTGGGCCCGACCACCAGGACCCCCTGCCGGGACAACCGCTCGCGCCGCGCGTAGAGCAGGTAGGCGACCCGGTGCAGCGCCACGGCCGTCTTGCCGGTGCCCGGACCGCCCTCGACCACCAGCACCCCGGGGTGGTCGAGCCGGATCACCTCGTCCTGCTCGGCCTGGATGGTGGCCACGATGTCGCGCATGGTCTCGTCGCGCGGCGCGTCCAACGCCGCCAGCAGGGCTTTCCGGTCCACCTGCAACTCGTCGTCGTGGAATCCGGTCAGCGCCCGCCCGGTGATCCGGTAGTGCCGCCGCCGGACGACACCCTCGGGGTGCGCGCCGGTAGCGGTGTAGAACGGCCGGGCGAGCGGCGCGCGCCAATCCACCAGCTGCGGCGCGCACTCGTCCGCGGGATCGACCAACCCGATCCGGCCGATCCGCGTCCGGCCGCCGTCCTCGTGGTCCAAGCGGCCGAAGCACAACCCGGCCTCGGCCGCCGTCAACCTCCCGACCTGCGCGGACAGCTCGCGCACGGCCACCTCGCGGTGCCAGCGCTGCTCCTCGCCGTCCCGCAGGGCCGCCGCGAGAGCCGCGTCCGCCGCGGCCCGCTCCGCGTCCAGCCGGGTGTGCAGGAATGCGATCGCGCGCTGTTCCTCGGCGAATTCACCGGTGGTCACGCTTGCCCCCTGTGATATACTCGGTCATATCCACTTCCCGCATTCCGCGGAACTCACGACCTTCTTTTTTAACACACTCGCGGTGATTCCGTGCGGCCCATTCCGCGGGTAGTCTCGATCGGGTGGAGTACCCGTTCGCGCGTGAGCCCGGTTTCACCCCTCCGGAGGAGTTCGCGCGGTTGCGCGAGCAGTGCCCGGTGAGCGGCGTGCGGCTGCGGCACGGTCAGGACGCCCACCTGCTGACCCGGTACGCCGACGTCCGCGCGGTGCTGCGCGACCACGGCCGGTTCAGCTCGGACCCGTCGAGCCCCGGGTTCCCGCAGCTGCGCCCGGTGGTCGACCGCAAGGCCGCGCCCGGCTCGTTCCTGGTGCTCGACCCGCCCGAGCACACCCGGTTCCGGCGAATGGTGACCCGCGAGTTCACCGTGCGCCGGATGACCGCGCTGGAGCCGGCCGTCGACCGGATTGTCACCGAGCGCCTGGACGCGATGCTCGCCGAGGTCGAGCCCGACCTGGTGACGTCGTTCGCGCTGGCCCTGCCGTCGGACGTGATCTGCCTGCTGCTCGGCGTGCCGGCGCGGGACCAGGAGTTCTTCGCCACCCGCAGCCGCGCCCACCTCGACCGGTCGCTGTCCGCGGACAAGGTCGCGGAGGCGCTGGCCGAGCTGAACGCCTACCTGGCCGACCTGGTCCGCTCCCGCCGCGCCGACCCGCGCGACGACCTGGTCGGCAGGCTGCTGCGGGACTTCCCGGACCTGACCGACGAGGAGGCCGTCGGCGTCACGGTGCTGCTGCTCGTCGGCGGCCACGAGACGACCGCGAACACGATCGCGCTGTCCGTGCTGGCCCTCCAGGGCGACCCGTGGCGCGAGCTGGTCGCGAACCCGGCACTGGTCGACGGCGCGGTGGAGGAACTGCTGCGCTACCTCAGCCCGGTGCACAACGGCGTGGTCCGCGCGGTCACCGGCGAGGCCACCCTGTCCGACCACGACCTGCGCCCCGGCGACGGCGTGATCGCGTCGCTCTACGCGGCCAACCACGACCCCGAGGCGTTCCCCGACCCCGGCACCCTCGACGTGCACCGCGACGCCCGCGACCACCTGGCGTTCGGCGGCGGCGTGCACCACTGCGTCGGCCGCCTGCTGGCCCGCCTGGAACTCCGCGCCGCGCTGACCGCCCTGGTCACCCGGGTGCCGACGCTGCGCACGACCGCCACACCGGCCGAGGCCGCGTTCCGCTTCGACGCCCCGATCTACGGCCTGCGCGAACTCCGCGTCACCTGGTGACGGTCCGGGCACCGCCGACCGCCGTCCGCGACCCGCGCGGACGGAGCGTCACCTCGCGACCAACGCCTTGCGCCGCAACGGGACCACCAGCGGGGTGTCGGTCTCCGGGTCGTTGATCACCCGGCACGGCAGGCCGAACACGTCCTCGACCAGTTCCGCCGTCACCACGTCCGCCGGGTCGCCCTGCGCCACCACGCCCACGCCCGGCTTCATCGCGATCAGGTGGGTGGCGTACCGGCACGCCTGGTTGAGGTCGTGCAGCACCGCGACCAGCGTGTGCTTCCCGTCCTCGTGCAGGTCCGCGCACAGGTCCAGCACCTCGACCTGGTGCGCGATGTCGAGGAACGTCGTCGGCTCGTCGAGCAGCAGGATCGAGGTCTGCTGGGCGAGCACCATGGCGAGCCACACCCGCTGCCGCTGGCCGCCCGACAGCTCGTCCACCAGCCGGTCCGCGAGGTCCTGCACGTTGGTCAGCCGCATCGCCTCGCCGGTGACCGCCTCGTCCTCGGTCGACCACTGCCGCAGCATCCGCTGGTGCGGGTACCGGCCGCGGGCGACCAGCTCGGCGACCGTGATGCCGCCCGGCGCGATCGAGGACTGCGGCAGCAGGCCGAGCCTGCGGGCGACCTCCTTCGACTTGTACGACGAGATCGCCGCGCCGTCCAGGTACACCGCGCCCGCCGACGGCTTCAGCATGCGCGCCAACGCCTTCAGCACGGTCGACTTGCCGCACGCGTTGGGACCCACGATCACGGTGAACGACCCGTCCGGGATCTCCACGTCCAGCCCGGTCGCCACCACGCGCTCGTCGTAGCCGAGGGTCATCCCCTCGCCGCGCAACCTCGCCGTCATCGCCCGCTCCCCTTCCACCGCTCGCGGGCAACCGGCCACACGAGGTCCACAGCCTCCGCCCCGAACGGGGAACTCCTTGGCGCGCAACGCCGTCGTCGCGTCCGCCGTTAAGGCAAGGCTAACCGAAGCGGCTCCCCCTGCCACCACCCGCTCGCCCGGAAGCCGGAACCCCGGTCCCGGGCGAGCGCCGGCGCGCGACCGGTCAGGACCGCAGGCTCAGCGGCCGCAGGTCGGTCCAGTTCTGCTCGACGTAGGCGAGCGCCGCCTCGCGCGCGTCCGGCCCGAACACCGACGTCCAGCCGGCGGGCACCTCGGCGAACGAGGGCCACAGCGAGTGCTGACCCTCGTCGTTGACCAGGACCAGGAAGCGGCCCTCGGGGTCGTCGAAGGGGTTGGTCATGACTGATCCTCCTGTCTGTGGGCCGCGGCCCGCGTGGGTGTTGCCAGTGGACGCCGGGGCCGCGCCCCGTCCCTCCACAGTGGACTAGTGGGCCGACGACGCGGTGGTCGCGAAGTCCCGGGCCGCGGGCACCCGCGGCTCGCGCCGGTCGAGCACCGACTCCAGGATCTCGCCGACCCGGACCGAGGTGTTGGACAGCAACGACGACGAGATGCCGTGCGTGTGCTCGGTGCCGCCCTGGAGGTACAACCCGGCCAGCACGTGGTCGTCGGTGTCGAGCCGGTAGTCCCGACCGACCCGCAGCCGGTCGTGCTCGTCGCGCAGGCACCGGCCGGCCAGCTCGCCCAGCAGCGCGGTGGGGTCGGCCTCGCGGTAGCCCGTGGCGTACACGACCACGTCCGCGTCCAGCGTCTCCCGCTCGCCGGTGGCGAGCGACTCCACCGTCACCCGCACGCCGGCGGGGTGCTCGTCCACGCCCGCGACGTGCGAGAGGTTGATCATCCGCAGCCGCTCGCGACCGAGCACCTTCTCCCGGTACACCCGCCGGTACAGCTCGGCGATCAGGTCGTTGTCCACCACCGCGTAGTTGGTGTTGGAGTGGTACTCCATCAGCCGCCGCTTGACCTCGTCGGGCGCGCCGAAGTAGTCGTCCACCGCCGCCGGGTCGAAGATCCGGTTCGCGAACGGGCTGTCGTCGGCCGGGCTGTAGCCGTAGCGCGCGAAGACCGAGCACACCTCGGCGGCCGGGAAGCGCTCGTGCAGGAACGCCGTCACCTCGGCGCCGCTCTGCCCCGCGCCGACCACGACGAACCTCTTCGCCTCGGCGACCTCCTCCACCCGGTGCAGGAAGTCCCGGTTGTGCCACACCCGCCCGGACGCCTCGACACCCTCGGGGAGGTGGGGCCGCAGCCCGGTCGCCAGTACGAGGTTGCGTGCGCGGCGCACCTCGACCTCGCCGGACGGCGCGTGCGAGGTCACGTCGAAATGGGTCACCACGCCCTCCTCGACCACCGGCCGCACCGACACCACGTCCTGGCCGTAGGACACCAGGTCGTCCACCCGGCCGGCGGCCCACTCGAAGTAGTCGTGGAACTCGACGCGCAGCGGGAAGAGGTTCTTGTGGTTGATGAAGTCGACCAGCCGGCCCTTGTGGTGCAGGTAGCTCAGGAAGGTGAAGGTGCTGTTGGGGTTGCGCATCGTCACCAGGTCCTTGAGGAAGGACACCTGCATGGTCGCGTCGTCGATCAGCATGCCCCGATGCCAGCCGAAGTGGTGCTGGCGCTCCAGGAAGTGCGCGGTCACCACGTCTTCGGCGGTCGCGTTGTACTCGGTGACCGCGATCGCGAGCGCCAGGTTGGACGGCCCGAAGCCGACGCCGAGTACGTCGAAGACAGGTGGCTGCTGTGGCATGGCTGTCCTATCGGGTGCGACGTCTGGAGTGATCGAACTTTGGTTACCCTAACCTAACCAGCGTGCACACCGGGCGTGATCCGGACCTCTCGTTCGATTAGGCTAGCCTCACCTGACGTGCCGGGAAAGGTCGCACCGGGGCAATTCCCCCGCCGACCCGCGACCACCGCCTACGCCGAACGGCCGAGCACCCGCCCCGCCGGACCGTCCACTGTGGACCGGTTTCAGCCCGCGGCGAACCCGGGCCCGAGCCGGGATCGGCTCGCCTACGTTGGGGCGCATGGAGATCACCGAGGTGGTGCCGGGACTGGTGATGCTCACGTTCCCGGTCGGCCAGGCCTACGCGCTGCGCGGCGCCGACGGGTTGACCGTGATCGACACCGGTGTCGCCGGGCACGGCGCGGAGATCGCGGAGCTCGGCGACGTGCGGCGGATCGTGCTCACGCACTTCCACGAGGACCACACCGGCTCGGCGGCCGAACTGCGTGCGCTGACGGGCGCGCCGGTGTACGCGCACCGCGCCGAGGCGCCGTTCATCCGGGGCGAGGAACCCGGTCCGGCGCCGGTCGTGCCGCCCGAGGAGCGCGAGCTGTTCGACTCCGTCACCCCGCTCGTGCCGCCCGCGCCGCCGTCGCCGGTGGACGAGGAGCTGACCGAGGGCGACGTGCTCGCGGGCGCGACGGTGCTGCACGTGCCCGGCCACACGCCGGGCAGCATCGCGCTGCACGTGCCCGACCGGGGCGTGCTGTTCGTCGGCGACACGGTGGCCACGTGGGACGGCGCCGCCATCCCGGGCGTGTTCAACGTCGACCGGCCGCTGCTGGAGAAGTCCGCGCGGCGACTGCTCGACCTCGACCCGCGCGTGCTGTGCGTGGGCCACGGTCGGCCGCTGGTCACGCCGGACGCCCGCTGAACGACGTCCGGTCACGAGGGGTCAGGCGAGCATGGCGCGCCCCTCGGGGGTCAGCTCGGCGGGCACCCACTGGCCCACCTCGTTGGTCAGGGCCGCCTGGAGCAACCCGGCGTGGGCCAGGTCGCGCACCGAGGACTGGTCGCAGCAGAGCAACCCGTCCACCCGCAGGTCGGGCTCCCGGCTCCGGGTGACCTCGGCGCGCCCCGCCGCGATCGCCCTGAGCAGTGCCCGCGCCCGATGGGAGAGTTCGTCGTCGTCCATGTTGTTCACCGTTGTTCGCAAGGGTGGTTCACGGTGCATATCGCCACGACCCGCCGAAGTCTTACTCCGCGGTCTCCCGTGCGTGAGCGCACGCGGGCGGCACCGGTCGCGGGTCCGCCCGACCCGCGCCGAGCCGCACGACCGGCTCGCCGCGCCGGGCATTCCGGGCGAACCGGGCGGGAACGTCACCACCCGGGGGCGCCACCCGGTCCGCACACCGCGCTCGCGCCGGTCCGACCCGGCGTCCGAGGTGGACTCGGGTCAGTCGCCCGACAGCACCCGCTGCGCCACCGCGAACGCCCGGTTCGCGGCCGGCACCCCCGCGTAGACACCCACCTGGAGCAGCACTTCCTTGATCTCGTCCGCGGTCACCCCGTTGCGCAGCGCGGCGCGGACGTGCATGGCCAACTCCGCCTCGTGACCGAGGGTCGCGAGCA
The DNA here is from genome assembly GCF_040642015.1 of Actinosynnema sp. NPDC020468. Classification (NCBI taxonomy): domain Bacteria; kingdom Bacillati; phylum Actinomycetota; class Actinomycetes; order Pseudonocardiales; family Pseudonocardiaceae; genus Actinosynnema; species Actinosynnema sp. NPDC020468. The sequence goes on from NZ_JBFAEO010000067.1 coordinate 28,636, forward strand.
TGGCCAGCGTGATGCAGGACCGGGTCCGCCGGTCCAGGCCCGGCCTGGTCCAGATCTCGCCCCACGCGTAGCGGGTGATCAGGTCCTGGAAGTCGGAGGTGAACCCGTCGGTGCGCTCGACCGCGCGGTCGACGTGGTCGTCGCCCAGCACCTCGCGGCGCACCCTCATGCCGTCGTTCATCTGCCCACCAGGTGGTCGTGGAGGATCCCGGTCACGTCGTCGGCGGCTTCCACGTTCGCCAGGTGGGCCGCCTCCACCACGTGCAGCGCCGCGCCCGGCACCACGTCGGCGATGGCGCGCAACGACTCCGGCGGTGTCGCCAGGTCGTGCCTGCCCGCGACGAGGACCGTCGGCGCCTCGATCGCGGGCAGCACCGGGCGCAGGTCCAGCGCCGCCAGCGCCTCGCAGCACCCGGCGTAGCTCTCGTCGTCCACAGTGGACAACCCGGCCTCGTGGGCCGCCGTGGGGTGACCGGGGGTGAACCACCGGGACACCACCTGCGCGGCGATCGAGGCGGTGCCGTGCGCGCGCACCGTCGCGGCCCGCTCCAGCCACGGGCGCGCGGTCGGGAACACCGCGGTGGTGCACACCAGGCCGAGCCGGTCGACGCGTTCCGGCGCGTGCCCGGCCAGCCACATGCCGACCATGCCGCCCAGCGACACCCCGCAGTAGGACACCCGCGCGAACCCCAGGTGGTCGAGCAGCTCCAGCACGTCCTCCGCGAGGTCGTCCAGCCGGAACGGGCCGGTCGCGGGCGCGCTGCCGCCGTGGCCGCGGTGGTCGTAGCGCAGCACCCGGAAATCCCGCTCGAACACCGGCAACTGGGCGTCCCACAGCGCCGTGGTGGTGCCCAGCGAGTTGCCGAGCACCAGCACCGGCGCGTCCGGCGGACCGCTCAGCACGTGGTGGATCACCGCTCGCCCCTCCCGGAGCCCTCAGAGGTCGAAGAAGACGGTTTCACGCTCACCCTGGAGGTGCACGTCGAAGTGGTAGCCGTCCCCGGTGTGCGCGGCGACCAGGGTCGCACGCTCCGGGGCGGTCAGGGCGAGGAGCACCGGGTCGGCCGCGTTGGCCGCCTCGTCCGGGAAGTAGATCCGGGTCACCAGCCGGACCAGCATGCCGCGGCAGAACACCGACACGTTCAGGTGCGGCGCCTCCTGCCCGCCCTCGGACACCGGCAGCGCACCGGGTTTCACGGTCAGCACGCCCCACCGCCCCTCGGGGTCGGTCGCGCTGCGGCCGAAACCGCGGAAGCCCTCGCGCCGCACCGCGCCGCGCGGGTCGTCGGGGTGGTCGAACCGGCCGTCCGGGTCGGCCTGCCAGGTTTCCACGACCGCGTCGGGCACCGGCACGCCCGCGCCGTCGAGCACCCGGCCGGTCACCCACACCGCGCCGGGCGTGCCCTCGGGCACCACGAACGCGCCGTCGGCCCAGTCCAGGCCGTGCGCGAAGAACGGGCCGACGGTCTGCGACGGCGTGGTCTGGAGCGTCGGCTCAGTCATCGTCGTCGTCCTCGTTCTCCAGCGGCGTCGGGTTCTTGCCCCGCAGCACGATGTCCCAGCGGAAGCCCAGCGCCCACTCGGGCACCGTCGAGGCCAGGTCGAACGTCGCGATCATGGCCTGGCGGGCCCGCTCGTCGCGCACCGAGTTGAAAATGGGGTCCTGGAAGAACAGCGGGTCGCCCGGGAAGTACATCTGGGTGATCAGCCGCTGGGTGAACGCGGTGCCGAACAGCGAGAAGTGGATGTGCGCGGGCCGCCACGCGTTGTCGTGGTTGCGCCACGGGTACGCGCCGGGCTGGATCGTGGTGAACGTGTAGTTGCCGCCGGCGTCGGTCAGCGTCCGGCCGACGCCGGCGAAGTTCGGGTCCAGCGGCGCCGGGTGCCGGTCGCCGTCGTGCCGGTAGCGACCACCCGCGTTGGCCTGCCAGACCTCGACCAGCGCGTGCGGCACCGGTCGGCCGTCGCCGTCGAGCACCCGGCCGCTGACGACGATGCGCTGACCCTGCGGTTCGCCCGGGTGGCCCGCGGTGAGGTCGTTGTCGGTGGGGCCGACGCGCTCCTCTCCCAGCAGCGGACCGGTGATCTCGCCCAGCCGCTGCGGCAGCAGGGTCAGCGGGCGGCGCGGCGTGCGCAGGGCGTTGGACCGGTAGTCGGGCCAGGCGAGCGGCGGGTGCGACGCGGTGTCCCGGCGGTAGTCCGGGGTGGTCGTGTCCAGTGGCACGGCGTCCCTCCTCGTCCCGGAGCGGGTCCCCGGGCCCGGGGAACGCTAGGAACCGGTGTCCCCGCCGGTCAACGGCCGATTCCACTGAGCGGAAGGGCAGTCCGAACCCCTGGGTTCTGAACCGGACCACCGCGCCGGCCGGTATTCCGGGTGTCCTCTCCCGCGTCCGGACGCCACGCCGACCGCGTTCCGCCGGGTCACCGCCCCGAAGGGATCGAGCATGTCCGCACCGCTCACCGCGCGCCGGGCCACCAGGGTCGGCGCCGCGCTGGCCGCCGTCGGCGCCACCGCGGTGGCCGCCGGCCTGTTCGGCGCGCCGGCCGGCGCGTCGAGCCACCGCGAGGCGCCGCTGATCGCCGGCGACCCCGCCGTGGACAACACCGACCTGTACGCGTTCGTCAGCCCCGACCACCCGGACACCGTGACGCTGATCGCGAACGTCTCGCCGTTCCAGGAACCCAACGGGGGTCCCGACTTCTTCCCCTTCGCCACCGACGCCCGGTACGACCTGAACGTCGACAACGACGGCGACGCGAAGGCCGACCTGACCTACCGGTTCACCTTCAAGACCGAGGACCGGCGCGGCAAGGCCACGTTCCTCTACAGCAGCGGACCGGTGACGTCGCTGGACGACGAGAACCTGCTGTTCCGCCAGACCTACTCGCTCGACGTGCTCGACGGTCGCGGCAACGCGCGGAACCTGGTGCGCGGCGCCAAGGTCGCGCCGTCGAACACCGGGCCGAAGTCGATGCCCGACTACACCCGGTTGCGGGACCAGGCGATCACCGCGATCCCCGGCGGCGCGAAGGCCTACGTCGGCCAGGCCGACGACCCGTTCTTCGCCGACCTGCGGGTGTTCGACCTGCTCTACGGCGGCGACCTGTCCGAGGTCGGTCAGGACACGCTGAAGGGCTACAACGTCAACACGATCGCCCTCCAGGTGCCGCGGAAGTGGGTGGCGCTCAAGGGGGACGAGAAGCGCAACCCGGTGATCGGGGTGTGGGCGGACACCGAGCGCCGCTCGCTCGAGCGCAGCCCCGGCAAGCACGAGGCGCGCGGCGAGTGGGTGCAGGTGTCGCGGCTGGGCAACCCGCTGGTGAACGAGGTGGTCGTGCCCGCCGGGTTGAAGGACCGGTTCAACGCGCTGACGCCCGACCAGGACGGCAAGGTGGAGGAACTCGTCGCCCGGGTGACCGACCCCGAGGTGCCGCGACTGGTCGAGTCGATCTACAAGATCCCGGCGCCCAAGGGAAAGCGGGACGACCTGGCCGAGATCTTCCTGACCGGCATCACCACCAAGGCGGGCGGTCCGGTCAAGGCCGACCTGAACTCCCAGCTGGACAACCAGGACGTCGACCGGCGGAAGTTCACGCCGTCCGAGCAGCTCCGGCTGAACACCGCCGTCGCGCCGGCCGGCGAGCCGAACCGGCTGGGCGTGCTGGTGCAGGACAACCAGGGCTTCCCCAACGGGCGACGGCTCGGCGACGACGTGCTGGACATCGGGTTGCAGGCCCTCGAGGGCGCGGCCGTCAACGGTGTCGTGCAGGCGCTCGCGGCCGGCGACAAGGTCGACGCCAACGAGAACGCGTTCGGCACGACGTTCCCCTACGTGGCGCTGCCGAACAACACCGCGGTCAACGCCGGCGCCACGGCGGTGGCCATCGAGCCGACGGCGGGTGCGTCCGGTCTTCCGACCACCACGCTGTTGGGCGGGTCGCTCGCGGTCCTGCTCATCGGCGCCGGCGCGTGGGTGCTGCGGCACCGCGCCGGCGCGCAGGCCTCTCCCACCGAGTGACCCCGGTCGAACCCCCGGTTGCCCGTCGCCCGGGGGTTCGACCCCCTCCCGCGGAGGAACCATGTCGAAACTCCTCGCGGTCGCCGCCCTCGCGGCCGGCGCCGCGCTGCTCGTCTCGCTCCCGTCCGCCCCGGACACCCCCCGGACACCGGCACCGGTCGGGGTCGCGGCGGAAACCTCGTTGCACCGCAGCATCTCCGCCGCCCAGGCCCGGTTGCGCCGCACACCCGCCGACTTCACCACGTGGGCCGCGCTGGGCTCGGCGTACGTGGAGCAGGCCAGGGTGACCGGCGACCCGGCGTACTACGCGAAGGCGCAGGGCGCGCTGGAGACGTCGCTGCGGCACGGTCCGGACAACGGCTGGGCGCTGATCGGACTCGGCGCGCTGGCCAACGCCCGGCACGACTTCGCGACCGCCCGCGACCTGGCGCAGCGCGCCGTCACCGCGCTGCCGGACACCGCGTCGGCGCGCGGCGTGCTGGCGGACGCGACGACCCAGCTGGGCGCCGCGGCCGAGGCGACCGAGGCCGTGCAGCGGATGCTGGACCTCGAACCCGGCGTGCCGTCGTTCACCCGCGCCGCCTACGACCTGGAGCAGCACGGCCGGGTCGACGCCGCCCGGGAAGCCCTGGAGCGCGCGCTGGAGGCGTCGGTCGCGCCGTCGGACGTGGTGTTCTGCCGCTACCACCTGGGCGAGCTGGCGTTCGACAACGGCGACCCGGAGGAGGCCGCCCGGCAGTACGACGCGGGCCTGTCGGCCGACCCGCGCGACGTGACCCTCCTCCAGGGCAAGGCGAAGGTCGCCGCCGCGGCCGGCCGGTGGGACGACGCGCTCGCCGGCTACCACGACCTGGTCGACCGCGTCCCGCTGCCGCAGTACCGGCACGAGTACGCGAACCTGCTCCGCGCCTCGGGTCGCGGCGCCGAGGCGGCCGAGCAGTTCTCCTTGCTGGACAAGCAGTTCGCCCTGATCGCGGCGGCCGGTGGCCAGGACGACCTGACCGCGTCGGCGGTCGCGGCGGACCGGGGCGACGCGGCCGCCGCGCTGACCCTGGCCTCCGCCGAGTGGTCCCGCCGCCACCACCCGCTGGTCGCCGACGCGCTGGCGTGGGCACTGCACCTCCACGGCCGGGACGCCGAGGCGCTGGACCTGGCCGAGGTGGCCGCGTCCTCGGGCTGGCGCAACGCGGTGTTCGCGTTCCACCGGGGCACCGTCCTCGCCGCGCTGGGCCGTCGCGCGGAGGCCGCGACGGCGCTGGACACCGCGCTCGCGATCAACCCGCACTTCTCGTTCACCGACGCGGGCGCGGCCCGGGCGACCCTGGCGGGGTTGCGGTGATCCGACTGCTGGTCGTGGTCCTCGGGGTGGCGCTCGGCGTGCTGCTGACCCCGTCGAAGGCGTCGGCGCACCCGCTGGGCGACTTCACGGTGAACCACTACCACGGGGTGACCGTGCGACCGGACCGCGTCGACGTGCGCGCGATCGTCGACCTCGCCGAGATACCGACCCTCCAGGAACACCCGTCCACAGTGGACGGATACGCCGACCGCGAGTGCGCGGAGGTGGCGCGGACGACGGGCGTCGAGGTGGACGGCCGGTCGACGCCTGCCCGCGTGCGCTCGGCCGTGCTGGAGTCCCCGGTCGGCCAGGCCGGGTTGCCCACCACGCGGCTCACCTGCGCGCTGGAGGTGCCGGCGTCCGGCGGTCGGATCGTGGTGCGCGACTCCTACCGGCCGGACCGGATCGGGTGGCGGGAGATGACCGCGGCGGGCGCCGGGGTGACGATCACCTCGTCGGCGCCGACCGCCAGCGTCAGCGGCGAGTTGCGGGCGTACCCGGACGACCTGCTCGCCGACCCGCCGGACGTGCGCGAGGTGGCGCTGACCGCGACACCGGGCGGTTCCACGCCGGCCGGCACCCCGGGCGGTGCCGAGGACTCCCTGCTGACGAAGGCGACCAAGGCGTTCACCGGGCTGGTCGGCGACCGCGACCTGACCCCGTGGGTGGGGATTTTGGCCGTGCTGCTGGCTTTGCTGCTCGGCGCGTCGCACGCCGCGCTGCCCGGGCACGGCAAGACGGTGATCGCGGCGTACCTCGCCGGACGCGCGGGCACGCCGAGGGACGCGCTGGTGGTCGGCGCGACCGTCACCCTCACCCACACCGCGGGCGTGCTGGTGCTGGGTCTGGTGATCAGCGCGTCGAGCACGTTGGCGGGCGAGTCGGCGCTGCGCTGGCTCGGCGTGGCGAGCGGCGCGCTGGTGGCCGCGGTGGGCGCGTTCCTGGTCGTCACCACGGTCCGCCGCACCCGCGACACCGCCGCACCCGGCTCCGGCCACGAACGCGGGCACGGTCATGGCCACGGGCACGGCACCGCGCTCGGCCACGGGCATGGGCACGGGCACCGGCTGCACCGGGCCGGGTTGGTGGGCATGGGTGTGGCGGGCGGGTTGGTGCCCAGCCCGTCCGCGCTCGTGGTCCTGCTCGGCGCGATCGCGTTGGGCCGCACGTGGTTCGGCGTGCTGCTGGTCCTCGGCTACGGGCTCGGCATGGCCGTCACGCTGACCGCCGTCGGCCTCCTGCTGGTCCGGCTGCGCGACCGGCTGCACGCCGTCGAGCGCTTCCGCGACCGGTTCACCGCCCTGCCCGCGCTCACCGCGTCCCTGGTGCTCGTGGTCGGACTCGGCCTGACCGTCCGCTCGGCGGTGTCGATCTAGAAGGTCGACCTAGGGGTCGGCCTGCACGACGAGCATGGTCAGGTCGTCGTGCTCCGCCGCGCCCAGCCAGGAGAACACCACCCGCCGCACGTGCTCGGCGACCGCCTCGGCGGGCAGCCCGACGCACTCGGCCAGCGCCGCCTTCAACCGGGCGTCGCCGAACAGCTCCTGCCGGTCCGCCGCCGCCCGCGCCTCGGTCACCCCGTCGCTGTAGAGCAGCAGCGTCTCGCCCGGCGCGAGCATCACGGTCGTCTGCTGGAACCGCACCTCCGGCAGCACGCCGACGATCCCGCCGTGCACCGCCACCTCGTCGACCCGCCCGCCGGACCGCAGCACCAGCGGCGCCGGGTGCCCGCCCGCGGCCAGCGCCAGCCGCAACCCGCCCGCCTGCACCGGAACCAGCGTGCCGACCACGAGCGTGGTGAACAGCCTGCTGCCCGCCGCGCGCAACGCCGCGTCCAGCAGGGTCAGCAGCTGCGCCGGCCGCTGCTCGACCAGCAGCAGCGTGTGCAGGCTCTGCCGCACCCGACCGCTGTGCGCGGCCGCCTCCAACCCGTTGCCCGCCACGTCGCCCAGCACGAACGCCGCGCTGCCGTCCTCGCGCGGGTGCACGTCGTAGAAGTCACCGCCGATCAACGCCTTGCGGTGGGCCGGTTCGAACACCCGCGCCAACCGCACGCCCGCTACGTCCGGCAGCGGCGCGGGCAGCAGGTTCGCCCGCAGCGCCTCCACGGTCCGCTCCTGCTCGCTGAACCGGGTCGCCGCGTCCAGCGCCGCCGCGGCCCGCTCGGCGAACCGCTCCAACAGCTCCAGGTGCCGCGGCCCGCCGAAGCACACCAGCGCGCCACCGCCGACCAGCGGCACCGCGAGACCCGCGGTCGACGTGCCGCCGGGCAGCGTCCACGGCCCGTCGCCGTCCGCCGCCAGCTCGCGCGCCGGGCCGCCGTCCAGCACGTCCAGCAGCGCCTTGCCCGCCACCTGCCGGGTGGTCCGGGACACCGACACCTCGCCGCCGGGCGTGCGCCGCCACCACTCCAGCCGCCCGCGCGCGCCGGGCACGATCACGACCGGGTGATCCGCGGGCGCGAGTTCGACCACGGTCCGCAGCGCCTCGGCCCGGTCCGCCAGCACGGCCAGCCGCTGCGACGCCCGCTCCAGGAAGTCCTCGGTGCCCTTGAACCACGCGGTCCACCCGCCGCCCAGGTCCTGCCGCCGACCGCCGGGAACCGACGGCGTGCCCGGCCGCGCGTCCGGGAACAGCACCGCCGCCAGCGGGTTCACCAGCCGCACGACCCCGTCCGGGTCCAGCACGACGACGGCCTCGTGGAAGCCGTCCACGAGCCTGCGCCAGGAGGACAGGTCGAGGACCGCGTCGGCGCCCTGCCGGTAGCCCTGGGCCATCTCGGCTCCCTGCGTGTCGGGTCGACCCCAACCTATCGGACAAGGTGACCACAACAGTGGCAGGCTTGGGTCGGTTCCGCTGACATCGGAGGTTCGCGTGACGACCGCGCAGGACGACACGGACGTGACACTGGACCGCTTGCTGACCGCGATGCGCGAGATGCGGGACGGCAACTTCCGACGCCGCCTCGCCGTGCCGCGGGACGGCCGGGCGGCCGAACTCGCCGAGCTGTACAACGAGATAGCCGAGCGCAACCAGTGGCTCGTCGGCGAACTGGTCCGGGTGCGCCAGGCGGTCGGCCAGGAGGGCAGGCTCGGCGAGCGGCTCGCGCCCGGCGGCGGCGCGTTCGGCTGGGAGATGGCCACCGACGCGGTCAACGGCCTGGTCGAGGACCTGACCCGACCCACCGCCGAGCTGAGCCGGGTGCTCGCCGCGGTGGCCGAGGGCGACCTGTCCCAGGAGATCACGGTGACCGCGCGCGGCGAGGTCGCGAACCTGGTCGACAGCTTCAACTCGATGACCGCGACCCTGCGCACGTTCGCGGGCGAGGTCACCCGGGTGGCGCGCGAGATCGGCACCGACGGCCGGTTGGGCGGTCAGGCGGCGGTGCCGGGCGTGGCGGGCACCTGGAAGGACCTGACCGACTCGGTCAACTTCATGTCCGACAACCTCACCGCGCAGGTCCGCGACATCGCCCAGGTCGCGACGGCGGTGGCGCAGGGCGACCTCTCGCAGAAGATCACCGTGACGGTGGCGGGCGAGATGCTGGAGCTCAAGGCGACCGTGAACACGATGGTCGACCAGCTGTCGTCGTTCGCGGACGAGGTCACCCGCGTCGCCCGCGAGGTCGGCACGGACGGCCGGCTCGGCGGCCAGGCCCAGGTGCCCGGCGTCGCCGGAACCTGGCGCGACCTCACCGACAACGTCAACTTCATGGCGAACAACCTGACCTCCCAGGTCCGCAACATCGCCCAGGTGGCGACGGCGGTCGCGCAGGGCGACCTGACCCGGCAGATCACCGTGGACGCGTCCGGCGAGATCCTGGAGTTGAAGAACACCATCAACACCATGGTCGACCAGCTCTCGTCCTTCGCCGCGGAGGTCACCCGCGTCGCCCGCGAGGTCGGCACCGACGGGCGGCTGGGCGGCCAGGCGCAGGTGTCCGGGGTGGCCGGGACGTGGCGCGACCTCACCGACTCGGTCAACTTCATGGCCGGCAACCTCACCTCCCAGGTCCGCAACATCGCCCAGGTGACGACGGCGGTCGCGCAGGGCGACCTGTCGCAGAAGATCGACGTCGACGCGCGGGGCGAGATCCTCCAGCTCAAAACCACCATCAACACCATGGTCGACCAGCTCTCGTCCTTCGCCGCCGAGGTCACCCGCGTCGCCCGCGAGGTCGGCAGCGACGGGCGGCTGGGCGGCCAGGCCCAGGTGCCCGGCGTCGCCGGAACCTGGCGCGACCTCACCGACTCCGTCAACTTCATGGCCGGCAACCTCACCTCCCAGGTCCGCAACATCGCCCAGGTCGCGACGGCGGTGGCGCGCGGCGACCTGTCGCAGAAGATCACCGTCAACGCGCGCGGCGAGATCCTGGAGCTCAAGGACACCATCAACACGATGGTCGACCAGCTCTCCGCGTTCGCGGACGAGGTCACCCGGGTGGCCCGCGAGGTCGGCACCGACGGGCGACTGGGCGGCCAGGCCCAGGTGCCCGGCGTCGCCGGAACCTGGCGCGACCTCACCGACTCCGTCAACTTCATGGCGAACAACCTGACCGCGCAGGTCCGATCGATCGCCCAGGTCACCACGGCGGTCGCGGGCGGCGACCTGTCGCAGAAGATCACCGTGGACGCGCGCGGCGAGATCCTCGAGCTGAAGTCGACCATCAACACGATGGTCGACCAGCTGTCCTCGTTCGCCGACGAGGTCACCCGCGTCGCCCGCGAGGTCGGCACGGACGGCCGGCTCGGCGGTCAGGCGCGGGTGCCGGGGGTGACCGGCGCGTGGAAGGACCTCACGGACAACGTGAACGTCATGGCGGACAACCTGTCCACCCAGGTGCGGTCCATCGCGGCGGTGGCGACGGCGGTCGCGGGCGGCGACCTGTCCAAGAAGATCACCGTCGAGGCCAAGGGCGAGGTCGCGGCGCTCGCCGACACGATCAACGGCATGGTCGACACGCTGCTGGCGTTCGCCGACGAGGTCACGCGGGTGTCCCGCGAGGTCGGCACCGAGGGCATCCTCGGCGGGCAGGCGCGGGTGCCGAACGTGGCGGGCACCTGGAAGGACCTGACCGAGAACGTCAACTTCATGGCGAACAACCTGACCTCGCAGGTGCGCAACATCGCCCAGGTGACCACGGCGGTCGCGCAGGGCGACCTGACGAGCAAGATCGACGTCGACGCGCGCGGCGAGATCCTCGAGCTCAAGACCACCATCAACACCATGGTCGACCAGCTCTCGGCGTTCGCCGCGGAGGTCACGCGCGTGGCGCGCGAGGTCGGCAGCGAGGGCCGGCTCGGCGGGCAGGCCGAGGTCGAGGGCGTGTCGGGTACCTGGAAGCGGTTGACCGAGAACGTCAACGAGCTGGCCGGGAACCTGACCCGGCAGGTGCGGGCGATCGCCGTGGTGGCGACGGCGGTGACCGCGGGCGACCTGACCCGGCAGATCACCGTGGACGCGTCCGGCGAGGTCGCCGACCTGAAGGACAACATCAACCGGATGATCGGCAACCTGAAGGCGTCGACGCGCGCCAACCAGGAGCAGGACTGGTTGAAGACCAACCTGGCCCGGTTGTCCGGCCAGATGCAGGGCCACCGCGACCTGCACGCCATGGCGTCGCTGGTGATGAGCGAGCTGACGCCGCTGGTGTCGGCGCAGCACGGCGCGTTCTTCCTGGTGGACGGCGTGTCCGACGCGCTGGAGCTGACCGCGACGTACGGGTACCAGCCGCGCGGCGGCCGCCCGGCGCGGTTCGCCCGCGGCGAGGCGCTCATCGGCCAGGTGGCGGCGGAGAAGAAGACGGTGCTGGTGACCGACGTCCCGCCGGGATACCTGGAGGTCGGCTCGGGTCTGGGCGCGGCGCCGCCCGCGAATTTGGTGATCCTGCCGGTGGTGTTCCAGGGCGAAACGCTCGGCGTGATCGAGCTGGGTTCGTTCGGCGAGTTCACCGAGGTCCACCTGGACCTGTTGGACCAGCTGAAGGAGAACATCGGCGTCAACGTGAACACCATGCTGGCCAACGCCCGCACCGACAGCCTGCTGGTCGAGTCGCAGCGCCTGACCGAGGAGCTGCGCGCGGGCTCGGTCGAACTGGAGGCCCGCGCGCGGCAGCTGTCGTCGGCGTCGAAGTACAAGTCCGAGTTCATGGCGAACATGTCGCACGAACTGCGCACGCCGCTGAACTCGTTGCTGATCCTGGCGAAACTGCTGGCGGACAACCTGGACGGCAACCTGAACCCGAAGCAGGTGGAGTTCGCCCGCACCATCCACTCGTCGGGAACGGACCTGCTCCAGCTGATCGACGACATCCTGGACCTGACGAAGGTCGAGTCGGGCCACATGCAGGTCCAGTCGGACTCGGTCCAGCTGTCCGACCTGGTGGGCTACGTGGAGACGATCACCCTGCCACTCGCGGCGGAGAAGGGCCTGGACTTCGACGTCACGGTGGGTCCGGACGTGCCGTCCACCCTGCACACCGACGAACACCGCCTCCAGCAGATCCTGCGGAACCTGTTGTCCAACGCGGTGAAGTTCACCCACGACGGCGAGATCCGGCTGCTGATCAGGACGGCCGAGCACTCGGTGGCGTTCGACGTGCAGGACACGGGAATCGGGATCCCGGCGGAGAAGCTGTCGGTCATCTTCGAGGCCTTCCAACAGGCGGACGGCACCACGTCCCGCAAGTACGGCGGCACGGGCCTGGGCCTGTCGATCAGCCGGGAGCTGTCGACCCTGCTCGACGGCAGGCTGGACGTCCGCAGCGAACCGGGCGTGGGCTCGACCTTCACCCTGTACCTCCCGCTGGGCGACCAGACCCTGGTACCCCCGCCCGCGGAACCCCTGGCCCTACCGGAACTCCTCTCCCCGGTGGAGGACGAGGTGTCCACCCTGGTGGCCCCCACCGAACTCCCGCCGGCCCCGATGCGCTTCCACGGCGAGAAGGTCCTGATCGTCGACGACGACCTCCGCAACGTCTTCGCCCTGACGTCGGTCCTGGAACTGCACGGCCTCCAGGTCATCTACGCGGACAACGGCATCACGGGCGTCCGCGCCCTGGAGCAGTACGACGACGTGACCTTGGTCCTGATGGACATCATGATGCCGGAACTGGACGGAAACGCCACGATCTCGGCAATCCGAGCCATGTCGAGGTACGCGGACCTCCCGGTGATCGCGGTGACCGCGAAGGCGATGAAGGGGGACCGGGAAAAGTCACTGGCATCAGGCGCAACGGACTACGTGACCAAACCGGTGGACACCGACCACCTACTCCGCCTGATCGCCTTCTACTTGGGCCTGGACCAGGACTGCCACGGGCTGCCGCTGCCCGAGGAGGGCCTCGGCAGGCCCGCCCGGTGACCGGAC
>NZ_JBFAEO010000068.1:0-39274 GCF_040642015.1 Actinosynnema sp. NPDC020468
GCATCGTGCGCGCCGGTGCGGGCCTCGTACCAGCCGACCTGGTTGAGGGCGTCCGCGCGTCCGGGTCAGCCGAGTCGGCAGCCGCCCAGGACGATCTCCTGACCCAGCAGGGTCACCACGCGGACGGCGTACCGGGCGAACACGCCGCCCGGAGTCAGCACGGTCTGGTTCAGGTGGACGGTCGCCACACCCGGCACGCCGATGGTGCGCGGCGTGTCGCCGATGGTCTGCCCGTTGAACGTCCCGACCGACGACGTGCCGGACACACCGTCCTCAGTGGCCGTGCAGCTCACCGAGACGCCCGCCAGGGACACCGCCCCGGCCAGCAGCGTGGCGCCGGTGATCCCGGCGTTCGCGGTGGTGCGCCCGGTTGTCACGGACAGCGCGCAGTCGGCGTGCAGCGCCCGCGCCGACCCCACCGCGGGCACGCCCGCCGTCGCCACCGTCCGGTCGCTGCTCGGCGGGCAGGTGGCCAGCGGTGTCTTCGCCACGCCCAGCAGCCCGGTCGCGCTCAGCGCCCACGCCTCGGCGTCGACGTAGGACACCACCGACACCACCGCGGTCGCCGAGCCACCGTCGTCGTCGGTGACCGTCACCAGCACGTTGTGCGCCCCGACGCCGGTGTAGGCGTGCGACGCCGTGCAGGTGCCCGCGCCCGGCTGCTGCGCCACGGCGCCGGCCACCACCGGCGAGCCGTCCGCGAAGTCCACCGTGCACGTGTGGGTGTCGTGCCGCGCCACGTCGGTGAACGGGGCGGTCACCGCGACCGCCGCGCCGCGCTTGACCAGGACGCCGTTCGCGGGCGCGGACACCGTCACGGCCGGCGCCACGTTCGTCAGGGTCAACGACGTCGAGGCGACCACGTCCGGGTGCAGCGAGTCGTTCGCGGCCAGCGCCACCGTCCACGTGCCGTCGTCGTCGCACGTCACGGTCGTGGCCGCGGCGGTGGGATCGGCGAACGAGCAGGTCGCGCCCGCGTCGACGCCGGCTCCGGGCGTCGCGGTCCACCGGGTCGCCGACGGCGGCCCGTCCGGGTCGGTGACGACGCCGGCCAGCGCGACCGCCGCGCCCTCCCGCCCCGCGTACGGCCCGCCCGCGGCCACCGACGGCGGGTCGTTCACCACCACGCGCGTGCAGTCGGAGACCGCGCCCGGGCCACCGCCGTCGGTGCCGCGCGCGGTCACGCACAACTCGTGCGTCCCGGGTTCCAGCGGGGGAGTGTCGACCGCGTAGTCGACCGCCGCCGGTCCGGTGCGCGGCAGCACGGGCGTCACCGAGGACACCCCGACGGGCGCGCCGCCGTCCACGCTCAGGGTCAACCCGGTGAGCTGCGCGGCGATGATGCCGGGCACCACGCTCGGCAGCGTCGAGGGGTCGGGCACCTCGGTGCACGTGCCGCCGGTCAGGTCCGCGACGGCCTTGAGCGAGGTGGTGTAGTCGCCGCCGACGCACCGCGCGCCGGTGCCGACCGCGAAGGTGAAGTAGTCGACGTTGGCGGGCACCGCGCCGACCGCCTGCCGCACGTCGGTGTTGGAGAACCCGTCGGACAGGAACAGCACGATCCGGCGCGCCTGCGTCTGGGCCGCGGTGACCGAGGTCGCCGCGGTCACCGCGGGCACGTAGTCCGTGCCGCTGGGGAACGACTTCGCGGTGAACCGGCCGATCGACCCGATGCCGATCGACGCCACGGCCGCCTCGACGTCGCGGACCCCGTCGCCGTCCTCGTCGGCGGTCGGCGTGGTCAGCGACTGCTCGCCGCCGCCCGGCCGCACGTCCGCGACCACCGCCGTCGACCCGAACACCACCGCGCCGACCGAGCCGACGACGCTGTCCGGCGCCGCGGCGGTGGCGTTGAGCGACCGGGCCGCGGCGATCTCGCAGTCCAGGATCGTCGGACCGCCGGTGCACCCGCCGCCGGTGCTGCCGGAGGCGTCGACCACGTACGTCAGCGCGGTGTCCCGGACCGCCACGCCCTTACCCACCGACGCGGTGCCGGTGACCCGCACCGGTCCCCGCGGCACCACGGTGTCCCGCGCCGGTCCGGACACCACCACGCCGATGCCCGTGCCGCCCGGGAGGTTCCCGTCCACCGCGTGCGCCTGGATGCCGCCGGCCAGCAGCAACACCACAGCGGCGCCCGCAACCCGTCTGAGTCCCACGTGGCCCACCTCCTCGTTCGCCGGTTGTACCGACTGGAAGTCGTGACCGGGGAACCGTCGATTACCACCCTTTCGAGTGAGTGACGGGTGGTGCGGAAGAATGGCCGGCGGCTTTTCTCTTTGGGGTGAAATAATTGCCCTTTCGGGGGAAAGTGCGGCGAGTACTACACTGTGACCAGCATCGATGCCGCTGAACGTGGTGGTCGTCCCAAGGTCCGCTGATCGGGTGGCCATCACCGCCGCGAGGGATTCTCGATCGGGTCCGGCGTCGCCGAATACCGTCGGGCGGCGTGGCGGAAAAAGCCGACAGCGCGGTCACGCTGACCAACGAGGCCGTGCGGTGGCACACCGAGGACCCGGCCCAAGCCCGCAAGCTGCTCGCCGAGGCGTTGGCCAGGAAGCGCGACTACGAGCCCGCGTGGCGCTGGCTCGCCGAGCTGACCGAGGGCGGTGAACGGCGCTACTGCCTCGACCAGGCGTACGACCTGCGGGCCGACCCGGACACCGACCGGGCCCGCCGGGAGCTGCGGGACGTGCCCGCGCGGGTGCCGGACGCCGTGGCCGACCTGGTCGACCCGCCGCGCCCCGCGCCACCGCCCGGTCGCCGGCTGCCGCGCAAGGCGATCGCGCTGACCCTGGCCGTGCTGCTGCTCGCGGTCGGCGGCGCGTGGGCCGCGCTGGCCGGCACCGACGAGGAGCCGGTCACGGTGGCCTTGGTCGTCGGCGCGACCGGCCGGGACCCGGTCGCGGCCCGGGACGTCGAACGCGCCGTGCGGCTCCAGCTGGACAAGGTGAACGAGACCGGGTCCCGGCACGTCGACCTGGCCGTCTACGACGACGCGGACGACCCGGTCCGGGCCAAGGAGATCGCCGAACGGGTCGTCGCGAGCGACGCGCTGTTCGTGGTGGGCCACGGTGCCAGCGAGACGGCGCTCGCCGCGTCGCCGGTCTACCGGGCCGCCGGCCTGCCCGCGATCACCCCGACCGCCAGCGCCTCCCGGGTCACCGACGAGAGCGACTGGTACTTCCGCAGCACGTTCGGCGACCAGACCCAGGCCGAGTTCCAGGCCGCCTACCTGGCCCGGGTGCTCGACGTGCGCGCCGTGACCGTCGTGTACTCCGAGGACGAGTCCGGCCGGTCCGCGCAGGCCGCGTTCCGCGCCGCGTTCGCGCACTTCGGCGACGCCACCGCGCTGACCGTCGCGCGGGCGCGCCAGGAGGGTCTCGCCGGGCCGACCGTGCTGGCCACCGGCGAACCCGAGGCGGCCGAGCTGATCGCGGCGCTGCGCCGGGTGTCCGACGCGCCCGTGGTGACCACCGCGAACCTGGCCACCGAGCGGTTCCACGACGTGCTGAAGCGGGAGGGCCTGACGCAGGGCGTGCACCTGGCCACCCCGCTGGCCGCGGACTCGCTGTCCGGTCCGGCGATCGCCTGGGCCGAGGAGTTCCGCGCCCGCTACGGCGACCAGCCGAGCTGGCCCGCCGCGACCGCGCGCCAGGCGGTCAACGTCGGTCTGCACGCGGTCGCCACCGGCGGGCTCGGCTTCACCGACCGCGCGGCCGACCGGCGCCGGGTGCGCGAGGTGTGGGCGGGCCTGAAGGACCGCCGCAACTCGTTCCCCGCGCTGCTCGGCCCGCTGTACTTCTCGCCGACGGGCTCGGCGCAGACGCCGGTGTCGTTCGTGCACAGCGACGGCCGCCGGCTGGTGTCCGCGCCGGACCAGCTGACCCTCTACGACCCGCCGACGCCGGAGGCGCTGCGCCAGGGCGAGCAGACCGGCGAGGTGGTGTCGGTCGGCGAGCGGCACCTGGCGCGCAAGCAGGTCGTCACCACGGGCGTGAACCTCAACGAGGTCCGCGACCTGGACACCCGCGACGGCACCTACTTCGTGGACTTCTTCCTGTGGCTCAAGTACTCCGGCGACCCGGCGGCGTCCGACGTGCAGTTCGTCAACGCGGTCAAGCCCGACCTGCGGCTGGGCGAACCGCTGCGCGACGTCACCGGGCCGGACGGCACCTACCGGCTCTACCGGGTGGCCGACCGGTTCAAGAACGGCTTCGAGTTCCGCAGCTTCCCGTTCGACCACCAGCTGCTGAAGGTGCTGTTGCAGAACCGGACCAGGACCGCCGACCAGGTGGTCTACGTGACCGACCGGGAGATCCTGGACCAGCCGCCGGAGCACCACCTGCGCAGCGGCGCGGACGCGGACGCCACGATCGACGGGATCCCCAACTGGCTCGCGGTGTCCGCCCGGTTCTTCCAGCGCGCGGTCGGCAGCAGCGACGCGCTCGGCGACACCTCGGCGGGCGCGTCGGCCGGCGGCATCTACTACAGCCAGTACGCCACCGAGGTCGAGATCGCCCGGGACACGCTGCCGTTCCTGCTCAAGAACCTGCTGCCGCTGATCCTGCTGATCACCGTCACCTACCTGTCGCTGTTCTTCAAGGCGGGCGACGGCGCGGCGCCGGTGTCGATGGGCGTCACGGCGATCCTGAGCACGGCCGTGCTGCTGAACAACGTGACCTCGCAACTGCCCAGCGTCAGCTACACGGTCGCGCTGGAATGGGGCTACTACTCGTTCATCCTGCTCGCCACGGCGTGCGTGCTGGTCGCCATGCTGCGCAAGCGGTTCGCCGCCCAGCACCGGGACGCGGTGGAGCGCCGACTCGGCCGGGCGGCCCGGATCGGGTACCCCGCCTATCTGCTGGCGGTGGTGGCCACCTACGTGGTGGTGTTCTCCTGAGGAGACTTCGAGTTGGGGGAGAGCATGGGAAAACTCGTCCTGTTCCTGGCGCTGCTGGGCCTGGTGGGCGCGGCGGCGCCCGCGACCGCGCAACCCGGCCGGGTGTGGAGCGCGACGTGGGGTGCCTCGCCGCAGGCGCCGACCGACCTGCTCGGGCCGTCCTGGGCGGTCGGCGGGTTCGAGAACCAGACCGTGCGGCAGGTCGTGCGGGTCAGCCGGGGCGGCGCGGTGGCGCGGGTCCGGTTCTCCAATCTTGCGGGCACCGCGCCGTTGCGGATCACCGGCGCGACCGTCGCCCGTTCCACCGGCGGCGCGGCGGTGGCGTCGGTGCGGCAGCTGACCTTCGGCGGCCGGACCGAGGCGGTGGTGCCGGCGGGCCGCGACCTCGCGAGCGACCCGGTCGTGCTGCCGGTCGAGCCGCTGGGCAAGGTGGCCGTGACGCTGTACTTCGCCGGGAAGTCCGGTCCCGCCACCGGGCACGGCTTCGCGAACGCGACGAGCTACCGGGCGTCGGGCGACCACCGCGCGGACCCGTCGGCCACCGCGTTCACCGACACGTCCCAGAGCTGGTACTACCTCAGCGGCGTCGAGGTGCTGGACCTGCCGCCGCGCCGGAACACGGTGGTGGCGTTCGGCGATTCCATCACCGAGGGCGCTTACTCCACTGTGGACGGTGACAACCGGTACCCGGACCAGTTGGCCGAACGCGGTCGCGGCCGGTTCGGCGTGGTCAACGCGGGCATCGGCGGCAACCGGCTGCTGAGCGGCTCGCCGTGCTTCGGTGAGCCGGGCGTCGACCGGTTCGCCCGGGACGTGCTGGCGCAGCCGGACGTGCGCACCGTCGTGGTGCTGGAGGGCGTCAACGACATCGGCGCGTCCGCGTGGGCGAACGAGTGCTTCCCGGCGGGCCGCCCGGTCACCGCCGCCGACCTGATCGCGGGTCACCGGAAGCTGATCGCGGCGGCGCGCGCGAAGGGCGTCCGGATCGTCGGCGCGACCGTGCTGCCGTTCAAGGGCGCGATGTACTTCACCGAGGAGGGCGAGGCGGTCCGGGACGCGCTGAACACCTGGATCCGCACCTCCGGCGAGTACGACGCGGTCGTCGACTTCGACCGGGTCACGGCCGACCCGGCGGACCCGGACGCCCTGCGCCCGGCCTACGACTGCGGCGACCGGCTGCACCCGAACGACGCGGGCTACCAGGCGATGGCCGACGCCGTCGACCTGTCCGCGCTGTAGCCACCGGTGGGGGTCGGTCCGACCGGCCCCCCACCGGCGTCGGCACGCGCGCCACGCCGCGCCGTGCCGGACGCGCGGGGGTGGGTCCGAAACCGGCCACGATTTCCGTCACGGCGCGGGCCCCGAATACCCGGCCGACCGCGGTCCGGTATTCGCGCCGCAATTCGCCGACCGTCGCGCGCGTCGATTGGGTGCTATTCCACCGGTGGTCGAATCGGAATGCCCCGCCGGGTCGGGTCGGGCTACCTCGGGGTGGTCCCAGCAGGTCGGACACCGGAGGTCGGGTCGGGTGCGGCCGTCGCGGAGTCGACCCGCCGGCCGCGGTCGGGCACCGGCAATTCGCCGGCGGCCGGCGCGGTAATCGGCGGGTCGTCGGCAATTCGGCCGAAATCGCGTGCCGACCAGGGGCCTCCCGATCCGTGGGACCATTTCACACCGGGTGCGCAATCGAGGTAGGCTGAGGCATCGATCGAGAGGCGCTGCAACGGGCATCCCGCCCGCCACGCTCGACCGGTGGTCACCACGACGAAGGGCGCCTCCCGCAGATGGGAGGCATCCGCATGAGTCGAACCCAAGAGCTGACCGACCTGCTCGACCGCCGCGTGGTCGTGCTGGACGGCGCCTGGGGGACGATGCTCCAGTCCGCGGGCCTGAAGCCCGAGGACTACCGCGGCGACCGGATCCCGGCCGACCACCCGCACGACGTCACGGGCGACCCGGACCTGCTCAACATCACCCGCCCCGACGTCATCCTGGACGCGCACCGCCAGTACCTGGCCGCGGGCGCGGACATCACCAGCACCAACACGTTCACCGCGACCGGCATCGCGCAGGCCGACTACGGCCTCCAGGACCTGGTCTACGACATGAACTACCAGGGCGCCCGGCTGGCCAGGCAGGCCGCCGACGAGGCCGGCGGCAGGTTCGTGGCGGGCTCGGTCGGCCCGCTGAACGTCGCGCTGTCGCTCTCGCCCAAGGTGGACGACCCGGCGTACCGATCCAAGACCTACGACGAGGTCAAGGCGACCTACGAGGAGCAGATCCGGGGCCTCGCCGACGGCGGCGTCGACCTGCTGCTGATCGAGACCATCTTCGACACCCTGAACTGCAAGGCGGCCATCTCGGCGGCCCGCGAGGTCGCGCCGGACCTGCCGCTGTGGATCTCGGTGACGATCGTGGACCTGTCCGGCCGCACGCTGTCCGGCCAGACCGTCGCCGCCTTCTACGAGTCGATCGCGCACGCGGACCCGCTCATCGTCGGCGTGAACTGCTCGCTCGGCGCGGACGAGATCCGGCCGCACATCACCGAGTTGGCCAAGCTGTCCGGCACCTACACCGCGTGCCACCCGAACGCGGGCCTGCCCAACGCGTTCGGCGGCTACGACCAGACGCCCGACGAGACGGCCGCGCTGCTGGCCGGGTTCACCGCGGACCGGGTGGTCAACGTCGTCGGCGGCTGCTGCGGCACCGGTCCCGACCACATCCGGGAGATCGCGAAGGCGGTCGCCGACGCGCCCCGCCGCGCACTGCCCGACGTGCCCGAGCGGACCCGCTTCTCCGGCCTGGAGCCGTTCGAGATCGGTCCGGACACCGGCTTCGTGATGATCGGCGAGCGCACCAACGTGACCGGCTCGGCGAAGTTCCGCCGGCTGATCGAGGGCGACGACCACCAGGCCGCCGTCGACGTGGCGCTGGACCAGGTGCGCGGCGGCGCGAACCTGCTCGACGTGAACATGGACGCCGACCTGCTCGACAGCGTGCGGGCGATGACCACGTTCCTGAACCTCATCGCGACCGAGCCCGAGGTCGCGCGGATCCCGGTGATGATCGACAGCTCCCGGTGGAGCGTGCTCGAGGCCGGGCTGAAGTGCGTGCAGGGCAAGGGGGTCGTGAACTCGATCAGCCTCAAGGAGGGCGAGGAGCAGTTCCTCGACCAGGCTCGCAAGATCCGCTCGTACGGCGCCGGCGTGGTGGTCATGGCGTTCGACGAGAAGGGCCAGGCGGACACCGCCGACCGCAAGGTCGACATCTGCGGTCGGGCCTACGACCTGCTCACGCGGGAGATCGGCTTCCCGGCGCACGACATCGTGTTCGACCCCAACGTGCTGGCCGTCGCCACCGGCATCAGCGAGCACAACGGGTACGCCAAGGCGTTCATCGACGCCATCCCGCGGATCAAGGAGCGCTGTCCCGGCGTCCGGATCTCCGGCGGCATCTCGAACCTGTCGTTCTCCTTCCGCGGCAACGACGTGGTGCGCGAGGCGATGCACTCGGCGTTCCTGTTCCACGCGGTGCGCGCGGGCCTGGACATGGGCATCGTCAACGCGGGTCAGCTCGCGGTGTACGAGAACATCCCGGCCGAGCTGCTCGAGCACGTCGAGGACGTGCTGTTCGACCGCCGCGAGGACGCGACCGACCGGCTGGTGGCGTTGGCGGACAAGGTCAACGGCAAGGGCACCAAGCGCGTGGTCGACACCGCGTGGCGGGAGAACCCGGTCGAGAAGCGGCTGGAGCACGCGCTGGTGCACGGCATCGTGGACTACATCGAGGCGGACACCGAGGAGGCGCTGGGTCGGGCCGAGCGCCCGCTCGACGTCATCGAGGGTCCGCTGATGGACGGCATGAAGGTCGTCGGCGACCTGTTCGGCGCGGGCAAGATGTTCCTGCCGCAGGTGGTGAAGTCCGCGCGGGTGATGAAGCGCGCGGTCGCCTTCCTGGAGCCGTACATGGACGCCGAGGCCTCGAAGGGCCGGGGCAACGGCAAGGTCGTGATCGCCACGGTCAAGGGCGACGTGCACGACATCGGCAAGAACATCGTCGGGGTCGTGCTGGGCTGCAACAACTACGAGGTGATCGACCTCGGCGTGATGGTGCCCGCCTCGGTCATCCTGGACACCGCGGTGTCCGAGGGCGCGGACGCGGTCGGCCTGTCCGGGCTGATCACCCCGTCGCTGGACGAGATGGTGTCGGTGGCGGCGGAGATGCAGCGGCGCGGGTTGAAGCTGCCGCTGCTGATCGGCGGCGCGACGACGTCCAAGCAGCACACGGCGGTGCGCATCGCGCCCGCGTACGAGTCCACGACGGTGCACGTGCTGGACGCGTCCCGGGTGGTCGGCGTGGTGTCGGACCTGTTGGACGACAAGCGCTCCCTGGTGCTGGCCGAGGCGACCCGGGTCGACCAGAAGCGGCTGCGCGAGGAGCACGAGACCCGTCAGCGCACCCCACTGCTGTCGCTGGAGAAGGCGCGGGCCAACGCCGAGGTCGTCTCGTTCGACGCGGTGCCGACACCGGTGTTCACCGGCCTGAAGCAGCTGCGGCCGGACCTGGCCACGTTGCGCGAGTTCATCGACTGGCAGTTCTTCTTCCTGGCGTGGGAGTTGAAGGGCAAGTTCCCGGCGATCCTGGACAAGCCCGAGGCGCGCGAGCTGTACGACGAGGCGAACGAGATGCTCGACGAGATCGTCGCCGACCGGTCGCTGGAAGCCCGCGGCGCGTACGGGTTCTGGCCCGCGCACAGCGAGGGCGACGACGTGGTGCTGGAGGACGGCCCGCGCTTCCCGATGCTGCGCCAGCAGACCAAGAAGCCCGCGGGTCAGCCGAACCGGTGCCTCGCGGACTACGTCGCGCCGTCCGGCGACCACGTCGGCGGGTTCGCGGTGACGATCCTCGGAGCCGAGGACCTGGCCGCCGGGTACGAGAAGGAGAACGACGACTACAAGGCGATCATGGTGAAGGCGCTGGCCGACCGGCTGGCCGAGGCGTTCGCCGAGTACGCCCACCTGCACGCCCGGCGCGACTGGTACGAACCCGACTCCGACCCGGACCTGGCCGACCTGCACGCGGAGCGCTTCCGCGGCATCCGGCCGGCGCTGGGCTACCCGGCGTCGCCGGACCACAGCGAGAAGGACGAGCTGTTCGCGCTGCTGGACGCCGGTGAGCTGGGCATGGCGCTGACCGACTCGTTCGCCATGACGCCGGCGGCCAGCGTGAGCGGCCTGCTGTTCGCGCACGAGGAGTCGCGCTACTTCACCGTCGGCCGGATCGGGCTCGACCAGGTGCGGGACTACGCCAAGCGGCGGGGTGTCGAGGTGGCCGAGGTCGAGCGCTGGCTACGGCCGAACCTGGCGTACGAGCCCAAGTGACGCCCGGTGTGGCCACTGTGGACTGTCCACAGTGGCCACACCCGGTCAGGCCGGTCGGGCGAGGGTGATCCGGTTCGCGCCGAGCTCGGTCACGTACAGGTAGCCGGTGGTCGGGCTCTGCGCGAGGTCCAGCGGCTGGTTGAAGCCGGTCAGGCCGGTGATCCCGGTGGTGCGTCCCGACAACGTGCCGTTCGGGGCCACGTCGAAGCTCTGCACGTCCTGACCCGACGAGTAGCGCACGGTCAGCAGCCGGCCGTCCAGCCGACCGCCGAACGCGCCGCCCCGGTACTCGATCGCGCCGTCGGCCGAGGAGTGCAACCCGGCGTCGTACACCCCCGACAGGTCGAGGTTGCGATCCGGCGCGGTGCCGACCGGGTAGGCGGAGACCTCGAACGGGTCGACGCCCGCGGTCGGGTTGCCGCCCGCCAGCACGAACTCGCAGCGCACCGGCGCCGGGTGCCCGTAGTACCGACCCGGCTTCACGTCGAACACGTAGTCGGTTTCGGCCTGCGGGTTGGCGGTGATCGCGGGCACCGCCGGGCCGGTGTAAGGGCCGCGCGCGCAGGTCGGCGCGGACGCCGGGGTGTTGCCGCCCGCCGCCGACCCGTTCGTCGGCGCGTACAGGTGCCCGTTGCGGTGCCACACCAGGTCGAAAGCGTTGCGCACGCCGGTCGCGTGGATCGTCAGCGGCGCGTTCGCCGCGTACGGGTCGTAGCCGCCGGGCGCCTCGGTGCGCACGTTCACCGGCAGCGTCGCGGGCAGCCTGCCGGGCGTCAGCTTGAGCACCGCGGCGCTGAGCAGGTGCTCGGACCGGTTGCCCCAGGTGCCGTCGGCCGCGCCCATCGCGTTCATCGAACCCTGGGTCAGGTAGAGGTTCCCGTCCGGGCCGAACGCGAGCGAGTTCGTCTCGTGGTCCTTGATCGAGCGGGGCAGGTCGGTGACCACCTCGGTGTACACCGACAGGTCCGGCCCGCTCAGCCGGGCGATCTTGCCCGACCAGTCCGGCGCGTTCGCGGTGCCGCCGAAGTTGTCCGTCACCCACAGCACCGGCGTGGTCGACGACGGGTCGAACGCCAACCCGATCACGGTCCGGTCCGGCGCGCCCGGCAGTCCGGCGCTCGTGGCGTGCGTCCGCACGGTGTCGATCACGGTGGCGGTGCCGAGGGTGCCGTCCGGGTTGACCGGGAACCGGTGGATCGAGCCGCTGAACGTCGCCGCGTACAGCCTGTCGTCGGGTCCGAACGCGATGCTGGTGAACGGCGCGCCGGTGGCCACGCCGACCGTCTTGCGGAACGCGACCGGGCCACCACCGCCGCCCGGCCCGGTGGTGAACACGCTGGAGAACGGCTGGAACCGTTGGCCCGCGACGTCTCGCACGCCGTCGGTCACGTCGAACCGGTAGCGCGTCGAGGGTGCGAGCGGCGCGGTGGGGGAGAGGTTGACGACGTCGCCGCCACCGCTGGTGATCACGTTCGCGGGCACCGCCGCGCCGGTGTCGAGCCGGGTGAGCCGCACCGAGCCGGCCAGGGACGCCGGGTCCACCGCGCCGCCGGGCAACCGCAGGTCGGCCACGACGCTCGTGGTCGGGTCGGCGGTGGCCAGGTTCGCGGGCGTGACGGTCCGCACCGACGGCCGCGCGGTGTCGGTGACGGCCGCGATGTCCACGTAGTCGACCTTGGTGTTGGTCCCGTCGCGCGGGCTCAGCGTCAGCCGGCCGTCGGACACCGTGACGACCCGGGTCGCGACGGCGTGCTTCACCGCCGCGGTCGGCACGAAGCCGGCGATCGCGTTCTGGTCCTCGACGTTGAGGTAGTGCGTGCTGTCGACCGCGGTGCCGGCGTCGCCGACCGCGACCGTGACGGTGTAGGCGCCGTTCGGGACCGCGACCTCCCACGAGCCGGGCGTGGCGACGCCGGGCGAGGTCGACGGCAGCTGCGCGTGCACGAACGTCGCTAACCGCACATCGCCGCCACCACCGCGGTTCCGCCCGTTGCCGACCAGGTTCAGCGGGGTGGTCGTGCCGAGCGCGACCCACCCGTAGGTCGCCGTGCCGCGCGCGCCGTAGGCCTCGCCGAAGTCGCGGACGTAGCCGGCGGCCGGCGCGGTGGCGGCGTCGGAGAAGTCGACCTTCAGCCCGAACGCCGCGGCGTGCGCGGGCTGGGCCGAGACGAGCACGAGCAGGACCGCGACCAACCACCGCATGTCGTCTCCCTGGGGTCGAGGACGACCAGGGTGTCGAGCCGACGCCCCGAAGGACAACCGCCGAAAGGGCCGGCCCACCCCCCCGCCCCCTCGCGTGTCGTGCGCGGCCACGTGCTTCGCGCCTGACTGCCGTGTCGTGTCCGGCCCCGTGCTTTGAGCCCGACTGCCGTGTCGTGTCCGGCCCCGCGTTTGTGTCTGACTGCCGTGTCGTGTCCGGCCTCGTGCTTTGCGCCTGACCGCCGCGTCGTGTCCGGGCCCCGCGCTGCGCGCAGGCCTGCGGAACCCCGAAGCGCAGCGTGTTGTCGGAGGGTGATCACCTGATTACGGTGAGGCGATCCACCGTCCCCTGCCGTGGAGGTTTCCCTTGTCGTGGCACCGATTCGGCCTGGTCGCCGGTGTGGTTCTGCTGGCGTCCGCAGCACTACCGTCGGTCGCGAGCGCGGTGGACGACCGGCCCACCGCCGTGGTTTCCCTGGGTGACAGCGCGATGTCCGGCGAGGGCGCCGGCTCCTACGAGGCGGGCACCGAGGGCGAGGGCGGCAACTGGTGCCACCGCTCCACCCAGTCGATGATCCACAAGACGGCGCTGGCCGCGCGCACGGTCAACCTGGCCTGCTCGGGCGCGGACGCGGCGAACGTGTCGTTGGCCGACACCACGCACTACACCGAGGGTTCGCAGGCTCGGCGGTTGATCGGGATCGCCACCCGGTACCGCGTCACCACGGTGGTCGTGCAGGTCGGCGCGAACGACGACCCGCGGTTCGCCGACACCATCCTGGACTGCATCGGCGCGTGGGCGAACCCGTTCGGCCCGAGCTGCCGGTCCTCGCTGCGCACCGAGTGGCCCGCCCGGCTGGCCGCGATGGCGCCCAAGGTCGAGAAGGCGCTGTCCGACGTGCGGTCCGCGATGAGCCAGGCGGGCTACACCCCGGCGCAGTACAACCTGGTCCTCACCTCGTACGCCTCGCCGGTGACGGAGAAGATGGACAAGGTGCTGCACGGCGCGTACGGCTGCCCGTTGCGCATCGACGACGCCAAGTACGGCCGCACCGAGGCCGTGCCGCAGTTCGCCGAGGCGCTGCGCGGTGTCGCGTCCCGCAGCGGCGCGAAGTTCCTCGACTTCAGCCGGGCCACCGAGAACCGCGAGGCGTGCAGCAAGGGGTCGAGCTCGACCGGCGAGTGGCAGCGGCGGATCACGGTCGACCCGTACGCGTGGGTCAACGGCGGCCTCGACGCGTTCGGCATCCACCTGGCGCAGCAGTCGTTCCACCCCAACGCCACCGCGCACGCCCAGCTCGGCCGCTGCATCACCGAGTTCGTCACCGCCGGCACCGGAAGCGCGCGGTGCCTGGAGGGCGCGGACGGGAACCTGCACGCCGTCGCCTGACCGGTCGCGGGCGGAGGATCGCGCCGGCCCGCGACCTCGGCGGGCTCACGAGTTCGGCGGACCCGCCGAGGCCACGGCCGCGCACACGCTCGACCACCACGGCACGTGCGCGGGTCGGCGGGCCACCCGGTCGTGGGCGGTCTGCGCGCGACGGGGTACCGGTTCGCCAGGGTGGGCGAGCTGTCCGCGTTCGGACCGGCCCGGCAGGACCGGCCGCCGGCGGTCAGGCGAACGGCGGGTGAGCACCCGGTGAGTTCCGCGTCCGACGTCTGTCGTCCCGCCGCACCCGCGTTGACGATGTGCACGTGCATCCCAGCGCGAGAACGACGGCCGCGCGGAGAACCCTCCGCGCGGCCCTGAGCGTCACCCTGGTCGCGGGCTTCGCGCTCGCGACGAGCACCGAGCAGGCCGCCGCCGCACAACCCGATCCCGCCGACTCCCACCGGATCACCCTGGTCACGGGTGACGTGGTGGTCGCGACGCCGCGGCCGGGAGGTGGCTACGACACCGTCGCCACGCCCGCCGAGGGTCGCACCGTCGGCTTCACCACCACGACCGACCGCGGTCGGGTCAGCGTGGTGCCCGAGGACGTGGCGCCGCTGATCACCGCGGGCTCCGTCGACCCCCGGCTGTTCGACGTCTCCCTGCTGGTGGAGTCCGGGCTGGACGACACCGGCTCCGCCGACATCCCCGTCATCGCCCAGCGCGCCGAGCGCGGTCGGGCCGGGTCGCTCGGCACCGCCCGCGCGGGCCGCCACCTCGCGCCGATCGACGCCGACGTGCTCGCGGTGTCCAAAAAGGACGCCCGGGCGAACTGGAAGGCCAGGCGGGACGTCCGCAAGCTGTGGCTGGACCTGCCGTTCAAGCCGGCCGCCGCCCAGTCGGTGCCCGCGTCCTGGCCGACGCCCGCCACCGGTGACGTCAACGCGCCGGTCGCGTGGGGCCAGGGCCTGACCGGCGCCGGCGTGACGGTGGCCGTGCTGGACACCGGGGTGGACGTGAACCACCCGGACCTCGCCGGTGTCGTCACCCAGGACGCGAACTTCTCCAGCGAGCCCGGTCTGGGCACGAGTCCGTTGCACGGCACCGCGATGGTCGGTCTGGTCGCGGGCAGCGGCGCGGCGTCCGGTGGTGTCTACAAGGGCGTCGCGCCGGACGCGAAGGTCGCCCTGGGCAAGATCTGCCAGACCGTGTCCGGCGAGCAGAAGTGCAGCGAGTCGCAGGCCGTCGACGCGACGGCGTGGGCCGTGGACACCGCGCACGCCTCCATCGTCAACATGAGCTTCGGCGGCGACTACTCGCCCAGCGCGCCCAGTCCCCTCCTGGACACCATCGCCTCGTACTGCGACCGCGCGCTGTTCACCATCGCGGCGGGCAACTACGGGGAGAACAGCTTCGTCGAGAGCCCCGCCGTGACGCCGTGCGCACTGACGGTGGGCGCGGCCGACCGGTCCGGCGGGATGGCGGTGTACTCGCCGGGGCGCGGCGTGCTCGGGTCGCCGACCGTGAAGCCGGACGTGCTCGCGCCCGGCTACGACGTGGTGGTGACGGGCGCGGCGGGCGCGCCGCTGGACGCGAACTACAGCAACAGCGGCGGCACCTCGTCGGCCGCGGCCATCACGGCGGGCGCGGCGGCGTTGCTGAAGCAGAAGTTCCCGTCCTACAACGCGAAGGTGCTCAAGTCGCTGCTCATCGGGACCGCGGCGCCGAACACCGCGCCGTTGATCCGCCAGGGCGCGGGCCGGATCGACCTCGGCCGGGCGGTGACCCAGTCGGTCGTGCCGGGCGCGTTCGACACCCGGGACGTCGCCCTCGCCCACCCGCACCCGGCCGGGCAGTCCACCACCCGGTCCATCCCGTTGCGCAACAACTCCTCCTCCGCCGTCACGCTCGACGCGACGGCGGACTTCGCGGCCGTGGACGGCACGCCCGCGCCCGGTTTGGTGACCATCGGCAACCCGTCGCTGACGATCAACGCCGGTGCCACGGTGTCGGTGCAGGCGGTCGTGCACGGCGACGTCGCGCCGGTCGGCTGGTACCGGGGTGTCGTGACGGCGCGGACGGCCGACGGTTCGGTCGTGGCGCGGACGGTGCTGTCGGTCGACGTGCGACCGGAGTTGCACACCGCGACGGTGACCCTGCTCGACCGGACGGGCGCACCGGTGCCGCGCGAGCGGACCGACCTGCGGCTGCACCGGTTGGACAAGGCGGTGGACGACAACGCGATCCAGCCGGTGTCGCCCTCGGTGGGCGTCCTGGGGCGCGCGCTCGAACCCGGCGACTACGCGCTGACCGGGACGATCAACTCCGACCTGGCCTGCCCGACCTGCCGCACCCACGTGTTCAAGGCGATCCACGTGCGCACCACCGACGTCTCGGTGACCGTGGACGAGCGCACCGCGCGGCGGGCATTGCCGAGGACGGACACGTCGGCGACCGACTTCCGGATCGGTGGGTACGGCGTGGGCCACCCGGCGTCCGGCTGGTCGTCGCTGACCGTCCAGGACGGCGAGAACGCCCAGGTGGTACCGGATCCCGACCCGGGTGGCCTGGACTACCTGGCCTGGGGCACCTACGTGTCCGGCACCACGACCTACCGGCTCGCCGACTTCCGCACCGGGTCCGGGGTGCCGGGCGACACCGGCGCGGTCGTCGCGAAGGCGTCCATGGCGCACGTGACCAACTCGCTCGGGCGCGCCGGACGTCCGGTGGGGACGAAGGTGTGGCTCGTGCCGCAGATCGCCACCGGCTACTACACGATGAAGTTCCGGGTGGACCCGCCGGCGACGGGTGCCCTGGTGGAGGAGTCCTACTTCTCGCCGGGGCAGTGGGGTGCCGTCGCGACCGTCCTCGACGCGGCCAACCACCGCTACGACATCCGGGGGCCGGTCGTTGCGCTGACCGCCGGCCAGGTCGCGCAGGACCGGTGGAACCACCCGGTGTTCAGCCCCGACGTGCCGACGTGCGCGGTGGGTGTCTCGGTGTCCTGCGGGCCCGTGCGGCCGTTCACCGACGCGCCGGGCCACGTGCTCGTGGATCCGGGCACGACGGGCACGATCACGTTGTCCCGCAACGGGGTTCAGATCGGATCGACCGACCTGGCCACGGCGGCGACCTCGACGCCCGCGGTCGTGGTGCCGGTCGGCGCGGCGAACTACCAGCTGCGGGCCGACGTGACCCGGCCGCACTGGCCGCTGTCCACGGCGGTGGACGCGACGTGGGGCTTCGGCTCGTCCGGCCCGCTGCTCACGCCGCGGATCGTGCCCGGCTCGGCGGACGCCACCGGTGGGGTGCCCCGGTCCATGCCGATGGACCTCACCGTCGAGTTTCCGGCCGGCACGGCCCTGACCGGAGGTACGGTGCAGGTGTCCTACGACGACGGCGCGACTTGGCAGCTGGTGCCGAGCTTTGCCGGCGGCGCCACCATCGACGCGCCGCTGGTGAATCCCGCGTCGCCGGGGTACGTCGCGGTGAAGGTCACCGCGACCGACGCGACCCGGTCGGTGGTGCTGACCGTGAAGCGGGCGTACGAGGTGCTCTGACCCGTTGCTGCGGTACCCGGACGCGTCAGCCGTTCAGGTACCGCAGCACGGCCAGCACGCGCCGGTGGTCCTGGGGGTTCGCCGCCAGGTCGAGCTTGGCGAAGATGTTGGTGCAGTGCTTCTCCACGGTCCGCTCGGTGATGTACAGGCTCCGCGCGATGGCCTGGTTCGTGCGGCCTTCCGCCATCAGCATCAGCACGTCGCGCTCGCGTTCGGTCAACCGGTCGCTCTCCGCGCGGCGTCTGCCGAGCAGGTGGCCCACCACGGCCGGGTCGAACGCCGAACCGCCCGCGCCCACCCGGCGGATGGCGGCGACGAACTCGGTCAGGTCGGACACCCGGTCCTTGAGCAGGTAGCCCACGCCGTCCACACCCAGGTCGAGCAGTTCGGCCGCGTAGCTGACCCGGACGTATTGGGAGAGCACGAGAATTCCCACGCCGGGGTGGTCGCGGCGCAGGGCCACGGCGGCGCGCAGGCCCTCGTCGGTGTGCGTCGGTGGCATGCGGATGTCCACGATGGCCACGTCCGGTCGGTGCGCGCCGACGGCGGTCAGCAGCGACTCGGCGGAGTCGACGGCCGCGGTGATCTGGAAGCCCGCTTCCGCGAGGAGTCGGGTCAGGCCCTCGCGGAGCAGGGTCGAGTCCTCGGCGATCACGACCCGCACGGGAGCACCACCCGCACGCTGGTTCCCTCGGCGTCGCTGAGTACCCGCATGGTGCCCCCGGTTGCTTCCACTCGATCCGCCAGGCCGCGCAGTCCCGATCCGGCGGACGGGTCCGCGCCGCCCGTGCCGTTGTCGTCCACCCGGATGGTGAGTTCCTCCGGTCCGCCGGTGATCGTGACGCTGGTTCTCGTGGCGTCGGCGTGCTTGGTCGCGTTCGCCAGTGCTTCGGCGACAACGTAGTACGCGGTGGTTTCGATCTCCGGTGGGAGTGGGGTGTCCAGGGTGAGCGCCAGGTCGACGTCGGTGAGGGCGGTCAGTTCGCGGACCGCGCCGGGGAGGCCGCGTTCGGTCAGGATCGGGGGGTGCAGGCCGTTGCACAGGGCCCTGAGGTCGTCGATCGTGGCCAGGACCGAGGTTTTCGCCTCGGTGAGCAGGGTGGTGCTTCGGTGGGTGGGGACGGTTTCGGCCAGGGCCAGGGTCATCGCGACTGCCAGGAGTCGTTGTTGGACTCCGTCGTGGAGGTCTCGTTCCAGGCGGCGGCGTTCGGTTTCGGCCGCGGACAGGACTTTGGCCCGGGATTCGGCCAGCTGGCGGAGTCTTGCCCTCAGGTCGGCGGCGAGGCGTTCGTTCTCCAGGGCCAGGCCCACCGCGGCGCAGGCCGCTTCGACCAGTTCGGAGTCGAGGACCGGGTCGTGGAGGAGGATCGCCACCGGGGTGCCGGCTCGGTCGACTCTGGTGTGGGTTTGTGTGGGGTGGGGTTGCGTGGGGTGGGGTTGCTTGGGGTGTAAAGGGGTGCCGTCCGCGTGGACGTAGTGGGAGTGGGTCGGGACCCAGTAGGCGATTTGCAGGGTGGGGTCGTGGAGGGTGTCGGCCAGGGCGTCCCGGACGTTCGGGGGTTCTGCGTTGTTGAGGCGGACCACCAGGTCGGCGACGTTGGCTCGGTCGAACCTTCGGCGTAGGAGGCCGGTCAGGTAGGCGAAGGGGATGCTGGAGAGGGAGAGGGCGAAGGCTATGCCCGGTGGGGCGTGGCCGGTTCTGGACGCCGGTTCCCAGAGGGCGAAGGAGATGATCGCGACGGCTGAGGCGCCGAGCATGGCGGTCAGGGTTCTTCGTTGGGCGACTGTGCTGGTTCTCCAGCGGTGGAACAGGGCGGAGAGCATGCCGAAGCCGACCAGGGACGTGATCGGGACTTCCAGGGACTGGGCCACCTCGGCCCAGTGTTCGCCCGGTGGGGCGTAGTAGCCCGTGGTGACCAGGGTGAGCATTTCGGTGTAGCCGGCGGCTACCACCGTTCTGCGGCCCGGGGTTTCCAGTCTGCCGGTGGGGTAGGCGATGAGGAGGTGGCCGAGGATCGCGGGCCACACCCTGGCCAGGAGGAGGACGGGGAAGGGGACGTCGGTGAGCAGGTGGTCCAGGGTCCAGCTCGTTCCCACGATCAGCATGAGGATGCCGATGGTGTTGCCCGGGCGGAGTTTTTGGCTCGCTGCGCCTGCTGTGAGGTAGCTGAGGGAGACCAGGGCGATCATTGCACCGACGATCATGTGGTGCACGGTAGTCGTGGGTGGGGTGGGTTTAGGGCGTAAGAGCGTAAAAGCGTCCTCGCCGGACGGGCAGCGCCTCCGGGGGTTAGGGCGTCGTGTTCTCCCCGTATGGCCTGCCTGAGGCAACCACATGCGTCAAGGGGGCCGTTGGTGAGTTTGGCCGGCGGTAGCGCTGAATGTGCCCCCTTGACACATGCGGTTGGGCTTCGCCCAGGCCATACGGGGAGAACACGAGGCCCCTGGTCTGGTCGGGCGCGACCGTTGCGCGTGGTGTGGGTAGCCGCACCCAACCGGGGTGGTGGCACGGTGTTTCTTGTTTCGTCGGGGCGTCAGGCTTGTGGCCATGGTGCTGCAAGGGCGGGTCAGGGCGGGGTTTCGGACCGACCTCGTGTTGGTGGTGTTGGGGACTTGGTTCTCCGTCGGGTTGTTCCTGGATGCTTGGGCGCATGCCAATGTGCCTCAGTTGGAGTCGTTCTTCACTCCCTGGCACGCGGTGTTCTACTCCGGGTTCGCGGCCACCGGGGCGTGGATCTCCTGGTTGGTGTGGCGGAACTACCGGCAGGGGTTGCGGGGGCTTGACGCCGTTCCCGCCGGGTACGGGCCGGCTGTGGTGGCGTTGCCGATCTTCGCGGTCAGTGGGTTCGGGGATTACCTGTGGCACACGTTCCTCGGGATCGAGCGGGGGATCGACATTCTCTACAGTCCCACGCACTTGGGGCTCATCACGTCGATGATCCTGATCCTCAACACTCCGTTGCGGACTGCGTGGGCTGATCGGGCGTTGGTTGCTCCCTCGTTTCGGCAGTTCCTTCCTGCGGTGTTGTCGGTGGCGTTCACCACCTCGTTGATCCTGCTGTTCGCCGGGTTCGGGGATGCGACCGTGTTCAGCGCCGACGGGATCGTGGAGGCGTTCTCGTTCACCAAGGGGCAGGAGAACGAGCAGGTTCTGGTGTTGTGCGCGTCTGTCGCGGTCACCAACACCGTGTTGTTGGCGCCGTTGTTGGTTGTCGTGCGGCGGTTTCGGGTGCCGGTGGGTACCGCGACGGTGATCAACGTGGTGTGCATGGTGTTGTCCACCGCGATCGCGGGGTACGCCAATCTCAGTACTGCGCTCGGGTTCGTGTTCGCCGGGGTGGTGGCTGATGTGTTGTTGTGGTGGCTCAAGCCCGGTGGGGACAGCCCGGCTCGGTTGCGGGTGTTCGCCGGGGTGTCCGCGTTCAGCACCTGGGTCATCTACTTCGTGGTGGCGAGTGTCGTGTACGGGCGGCTGCCCTCGGTGACCGAGATGTGGACCGGTGCGCCTGTGCTGGCCGCGCTCCACGCGGTTCTGCTCGCGGTGTTGGTTCTGCCCTCTCGGCGATGAGGGTGTTGGTGGTGGTGTTGGTGTTGTTGGTCTGCGGGGCGCCGCCTGCCTCCGCGCACGCGGGTGGGTTGCAGCCTCGGGACGATCTCAGTCGGGTGGTGTCGGTGGAGCCCCCGTTGCCCGGCGTGGTGGTGGAGATGGTCAACCACGGGACGCAGTTGATGGTGCGCAACGGTGGGGCGACGGTGGTGGAGGTGGCGGGGACTGCTGTTCGGCCGGGTGAGACCTGGCGTGGAGTGGATCAGCGGACTTCGCGGGCCGTGTGGGAAGTGCCGGTGGGTGGGTCCGTGGTGCGGGGACGGGTGGAGGTCGTTCCCGGGCCCAACCCGTTGTGGTGGTTGGTGATCACGGCGCTGTTCGCGGTGGGCGGGTACTTCCTCAAGAAGGCCGGGTGGTTGCTCGCCGGGGGAGTGGTGGTGGTGACGGTGGCGAGTGTGTGGCACGCGGTGGCGTCCACGCTCGTCGTCACCGGGGAGTCGTTCGTGCCGCTGATGATCGGGGCGGCGGGGGTGGGGCTGGTGTGCTGGCCGCTCGCCGTTGTCGCCGTGGTGGCGGCGGTGCGAGGGAAGGCGGCCACCGCGTTCGTCGCCGCGACGGTCGGGGCGATGTTCGTGGTGGCGGGGGTGCCGGACTTCGACAGCTTCCGGTTCTCCCGGTTGCCGTTCGCCGGGCCCGGTGATCTCGACCGGGTGTTGGTCGCGTTGACGTTGGGTGGCGGGCTCGGGCTCGCCGCCGGTGGTGTCGCCAAGATGAGAAGGGAATTCGCGCTGTGATCCGTCTTCTGGTGCCCCTCGTGCTCCTGGTGGTGGCGGGGTGTTCCGCGCCGCCGGTGGCGGATGACGCGGGTGGGTCCGGGCCGTTGGAGTTGCGGTTGTCGGTGGACGAGGCCTCGCCCCAGCGGTTCGAGGTGGTGAAGGGGCGCGGGGTCAAGATCAGTGTCACCAGCAAGAAGGCGGTGGACGTCCATGTGCACGGGTTCGACAAGCTCGCCAGGGCCGAGGACGGGAAGCCCGCGGTGGTGGAGTTCACCGCCGATCGCACCGGCACGTTCGACGTCGAGGCGCATCCCGACACCCTGTTGGCCCAGCTGGTGGTGAGGTGACGGTCGTCCGCCTCGCCCACGGGGTCGGTACGCGGCACGATCTCCCGCTGCCGTTGGACCTCGTGCTCCAAGGTGCGGCGGTCGCCCTGCTCGCCTCGTTCCTCGCCTTGGGTCTGTTGTGGACTGAGTCCAGGTTCACCGGGATGGTGCGCGAGTCGGGTGATGTGCGGGAGCGGGGGAGGTGGGTCGGGCGGGCGGTGGTGGCGGTCGGGTTGGTGTTCGTGCCGGCCGCTGCCTGGCCGCATCTGGTGTTCGTGTTGGTGTGGGTGGGTGTTCCGGTGCTGTCGATGGTGTTCGGGCCGGTGTGGCGGGTGCTCAACCCGTTGCGGCTCGTCACGGTGGTGGGGCGGGAGCGGGAGTATCCGGGGTGGCTCGGGTATTGGCCGGCCGCGGGCGGGTTGCTCGTGTTCACCTGGGTGGAGTTGGTCGAGCCCCACGCGTTGCCGTGGTTCCTCGTCGGGTACGCGGTGGTGAACCTGGTCGGCGGGGGCTGGTACGGGCGGGCGTGGTTCGAGAACGCGGACGGGTTCGAGGTGTTCTCGAGTCTGGTGGGGCGGCTTTCCCCGGTGCGCGGCAATCCGTTCCGGGGGTTGGTCGGGGTTCCGGTGCGGCCCGGGTTGGTGGCGGTGGTCGCGGTGTTGCTCGGGTCCACCGCCTTCGACAGCATCGCGGCCACGCCCACCTGGGCTCGGGTGGCACCGGTGCCGGACTGGGTCGGGCTGGTGGTCACCTGTGTGCTGGTGGCCGGGGTGTACCTGTTGGCGTGTCGGCGGTTCGGGGCCGAGTTGGCGCACTCGTTGGTGCCGATCGTGGCCGGGTACGTGGTGGCGCACTACTACTCGTTGCTCGTGGTCGAGGGGCAGCGGGCGGTCGCGTTGTTGTTCGGCGTCGACGACTTCACGCCCAGCGACGTGCTCGCCGCGCCCCTGGTGGTGTCGACGGTGCAGATCGGCGCGGTGTTGGCCGGGCACCTCGTCGCCGTCGTCGCGGCGCACGACCGGGCGTTGGCGCTGCTCCCCCGGCAGCGGCACCTCACCGGGCAGGTCCCGCTGCTGGTGCTGATGGTCTGCTACACCTCGGGCGGGTTGGCGCTGCTGTTCGCCGGGTGACCGTCCACTGTGGCCAGTGCGGCGAGTGCGCGGTCCTCGACCAGGCGGTAGCCGGACTCGCGGGCCATGGTCAGGGCGCGTTCGGCGTACGAGCGCTCGCCGGTGACGGTCGTCAGGCCCAGCAGCGCCTCCGCCTCCGGGTAGCGGCACGACGAGGTGCGGGCCAGGGCCAGCGCGGTCTCGTGACGCTGCCGGGCGGCGGTCGGATCGCCCTGGTGCCACAGGATCGTCGCGGCCACGTTGTGCGCGTGCGCCTGGTGCTGGAGGTCGCCGGTGTCCAGGGCCTCGGTCAGCGCCTGTTCCGCCAACCGGTGCGCCTCCTCGGGATCGCCCAGGGCCAGGCGGACCGCCGCCAGGTTGCGCAGCACGTCGGACAACCCGGTGCGCGGTCCCGTCGTCTCCATCATCACCCGGGCCCGCTCCAGGTACGCCGCGGCTTCGGCGTGCTCGCCGGACTCCCGGCAGGTTTGGCCGATCTCGCCCAGCGTCAGCGCCTCGCTGGCCTGCTCGCGGTGCTCCCGGTCCAGCGCCAGCGCCTCCTCGTTCAGCGCGCGCGCCTCGCCCAGCCGGCCCAACTGGCGCAGCACCACGCCGAGGTTCGCGAGCGCGGTCGACCGACCGCCGACGTGGCCCAACCGGGTGTAGGCCTCCAGGGACGAGCGGAGGTGCTCGGCCGCCTGCTCCGGTCGGCCGCGCTGCCAGTGCACGCCCGCGAGGTTGGATCGCATGGCCGCCACCGCGTGCGGCCACTCCACCCGTTCCGCCACCGCTAGGCCCTCGGTGTAGGTCTCCAGCGCGCCGTCGTGGTCGGCGAGCTTGAACCGCAGGTCGCCCAGGCTCAGCAGGGCCGCCGCCTCGCCGTGCCCGTCGCCCCACGCGCGGGCCGCCGCCAGGCCGCTCTCCGCGGTCGCGCGCCACCCCGTCGCGTCCATCCGGTGCCAGAAGTACCCGCGCAGCACGTCCGCCAGCCGCGCCGTGACCCGACTCCGCCCCTGCGTCACCACGGCCAGCAGGTTCGCCCGCTCCTGGTCGAACCACGCCATCGCGGCCAACTCGTCCGCGATCACCGGCACCGGCAGGTCGGTCGACCCCACCGGGAGCCGGGTCTTGTAGGAGTACAACCGCTCCGCCGCCGCGTTCGCCGAGTGCAGGTACCAGTTCTCCAGGCGTTCCACCGCGTCCAGCCGCCCGGCGGCCAGCTCCGCCGCGTACAACCGCACCAGGTCGTGCATCCGGAACCGCTCGGGTCGGTGCTGCTGCACGAGGTTCGCCACCTCCAGCGCCCGCAGCGCCGACCGGGTCCGCCCCACCGACGCGCCCGCCAGGCTCGCCGCCGCGGCCAGCGACACGTCGGGACCCGGTGCCAGGCCCAGCAGTCCGAAGAGGACGGACGCGTCGGCGTCCAACGCCTGGTACGACCAGGAGAAGACGGTGCGCAACGCGGCCTGCGGCTCACCGGCGTCCAGCGCGTCCAGCCCCGACTCCTGCGCCAACGCCGCCAACCTCGCCCGCGGCTGCGCCGCCGCCCGTGCCGCCACGATCCCGATCGCCAGCGGCAAACCCGCGCACCCGCCCAACAACGTCGCCGCCGCCCCGGGTTCGGCCGCCGCGCGCTCGCCACCCACCCGTGCCACGAACATCCGCCGCGCCTCGTCCGGCTCCAGCACGTCGAGCACCACGTCCCGCACCGCGTGCGTGGCCGCCAGCGCGCCGAGCCGGTTGCGACTGGTCACCAGCACCGAGCAGCGCGGACCACCGGGCAGCAGCGGCACCACCTGGGCGCTGTCGACCGCGTTGTCCAGCACCACCAGCAACCGCCGGTCCGCGGTCACCGTCCGGTACAGCGCCACCACCGAGTCGAGGTCCTCCGGCACCCGCTCGGCCGGCACGTCCAGCGCCTGGAGGAACCCGCGCACCACCACCTCGGGCCGCGTCGGCCGCCCGCTCGGCTCGAACCCGCGCAGGTCCGCGTGCAGCACCCCGTCCGGGAAGCGGGACGCGGCGCGGTGCGCCCAGAACAGCGCCAGCGCGGTCTTGCCGACCCCGCCGATCCCGCTCACCACCGCCACGCCCGAGTCCCGCACCTCCTCCAGCGCGGCCAGTTCCGCCTCCCGGCCGACGAAGTCCCGCGGCCCCACCGGGAGCTGCCGCGGCACGGACCTCGCCAGCAGCTGCCGGTGCAACGCCTGCAACGCGGGTCCCGGCTCCGCGCCCAGCCGGTCGGCGAGCACCTCGCGGGTCCGCGCGTAGAAGTCCAGCGCCGCCGCCGTCCGCCCGTCCGCGTGCAGCGCCCGCAGCAACTGCGCCGCCACCCGCTCGTCCATCGGCCGCCGCTGCGCCCGCGCGGTCAGTTCCGGCAACAACCCGCCGTGCCTGCCCAACCGCAGCAGCACGTCCACCAGGTCCAACCCGGCCGCGAACCGCGCCTCCGCCAGGTCGTGCCGCACCTTGTCCAACCACGGCGCGTCCAACCCGGTGAACGGCTCGCCGCGCCACAACCCGAGCGCGCGCTCGTACAACCCGGCCGCGTCCTCGTCCCGCGCCACCCGGGCCCGCACGACCAGGTCCCGGAACCGGTGCAGGTCCACCACCAGCGGGTCCACCTCGGCCGCGTACCCGCCCGCCCGCCGGTCCACCGGCACGACCTGCCGCAACCGCGTCACGTAACTGGCCAACGACCGCCGCGCGCTCGGCGGCGGCTCCTCGCCCCACACCCGGTAGACCAGCCGTTCCACCGACACGACCCGACCGGGTTCCACCACCAGCGCCGCCAGCACGCACACCTGGCGCCGGTGCCCGAGGTCCACCGGCACGCCGTCGACGACGGCCCGCACCTCCCCGAGCACGTCGATCTCCATGAAGCCCCCAGCAGCGGTTCGACGCCCCGACCCACCGCAACCCTACGTCAGCACCCGACTGACACCACTGTATTAACCACATCCCCTGAAAGGAGGTACGAAACCGCACTCGTGCGGACCAATCGGCGGTCACCTCAGCCGTGAGTCGAACATCATCACCTGGAAGACCGACTTTTCCCGGCACACGGATGAATGACCTTGTTGTCGGAACCGAGCCCTCACTAGCTTTCGAAAGGTGTATTCGCGGGTCTGTGGAAATTCGAGAGGGCAGAAATGACCGTCTACACCACAGGTCTGCTGTGGGTCGGTGGGGCCGCCGTGGTCGCCGCCGCGCTGGCCTACCTCATCCGCAGGTACGGCCCGGACGAGGGTCGCGCGGAGAACAACGAGGCAGCGGGCCAGGTGTTCACCATCGTGGGCGGCCTGCACGCCGTGCTGATCGCGTTCGTGCTGATCGCGCTGTTCGACGGGGTGAACGCGGCCAGTGACGCCGCCTACCGCGAGGCAGATGGTCTGGTCGCCGTCACCTGGGCGAGTGACGCCCTGTCGAAGGACACCGGCGACGAGGTCCGAAAACTCACCCGCGACTACGCGGAAACCGTCATCAACGACGAATGGCCGTCCCTGAAATCGGGAAACTCGTTCACTTCCACCGGCTGGACCGACCTCGACCGCATCCGTGAAGTCGTCGCGAACGCGCCCGCCGACGACGACTGGCGGGTGGACCGCAAAACCGAGGCCGCGAACAAGCTGTGGGACGTCTACGAGGCCCGCCAGGACCGCCTGGACACGGCGGGCGGCGGCGTGAGCGCGGTGGTCTGGTTCGTGCTGGTGATCGGCAGCGTCCTGGCCATCGGCCTCCCGCTGCTCTTCGGCGGCCCGCTGATGCGCACCCACGTGCTCATCGTGGCCACCCTCGCGGCGACGATCACCCTCCTCCTCTACGCGACCTACCAGCTCCAGAACCCGTACGGCGGCGGCGCGGAACTGGGCCCGGACGCCTTCCAGGCAGCGGTGGAGCGATTCGGATGATCGACCCCCTGTCCCTGGCCATCTGCGTCTCGATCCAGGTCGAGGCCGGCGCGACAGGCCCGTCGTCCCTCTTCGAGCTGGAACTCCCCACCGGCGCGACAACAGCCCTGGCGGGTCTCACGGACCGGGTCAACGCCATCGGCTACGCCCCGTCCCAGCAACGCGTCTACGGCATCGCCGCCGACGGCAGAATCATCGCCGTGGACCGGGAGGGCCACGTCATCCCGCTGGGTTCCCCGCACTCGTCCCTGCTGAGACACGCGAAGGCCGGCGCGGTGGTGGGAAACCACCTGGTGGTCAGAATCGGCGCCCAACTCTTCGCCGTGGACGTGAACCCGACCTCCCCGACCTACCTCCGCGTGGTGGGCGGCGCCTGGCTCTGGCCCTCCCCGGAAGCCATGACGGTGGACGACTTCGACCTGAACCCCACCGACGGCAAGCTCTACGGAGTGGCCACCAGCCCCCAGGGCCACGCGAAGGTCGTCACCCTGAACCCCACCGGCGGCAAGGTCGCCCCGGTACCGGGAACCGGAACCCTCCCACCAGGCGACTACGGCGCGGTGGTCCTGGGCGCCGACCAAGCCCTCTACGCCACCGAGAACAACACCGCCGGCCGCAGCACGACCTGGCGAGTCTCCCTGGACGGCACAGGCCGGGTGACCCAGGTCCTCAACCGCCCGGCCCAGCTCACCATCGACGCCACCGCCTGCCTGAGAATCCTCCACCCCCAACCACACGAGAACCCCCCGACCCCACCAACACACCCCACCCCGCCACCACCCCCTCCTCCGCCACCACCGCCGCCGCCACCGACAACGCCCCCACCACTCACGACCGCACCCCCGACCCCACCCCAACCCGGCGAACCCGCACCACCTCAACCACCCCCCGGCGGCCAGGCAGCCCCCGCCCAACCGGTGCCACCCCCGGGCGCACCCACCTCCCCCGCCTCTCCATCACCGCCCACATCCCAGGAATCCCCAGCCGCCGCACCCTCGCCCTCCTCGCCCTCGCCCTCGAACGTGACGGTGTCGCCCCCCGGAGATGGTCGACATCAAGCGGCGGAACCCGAAAAACGGGCACAGGGCGGTGTCAACAAGGCAGTCCGAGACCAACGCCGCTGGGGCCTGGTGGCAATCCTGCTGATCCTGGGAGCAGGAGCCCTGGCAAGACAACACGCCCGCCGCCGCACCTAGCCCACTCGCGCGCCACTACCCCGTCCTCCCAAGGTAGGACGGACGCCGACCTTCGGACGGACGCCGGCACCCCTGTGCCACACCTAGTTTTCTCCGCACACACCACCACCGCGGAGAAAACACCATGGACACCCGAATCCCGTCACTGGATGTCCTGCGAGGAGTGGCGATCCTCGGCACCCTGGCCACCAACATCTGGATCTTCACCAACCCGGCGGGCCCGGCAGCCTTCCTCGGCGAATCGACCAGCCTGGGCGAAACCCTGCTCAGAACAGCGAGCAACGGCAAATTCCTGGCCCTGCTCTCCCTCATGTTCGGCATAGGCCTGTCGTTACAACACCGCTCCGCGACACGCTCGGCCACCAGGAACCGGACACCCTGGCCGGGCCGCTACCTGTGGCGCTCGACCCTGCTGCTCCTGGAGGGAACCCTCCACTACGTCCTGATCTTCGAATTCGACGTGCTCATGTACTACGCGCTGATCTCCATCCCGGTGGCGTTCATCGTGAACCACACCACCCGCACCGTGAAAACCTGGCTGACCATCACCGCCACGCTCCACATCGCGGTCATCACCTTCCTGACCGCCCTCATGGTCACCCAAAAGGACCCCCTCACCGGCTCCCGTCTCCCCACCGACACGAGCAGCTGGCCAACCCAGGTCCACACCCGCCTGACCCACCCGGAAACCTTCCGGGCCGAAGCCCTCTTCGTCCTCCCCTCCAGCACCGCCCTGTTTTTGGCAGGCGCCCTGCTCCTGAAAGCCGGGGCCCTGGAGAACACCGCACGGGGAAGGACCGTCCAACGCAACCTCGTGCTCATCGGCCTGGGAATCGGCATCCCCCTGAACCTCCTGACCGCCCTGAGCGGTCCGAGCTGGTTCCTGGCCGACCGCTACCTGGCCGCGCCTCTGGTCGCCTTCGGCCTACTGGGCGCGATCACCAGGACCGTCCACCGAATCACCACCCCGGGCCTCGTGCAAAACGGCCTCACCGCGATCGGCCGGACAGCCCTGTCCTGCTACATCCTCCAAAACCTGCTGGCCTCGACCCTCTGCTACACCTGGGGCCTGGGCCTGGCCACCACCTTCGAACCGCACCGAGTGGAATTCACCGTCACCCTCTGGCTGACCTTGGCCACCACCCTGGCGACCCTCGCCACCCAATGGCTGAAGAGAAACCCCAAGGGCCCTCTGGAAACGTTGTGGGACAAGGCCTACACCCTCCCCTTCCGCTCCCGCGCAACCCCCTGAAGCGCCGCGGGGCGCGCAAGCCCCCACCCCCGGAGGCACTGCCCGTCCGGCGAGGCCGCTTTCACGCTCTTCCCGCCGGCCCGCAGTAGCGTCAAGCCCATGACCACCGCAGAACGCGGCCGAGTCCGCGTAGAACCCAGCGCCAAACGCGTCCGCGCCTACCTGGCCGGCGAACTGGTCGCCGACACCACAACCCCGTACCTGGTCTGGGAAAAGCCCTACTACCCCACTTACTACTTCCCCCGGCGGGACGTCAAAGCCACCCTCACCCCGACCGCCGAAACCCGCCACTCCCCCAGTCGGGGCGAGGGCATCGTCCACGACGTCCACGTCAAGGACGCGGTGGCGACGGCCGCCGCCCTGACCTACCCGTCCTCCCCCCTCCCCACCCTCCACTCCCTGGTCCGCTTCGAGTGGGACGCCCTGGACGAGTGGTTCGAGGAGGACGAACCGGTCTACGTCCACCCGCGCGACCCGTACACCAGGATCGACGCCCTCTCCAGCAGCCGCCACATCCGAGTGGAGATCGACGGCGTGGTGATCGCCGACTCGACCCGCCCGGTGATCCTCTTCGAAACGGGCCTCCCCCCGCGCCACTACCTCCCCCTCACCGACGTCCGCCAGGACCTCCTGCGCCACACCGACCTGACCACCGGCTGCCCGTACAAGGGCACAGCCGAGTACTGGTCGGCGGTCATCGGCGACGCGGTCCACGAGAACATCGCCTGGGCCTACCGCACCCCCCTCCCGGAAAGCCGGGCGGTAGCCGGCCGAATCGCCTTCTACAACGAAAAGGTCGACGTCTACATCGACGGCACCCAAGAGGACCGCCCACGCACCGTGTTCAGCTGACCCCCACCCACCCCGACACCCCCACCGGACAACTTCCGCGTGCCGTCGACACCCACCCCACCTCATCGGCCAGACTGCACACACCCCGGGAAGGCCCACGCCCACCCGCCCAGCAGAAGAAGGGCCGCCAATGCCTGAACCGCTAGCCCCCGTCCCCACGCACCCGGCGCACCCGCACACCGAGCCGGTGACCCGATGAACGCACGGGTGGGCGCGGCGACCGACGTGGGCGCGGTGCGGACGTCGAACGAGGACAGCCACTTCACCGGCGAACGCGTCTTCGTGGTGGCCGACGGCATGGGCGGCCACGCGGCGGGCGAGGTGGCGAGCGCGATGGCGGTGTCCCACCTGGGCACCCTGGACTCCCGGCCGGACCTCGGCCCGGAGGACATCAGACAAGCCCTGATCACCGCGAACGACGCGATCCGGGACGCCGCCGTCGGCGGACGCGCGGGCATGGGCACCACGGCGACCGGCCTGGTGTCGGTCACCTTCGCGGGTTCACCCCACTGGGTGGTGTTCAACGTGGGCGACTCCCGGGTG
This sequence comes from Actinosynnema sp. NPDC020468, assembly GCF_040642015.1. NCBI lineage: Bacteria > Bacillati > Actinomycetota > Actinomycetes > Pseudonocardiales > Pseudonocardiaceae > Actinosynnema > Actinosynnema sp. NPDC020468. The sequence goes on from NZ_JBFAEO010000068.1 coordinate 30,928, forward strand.
TACCGGTTCGCCGAGGGCGCCCTGACGATGCTGACCGCGGACCACTCCGAGGCGGCGGAGATGGTCGCGGCCGGCACGCTCACCGAGGACCAGGCCCGCAACTCCCCGTTCCGCAACGTGATCACCCGCGCCCTGGGCGCCTACCGGGCTCCCGAACCGGACCAGTGGGTGTGCCCGCCGATCCCGGGGGAGCGGTTCCTGCTCTGCTCGGACGGCCTGACCGGCGAGGTCGAGGACGACGAGATCGCCTCCGTGCTCGCCTCGACGCCGAACCCGGCCGAGGCGGCCGACACCCTCGTGCGCCGAGCGGTGCAGGCAGGCGGCCGGGACAACGTGACGGTGGTCGTCGTGGACGGACCGACCCCGCCGCCGGCACCGTGATCGGCTACCGCCCCGGCCCCGGTGTCGCGGTGGTGGCCGAGGGCACCTGGCTCCTCCTCGCCGTCCCGCCGGAGGCCGAGATCGTCGGCCGCTGCTGGGACCTGATCCGGGCGGGCGCGGGCGTGGACGAGGTGCTGAGCGAAATCGTCCAGGAGGGCCTGCGCTCCGTGGGCAGCTTCGCCCTGGCCCGCTACACCACCGAGCACCGCCGCCTGGTGGTCCGGGGCTCCGTCGTGGTCCGGGTCGACGGCTACGAGGTGCGAGCCGACGAGGTCGCCCAGTGGCTCGACCTGGCCGTCGTGGAGGGCGTGCGCGAGTTCACCCTGTCCACCGGCGAGGCCGACGGCGCGGAACTCCCGCTGGAACGCGGCGTGGCCCGAGCGGGCCACCTGGTGGTCCGCCTGGAGAAGCAGGACCTCCCCAAGGGCTTCTCCCCGTCCCCGCCCCAGACCGCCCAACCGACGTCACCGCCGATCCCGCACCCCGCTCCACACCCCACCCCGACCCCGCACCCGACCTCACCGCCGATCCCGCACCCCACGTCCCCACCCACGTCACCGCCGTTCCCGCAGCCGACCCCGTCCCCGAGCCGCCAGTTCGAGGCCCCGAAACCCCCACGCCCCGCACCCCCGGCGGAATCCCCGACCACCGTCGTGGACCCGGACTTCAACCGCCCACCCCCGAACGAAACGGCACTGCGCCGCCGCCCCGGAGCCGAGGACCTGTCCGCGCCCACGGGCAAGGCGAAGGTCCGCTCGACCAAGTGCCCCGTGGGCCACCTGAACCCGGACCACGCGATCTCGTGCCGGATCTGCGGCCAGTACATCGAGCCGCAGGACCCGATGATCGTGCCCCGCCCCCCGCTGGGCGTGCTCCGCCTGTCCACCGGCGAGCTGATCCCGCTGGACCGAGGCGTGATCCTGGGCCGCGACCCGCAGGTGTCCGACCGCGGCCCGAACCGCCCGCACGTGGTCAAGATCCAGGGCAACGACATCTCCCGCAACCACGTCGAGGTGCGCCTGGAGGGCTGGGACGTGCACGTGGTCGACCTGGGCTCGAAGAACGGCACGTCGATCCTGGTGCCCGGCTGGTCGCCGCAGGACCTGGCGGGCCTCATCCCGGCCCTGCTCGCGCCGGGCGCGCGGGTCATGCTCGGCGACGGCGCGTTCTTCACCTACGAGGTGGCCTGACCACGAGGCGGTCGGCCCTCGGAGAAGGACCGGCCGCCCGTCGTGCGAACGCCCCACGCGCCTCCTAGCCTCGAACCATGACCACCGCGACGACCCGTCACCCCCTCGTCGGCCTGGCCGTCTTCGTCGCCGCCGTGGCCGTGACCGCGGTCGTGGGCTCGCTGTCCGCGGTCTCGGCGTCCGAGCGCTACCAGGCACTGGCCCAACCGCCCTGGGCACCGCCGTCGTGGCTGTTCGGTCCGGTGTGGACGGTCCTCTACGTGCTGATCGCGGTGTCCGGCTGGCTGGTCTGGAAAGCGGAGGGCACCACCACCCGCCTGCTCCCGTACGCGGTCCAACTCCTCCTGAACGCGCTGTGGACCCCGCTGTTCTTCGCCGCCGAGCGGTACACCCTGGCCCTGGTGGACATCATCGCGTTGGCGATCGCGATCATCTGGACCATCACGGCGTTCCGCCGCCACCGGCCGTCCGCCCTGCTCCTGGTGCCCTACCTGGCCTGGGTCCTGTTCGCCACCGCGTTGAACGCCGCCATCGTCACCCTGAACTAGCCGACCCACCCGGGAACAACTCGGCCAACTCGGCCGGCGGAACCTCGTCCAACTGCGAGTACGTGCACGACCCCGGCTCCCGATCGGCCCGGAACCGCGACAACCGCGCGGTGTGCCGGAACCGCCGAGCCTGAAGGTGCTCGTACCGCACCTCGGCCACCAACCCGATCCGCAACGGCTCCCACGCCAACGACTTCCGCGGGTTCCACCGACTGGTCATACCCTGCCCACCGGCGCCCTCACCCCCACCGGCAACCCGATCGGCCTCCACCCAGGCGGCCCACGGGTGCCCGTCCCAGGCCCCCTCCCGGTAGGGCTCCAGATCGGCCACCAACTCGACCCGCCGAGCCGCCGAGAACGACGACGCCACCCCGACGTGGTGCAACCGCCCGTCGTCCCACAGCCCCAGCAGCAACGACCCGACCCCGACACCGTCCTTGTGCCACCGGAACCCGGCCACGACGCAGTCCGCCGTCCGCTCGTGCTTGACCTTCCACATCACCCGCTTGTCCTGCGCGTACGGCAGGTCCGGGTACTTCGCGACCACCCCGTCGAACCCGGCGCCCTCGAACCGGGTGAACCAGTCCTCCGCCACGTCCGGATCGGTCGTCGCCGGCGTCAGGTACAACCCGGGCCCCACCTCCAGCACCGACTCCAGCAACCGTCGCCGCTCGGCGAACGCCACCCCCGTCAGGTCCCGATCACCCAGCGCCAGCAGGTCGAACGCCACGAACCCGGCCGGCGTCTCCACCGCGAGCTTCCGCACCCGCGACGCCGCCGGGTGCAGCCGCAACTGCAACGCGTCGAAGTCCAACCCGCCCGGCGTCACGATCACGATCTCGCCGTCGACCACGCACCGCTGCGGCAACCCCCGCGCCAGCACCTCGACCACCTCGGGGAAGTACCTGGTCAACGGCCGGTCGTTGCGCGAACCCAACTCCAACTCGGGCCCGTCGCGGAACACCACGCAGCGGAACCCGTCCCACTTCGGCTCGTACACCAGCCCGGGCTCGCGCGGCACCGCGTGCACGGCCTTGGCGAGCATCGGCCGCACCGGCGGCATCACGGGCAAGTCCACGCGACGAAGCGTAAGTCGAAAAATCCCACCCCACCGGGTCACCGATCGAGGACACCACCTGTCCGCATTCGGTCATACGGTGGTCACAGCACCACAGAGCCAGCCACGAACCAGGCCCCGACACCCCGTCCGGGCCGCACACGACAGGACGCACCATGACCGAGCTGACCGACCTGCTGACCGTCCTCGCCCGCCACCGCGGTTTCCTGCGCCACACCGTCCGCGGCATCACCGAGGAGCAGGCCCGGCTGACCCCGACCGTCAGCGCGCTGTCCCTCGGCGGCCTGATCAAGCACGTGCGCACCACCGAGGAGACCTGGCTCAGGTTCGCGATCGGCGGCGCGGAGCTGATGCAGAGCGTCCAGGCCGACTGGGCCGACGGCCACCGCCTGCTCCCCGAGGAAACCCTCGAGGCCGAGCTGAAGCGCTACGAGGAGACCGCCGCCCGCACCGAGGAGGTCGTCGCCACCCTCGACCTCGACCAGGCGCACCCGCTGCCGGTCGCGCCGTGGTTCGAACAGGGCGCGAGCTGGTCGACCCGCCGCGTCCTGCTGCACCTCATCGCCGAGACCTCGCAGCACGCGGGCCACGCCGACATCATCCGCGAGACGATCGACGGCCAGAAGACGATGGGCTGAGCCGGCGGCCGACGGGAAGCGCTCCGCAAGATCCCCTAGAGTCGGAACGGGGCGGCACAACACGGGAGCGGCGATGTCGGTGCAGATCGGTTACAAGGCGTCCGCGGAACAGTTCGGCCCGCGCGAGCTGGTCGAGTACGCGGTGCGCGCGGAGGAAGTCGGTCTGGACAGCGTCACGGTGTCCGACCACTTCCTGCCGTGGCGGCACAACGGCGGCCACGCGCCGTTCGCGCTCACCTGGTTGGCCGCGGTGGGGGAGCGGACGAGCCGGGTCAAGCTCGGCACCAGCGTGCTCACGCCCACGTTCCGCTACAACCCGGCCGTCGTCGCGCAGGCGTTCGCGAGCCTCGCCGTGCTCTACCCGGACCGGGTCTTCCTGGGCGTGGGCACCGGCGAGGCGCTGAACGAGATCGCGGTGTCCGGCCGGGAGTGGCCGGAGTTCAAGGAGCGGTTCGCCCGGCTGCGCGAGGCCGTCACGCTGATCCGCAGGCTGTGGACCGAATCCGAGGTCGACTTCGACGGCGAGTACTACAAGCTGGTCGGCGCCACCATCTACGACCGCCCGGAACGCCCCGTGCCGGTGTACGTGGCGGCGGGCGGCCCGACGGTGGCGCGGTACGCGGGCCGCGCGGGCGACGGGTTCATCTGCACGTCCGGCAAGGGCATGGAGCTCTACACCGAGCAGCTGCTGCCGGCGGTCGCCGAGGGCGCGGCCAAGGCCGACCGCGACCCGGCCGCGGTGGACCACATGATCGAGATCAAGCTGTCCTACGACCGCGATCCCGCCGCCGCGCTGGAGAACACCCGGTTCTGGGGCCCGCTCTCGCTGACCCCCGAGCAGAAGCACAGCGTGGGCAGCGCGGCGGAGATGGAGCGGCTCGCCGACGAGCTGCCCATCGAGCAGGTCGCCAAGCGGTGGATCGTGGCGTCCGACCCCGAGGACGCGGTGGCGCAGATCAAGCCGTACGTGGACGCGGGCTTGAACCACCTGGTGTTCCACGGCCCCGGTCACGACCAGGAGAAGTTCCTGACCGAGTTCTCCGAGGACGTGCTGCCCCTGCTCCGCGCGCTCTAGCGCCCCTCCGCCGAACGCGGCACACCGTTGTGCCGCAACGACTTCCGCCGAGCCTCGCGGGTTGTCGGACCGGTCGGGCCTACAGGAACGCGGCGGCGAACCGGCGCACCGACTCGGTGCCCGTCGGGTCGTCGAACGCGATCGCCAGCTCGCGCACCCCGACGGCCTCGTACGCGGCGATCCGGTCGCGGATGGTGTCCACCGTCCCGACCAGCCCGTACGAGGCCACGTCACCGGGGTAGGCGAACCGCGCTCCCTCGGGCACCCGCCGCCGCGCCTCCTCGTCGGTGTCGCCGATGATGCACAGCGTCGACGCGGTGCGGTGGATCGCGTCGTAGTCCCGGCCCACGTCGTCGCAGTGCCGGCGCAGCACGGAGTACTTGTGCCGCAAGCCCTCCACGTGGTGCACCACGTTGCACGCGTCCGCGTACCGGGCCACCAGCCGCAACGTGGTCCGCTCGCCGCCGCCCGCGATCAGCAGCGGGATGTGCGGCGACTGCACGCCCTTCGGCCGGTTCACGGCGCCGTCGAGCAGGTAGTGCTCGCCCTTGAACGTGGTCTCGGCGTCGGTCCAGAGCGACAGCACCACCCGCACCGCCTCGTCCAGCTTCGCGAGCCGCTGCCCGGCCGTGCCGAACTCGTAGCCGTAGCCCCGGTGGTCGGGCTCGTACCAGCCCGCGCCGATGCCGAACGTGAAGCGGCCGTGCGAGAGAACGTCCACTGTGGACGCCATCTTCGCGGCCAGCGCCGGGTTGCGGTAGGCGTTGCCGTTGACCAGGTGGCCGAGCCGGATCCGGCTGGTGTCGCGGGCCAGCGCGGTGAGCGTGGACCACGACTCGAACATCGGGTCCTCGGAGTGCAGGTGGTCGGTCGCCCACAGCGCGTGGAAACCCAGGTCGTCGGCGGTTCGCGCCACGTCGGCCAAGGTCTCGAACGCCGCGACGGGGTCCGGTAGGTGCGCGAGCTCCCGGCCGAAGCCGGTCGGGAGCAGGAGGCTGAACTTCATCGGGTCCACTTCCTGGGGCTACGGGTCAGCCCGCGGATCGGTTCAGCGTGGTCGGGGTACGCCGCCACCAGGTCGTCCGCGCGGCCGAACGTCACGATGTCGTCGGTGTAGGGCGGCACGACGACGGTGCTCACCAGCGACCAGTCGCCGTCGGGTGCGCTGCCCTGCCACACCCCCGCCGGGACGGTGAGCTGCGGGCGTTGTCCTGCCGCGAAGTCGAGGCCGAGCACCGGTGTCGTCACGGTGCCGTCGGGGTGCAGGAGGAGCATGCGGAGCGGTGAGCCGGCGTGGAAGGCGTAGATCTCCAGGTGGGCCAGCCTGTGTAACGCGGAGAAGTCGGGTTTTCGGAGCAGGTAGTAGATGGAGGAGACCTCGGCGGACCGCCACGCCTGCGCGAACAGCCCGCCCTCCTCGGGCAGCGGTCTCAGACCCAGCGCGTCCTCCGGCGTCACGGCAGTTCCGCCTCGACCGATCCGTGCACGACCACCATCCCCTTGCCGAGTCGTTTCGCCGTGTACATCGCGGCGTCCGCGCTGCCGAGCAGGTCGTCCGCGGTCAGCGTGCTGTCCGCGGACAGCCGGTGCGACACGCCGACGCTGGCGTGGATCGTGTGCCGGCGGATTCCCGTGCGGTGCGGTGCTTTCAGCGCTTCCAGCACCCGGTTGCCGATCTCCTCCGGCGGCAGCGGGTAGCCGTCGACGAGCACGCCGAACTCGTCGCCTCCCAACCGTGCCACGGTGTCCTGCGCGCGAACACAACCCTGGAGGCGTTTCGCCACGATCCGCAGCACCGCGTCGCCCTCGGCGTGGCCGAAGTTGTCGTTGACGTGCTTGAACCCGTCGACGTCGATGAACAACACCACTACGGGTTCGGACCCGGCGAGCGCGAGGTCGAGCCGCTCGCGGAACAGCGAGCGGTTGGCGACCCCGGTCAGCGGGTCGTGGTAGGCCTGGTGACGCAGGCGTTCCCGGCTGTCGCGCAGCTGTTCGAGCAGTCGGACGTTGTCGATCAGGGTGAGCAGCTGGCGGGCGATCACCAGCAGCACGACGCCCAGCCCGACGTAGATCTCCAGCGCGTTGAGGCGCACGCCGGTGGCCGTGCCGACGACGATGAACAGGCCCGTCACCAGCATCGGGAGGTAGGGCACGAGCAGGTGCAGCAACTCGCCCGCGCGGAGCCGGCCGGTGGAGTGCTCGCGGGTGTTGTGGCCCGGCGCGACCGAGGCGAGGAAGAACAGCGCCGGCGCGACCATGAACCCGATGTCGGCGGCGGTCGGGATGGCGGTGACCTGCCTGCTGACCAGGAACGCGAACGCCCAGCCGGAGGAGGACTGGGCGACGCAGCCGAGCGCGACGAAGAGCACCGGCAGCTGGCGGACGCTGCGGTGGGTCCAGGACGAGACCAGCAGGACGACGAGCGTGACGAGGTACGCGGCCGGGTGCGCGACGACGGTGGCGAACCCCGGCCCGGAGGCGGCCCACGCGCGGACGATGGACTCGAGCAGCGACACCCACGTGAGCACGAACAGCGATCCGACGACGATCAGCCCGTCCAACACGATGACGACCCGACTCCGCCGCCCCGGCAACGACCCGCTCCCGCCGCCGTGCCCGAGGACGAGGACGGCGAAGAGGGTGAGGATCGGCACGAGCAGGAACCCGAGCGGCGCGACGGTGGTCGAGGGCATCGACACGCCGAGGAAGATCTGCCCCCAGATCCAGGCGCTCATCCCGACCACGAGCCCCGCCATGGCCGCGACCATCCACAGCCGCCACCGGCGCGCCGTGCCGTGCCGGCGTCGGGCGGCGGACCAGAAGCACGCGAGCGCGGCGGTGGCGAACGCCAACTGGGCGAACTTGTCGATCATCAACGCGTGTTCGCGCGGCAGCACACCGGTCACGACGAGCAGCACAACGGCCGTCGCCACCAGCAGAACACCGGTGGTCAACCACCCGAACCGCTTGAGCGTCACCGACCCCCGCCAACCGCGCTCGAAGCCGACCAGTGGACCGAACCACTGTAGTGAGCCGGTGACGCTGTGTCGATCGGGGGTGCCCGAACAACCCAACCCCATCCCACCTCGTAGAACAATCCCACAATCCCCACCCCCCGCACTCCGACACCTCTCGCACCGCTGCCGCCCACCCCGCAGCCCGCGCCCCACCCGCACCCTGACGAACCCTCGAAACCACGGCAACCGACCACAACGGCCCGGCCCCACGCACCCTCCACACCCGCCCAGCCGCACCCACCGCCTGCGTCATTCGGCGGTACCCAGCCATACCCACGCCGCCGCACCCAACGCGCCAAACTCACGCCACCCCCGTCACTAGGCTGCTGCCCGGTGCCGCGCTGCCCGGTGCCGCGCTGCCCGGTGCCGCGCTGCCCGGTGCCGCGCTGCCCGGTGCCGCGCTGCCCGGTGCCGCGCTGC
>NZ_JBFAEO010000069.1:0-8992 GCF_040642015.1 Actinosynnema sp. NPDC020468
GGGGGGCCCCGGCGGGGCCCCCCCCCGGGCCCGCCTCGTCTGTCGTCGCGTCGGGGTGCCGACGGCCGGGTGCTAGCGCCCGGCCGTCGACTTCGTCTTCGGCGCGAACAGGTCGCGCAACTGCGTCGCCCGCCGCCGCACGCCCCACTTCGTGACCCGCCACAGCGCCTCGCGCACGATGTTGCCGCTCATCTTCGAGTGGCCGATCTCGCGCTCGGTGAAGGTGATCGGGACCTCCACCACGCGGTAGCCCAGCTCGATCGTGCGCCACGCGAGGTCGACCTGGAAGCAGTAGCCCTGCGAGGCCACCGTGTTCAGCTTCAGCCGCTCCAGGACCGGCGCGCGGAACGCCCGGAACCCGCCGGTGATGTCCTTGACCTTCGCGCCCAGCGCCAGCCGCGAGTAGATGTTGCCGCCCATCGACAGCACCTGCCTGCGCAGCGGCCAGTTGACCACCGTGCCGCCGGGCACGTAGCGGGAACCCAGCACGAGGTCGGCGTCCTCGAGGGCGTCCAGCAGCCTCGGCAGGTCCTCCGGCGCGTGCGAGCCGTCCGCGTCCATCTCCACGACCACGCCGTAGCCGCGGTCGAGCGCCCACCGGAACCCGGCCACGTACGCCGCGCCCAACCCGGCCTTCTCCGTGCGGTGCAGCACGTGCACCCGGTCGTCGGAGGCGGCCATCCCGTCCGCGAGCTGCCCCGTGCCGTCGGGGCTCCCGTCGTCGACCACGAGCGCGTGCACCTTCGGCAGCGCCGCGTGCAGCCGCGTCACGATCTTCCCGATGTTGTCCCGCTCGTTGTAGGTCGGGATCACCACCAGCACCGGCCCGAGCTCGCGGTCAGGCTGCGCCTGCTGGTCCGTCATCCGTTTCCTCCTCGCCGACACCCGCACCAGGGGTCGGACGCGATCGTCGTGTCATGGTCAGGCTGAACGCCGCGGCCACCAGGCCCAGTGCGGTCATCACCCACTCGGGCCACGCGCCGAGCCGGGTGGCAAGCGTAGCCTCCCCCCGCAGCGGCAGCTCCGCCACCAGCGCGCCCGGCTCGAACAGGCCGGTCCGCTGGGTGACCGCGCCGTCCGGCGTCACGATCGCGCTCACGCCGCTCGTGGCGGAGACCACCACGGCCTTGCCGTGCTCGACCGCGCGCACCCGGGACATCGCCAGCTGCTGGTAGGTCATCTCCGTGTAGCCGAACGTGGCGTTGTTGGTGGGGATGGAGATGATGTTCGCCCCGGCGGTCACCGAGTCGCGCACGACGTCGTCGAAGGCGACCTCGTAGCAGGTGTCGATCGCGATGCGGGCCTTGCCGACCTCGAAGCCCTTGGGGTCCACGCCCGGCTGGAAGCGGCCGGCGCGGTCCACGGTCGAGGAGAAGATCCGGAAGAACTCCCGGTAGGGCATCGTCTCGCCGAAGGGCTGGAGCTTGCGCTTGGTGTAGGTGTCGGTCGGGCCCCGGCCCGGCTCCCACAGCACCACCGTGTTGCGCGGCAGGCCGTCGTTCTGGTCCACGACCACCGCGCCGACCGCGATGGGCACCTTGATCGCGGCGGCGGCGCGATCGATCTGGGCGGCCGCGTCGGGGTTGCGGAACGGGTCGATGTCGGAGGAGTTCTCCGGCCACAGCACCACGTCGGGCTGCCGGGCCCGGCCCGCCTTGACGTCGTCGGCGAGCTCCAGGGTGCGCTTGACGTGGTTGTCGAGCACGGCGCGGCGCTGGGAGGCGAAGTCGAGGCCGGCGCGGGGCACGTTGCCCTGGATCGCGGCGACCACCACGGTGCCCTCGTCGGCGGCGGTGCCCACGGTCGGGGTGAGCGCGAGGCCCAGGGCCGGCGGCAGCACGACCAGCGGCAGCGCGAGCTTCCAGTTGCGGCCCACGTGGGCCAGGCCGAAGCCGGTGAGCGCGACGGCGAACCCGATCAGCGGCGCGCCGCCCAGGCTCGCCAGGGGCAGGTACCAGCCCTCGGGCTGGCCGAAGGCGATCTTGCCCCAGGGGAAGCCGCCGAAGGGGAACCGGGCGCGCAGGGCCTCGTCGGCGACCCACACCAGGGCCATCCACAGCGGCGCGCCGGGCAGTCGGGACACCCGGGCGATCAGGGCCGTGCCCAGGCCGATGAGCACCGCGCACACCAGGGCCAGCGGCAGCCACGCGATCAGGCCGACGAACTCGCCGGTCCAGCGCAGCAGCGGGGCCATGAAGCCCAGACCCCAGACCACGCCCAGGCCGAAGCCCGAGCGCATGGTGCGGCGGTGCAGCAGCACGCCCAGCACGGCGAACCCGATCGGCGCGAGCCACCAGGCGGTGCGCGGGGGGAAACTCGCGAACACCAGCGCACCGCCGGCGGCGGCGAGCAGGATCCGGAGCAGTGCGCCGCGCACGTCCCGGCGTCGGCGGGGTGCGGGGGGTGTGTCGGGCGCGGCCTTGTCGGGCGCCACCGGGGGAGCTACCACGCGGTCAGCGTACGAGGCGGCCGTGAAGGCGCGGCAAAGGAGGCGACGACTGCCCGATACGCCCGTGTTGCGGGTCGGAGCCGGTCGGTCGCCGCCGGAGCGCGGCGCGGGGTGGCGTGGGTCGCGTGTCACGGAGGCGGCGGGCGGGAACCCCAGGGGCGGAATCAGGGTTGCCACCGATGCCGGCGGCCCGTCCGGGACGGAGAGTGGGTGGCATGACGACCACGACGACGTTGAGCAGGCCGAAGTCCGACCGGGTGATCGCTGGGGTGTGCGCCGGGCTGGCGCACCGCTACGGGTGGAAGCCCTCCACCGTGCGGATCGTGTTCGTGCTGTCCTGCCTGCTGCCGGGCCCGCAGTTCCTGGTGTACCTGGCGATGTGGCTGCTCATCCCGAGCCGCGGCTACTGACCAGCGCCGCGACCCCGTCGAGCAGCCGGTCGAGGCCGAAGCGGAACGCGTGGGCGCCGTCGTGCGGCGCTCCGTGGGCCTCCCCCGCCGCCGCGCCGACGCGGGCCGCGGTGGGGAACCGCTCGGGGTCGAACACCCTGGCCAGGAAGGGTTGGGCGGCCTCCCACCACTGGGTGTCGGACAGGCCGGTGTCGTCGGCGGTGCGCGCGCTGTCGACGGTGTCGCGGGCGGAGGCCTGGGCGTGGCCCAGCACCAGCGACAGCACCGAGTCCATCTCCAGGTCGGTCAACCCGATGCCGTCCACGGCGCGCAGTTCGTAGTCGTACTTGGCGGCCACGTTCGGGCCGAGGACGGCGCGGTGGGTGGCGACCTGGAGCAGCCACGGGTGCCGCAGCAGCAGCGCGTAGTTCTGCTCGGCGACGTGGGCGAGCCGGCCCCGCCACCCGCCGGGCACGTGGTCGGGCCGCTCGGTCTCGCCGTTGACCGTGTCGACCATGACGTCCACCAGCTCGCCCTTGCCGGGCACGTAGGTGTAGAGCGACATGGTGCCCACGCCGAGCGTCTCGGCGACCCGCCGCATGGACACCGCGCCCAGCCCCTCGGCGTCGGCGACCGCGACGGCGGTGGCCACGATCCGGTCCACCCCGAGGTCGGGCCGCCCCTTGCGCGCGACGGGTTCCCCGCTGCGCCACAACAGGGCCAGGGTGCGCGCGGGATCCCCGGTGCCGCTGTACTCGACCGCCACTCCGCCACCCTACGGACGCGGGCGTCCCGAGGCCGTCCGGGGGCCACTCCCCCGCGGCCCGCAGGCGTGGTGCCGGGCGGGCCGAGCGGTGTTCGTCGGTACTCCGAGTGCCGCGGTCGCCTTGGCCTGTTGAGGACCGCCGACGCCGTGGCGACGCACGCCGCCTGGTCGCTCGCCACGCTCGTCGCCGACCCGTCCGAGGCCGCCGAGGACAGACCCGCGTTCCGCAAGCTGAGCGGCGCGCTGGACCGGGCCTCCGCATTCGACCACCTGCAACTCACGCTGATCGCGAACCTGCCCTTCCCGGTCCGCCGAGTGCGGTACGCGTCGGTGCTCACCGATCGCGACACGCACATCCGCCTCGAGGACCGGTCGTCGGCCGTCGCGCCCTGGCCACGCCCGCGACAGGTCGGCGCCGCCGCGGTACCCACCGGTTTCCCCCGTGCGTGCTGGTCAGTCGGTGAGGGCGGCGCGGACGATGTCGAGGGCTTCGGCGGGGGTGAGGCCCTGTTCGCGGGCGGTGGTGGCGTAGGTGCGGGCGGCGTGGAGGACTCGTTCGCGGGTGCGTTCTCCGGCCGCGCTCACGACGGTGCCGGCTCGGCCCCGGGTTTCGATGAGGCCCGCCTCCTCCAGTTCGCGGTAGGCGCGGGCGACGGTGTTGACGGCGATGCCCAGTTCCGCCGCCAGGGCGCGGACGGTGGGGAGTCTGGTGCCCACGGCCAGTTCGCGGTCGGTGATCTTGCGGGCGAACTGCGAGCGCACCTGTTCGTAGGGCGGCACGGTCGATATCGGATCCAGGCTGATCACGGGGACGATCCTGGCACCTACCGCTTCCCCGGCGCCACGACCGTCCCCCGCGCGCGCGTGACGACCAGCGGCGGGTCGAGGACGTCGGCGGCGGTGGGGCCGCGGTCGGGCGCCGACCGGCAGACCACGCGGGCCTCGAAGTCGATCTCGCGGGAGCGGGTGCCGACGCGGACCAGGGTGGCGGTGGCCTCCAGGACGTCGCCCGCCTGGAGGGGCGCGAGGAACTCGACGTTCGAGTAGCCCGCGAACAGGCCCTCGTCGCCGTCGGTGCGGATGAGCAGTTCGGTGGCGACGTCGCCGAACACGCCCAGGCCGTAGGCGCCGTCGACGAGGTCGCCGCCGTAGTGGGCGTGGGAGCGGGGCACGTAGCGGCGGTGGGTGACGGTGACGCCCTCGGTCGGCTTCACGCGGGTACCTCCTTGGTCGGCTTCGCGGACACGGCGTGCACGAGGTAGCCGGCGACCTCGCCGGGGGTGGTGCCGCGGCCGAAGACGCGGTCGACGCCCAACTCCCCCGCCATCAGCGGGTCGAAGCGGGGACCGCCCGCGATGAGCAGGGGGCGGCGCGAGCCCATGGCCTCGCGGAACGCCGCGGCCATCTCGCGGGTGTTGAGCAGGTGCGCGTCGCGCTGGGTGACGACCTGGGAGACCAGGACGGCGTCGGCCTTCTCCGCGCGGGCGCGGCGCACGAGTTCGGGTACCGACACCTGCGCGCCGAGGTTCACCACGCGCAGCTCGCGGTAGTACTCCAGGCCCTTCTCGCCGGCGAAGCCCTTGACGTTGAGGATGGCGTCGATGCCGACGGTGTGGGCGTCGGTGCCGATGCACGCGCCCACGACGACGAGCTTGCGGCGCAGCACCCGTTTGACCGCGGCGTTGACCTCGGCCGGGGACAGCAGCGGGTACTCGCGTTCGACCACGCGCACCTCGTCCAGGTCGACCACGTGGTTGACCCGGCCGTAGACGACGAAGAAGGTGAAGTCCGCGCCGATGGGGTGCGAGTGCACGACCATGGCCGGGTCGATGCCCATCCGGTTGGCCAGTTGCCGCGCGGCGCCGTCGGCCTTGGGTCCGTGCGGCACGGGCAGGGTGAACGAGGTCTGCACCATGCCGTCGCCGGTGGTGTCGCCGTAGGGTCGGACGTGGCGGGTCATGGCGTCGCCTCCAGCAGCTCGGCGGCCGGGTTGGCGTAGCCGTCGGCCTTCGGGATCACCCCGTCGGCGCCGCGGCCGCCGTCGGCCGGGCGTTTCATCAGGCCGAACGTGCCGGCGGCGATGGCGTCGAGCAGCCCGTCGTCGACGATGCGGCCGAGCAGGTCCACGGCGTCGCCCAGGACCTGGTGGGCGCGCTTGACGATGAGCCCGTCGGGCGCGGGCCGGAAGTCCTCGCGCAGGCCGCCCGCGGCGTCCAGGACGTAGCGGACGTTGGCCAGCGCCAGGTCGCGGTCGGACAGGAACGGGGTGACGACGGCCTCGGTCATCATGCCGACGAGCAGGATGGACTGGCCGGTGAGCAGGCCCGCGAGGTTGAAGAACCCGTCGAGCAGGTAGCCCTTGAACACGTCGCCGGTCATGTGCTTGGTGGGCGGCATCCACTTGAGCGGCGCGTCGGGGAACAGCTCGCGGGCCAGCAGGGCGTGGGCGAGTTCCAGCCGGAACGACTCGGGGACCTTCGGGTCGATCTCGAAGGCGTGGCCCAGGCCCAGCAGGTGGTCGGGCAGGCCCGCCTCGTGCGCGAAGCGCTCGTTGAGCAGCTGGGACACCGTCACGGTGTGCGCGGCGTCCACGGCGTCGGCGGTGGTGAGGTAGTTGTCCTCGCCGGTGTTGATGATGATCCCGGCCCGGGCGTGCACCTGGCGGGAGAAGCGCTGGTCCACGAAGGTGCGGATCGGGTTGATGTCGCGGAACAGGATCCCGTACATGGAGTCGTTGAGCATCATGTCCAGGCGTTGCAGCCCGGCGAGCACGGCGATCTCGGGCATGCACAGGCCGGACGCGTAGTTGGTGAGCCGGACGTAGCGGCCGACCTCCTGGGACACCTCGTCCAGGGCGGCCCGCATGATGCGGAAGTTCTCCTGGGTGGCGTAGGTGCCGGCGAAGCCGTGGTGGGTGGCGCCCTCGGGCACGTAGTCGAGCAGGGACTGGCCGGTGGAGCGGATGACGGCGATGACGTCGGCGCCGGAACGGGCCGCGTTCTGCGCCTGGAGGACGTCCTCGTCGATGTCGCCGGTGGCGACGATCAGGTAGATCCACGGTCGCCGCGGCGGGTCGCCGAGCTTCGCGACGAGCTTGTCGCGCCGCGCCCGGTTGCGGTCGACGGTGCGCAGGCCGCGGGTCACGGCGGCGCGGGCGGCGGTGAGCGCGCGGGCGCGGGCGCGGCCCTCGGGGAGGGTGTAGCGGACCTGGCCCGCGGCGGTGGCCTCGGCCAGTTCGGTGAGGGTGGCCAGGTCGTGGCGGCGCAGCGCGTCGAACACCGGCAGCACCGCGCCGTGCTCCAGGCCGCAGTGCTCGCGGACGGTGTCCACGACGCGGTTGACCCACGGCACGTCGCCCGCGCGGTGGGTGGAGTCGGCGCCGGTGATGCCGGCGAGCCGGAGGGTGGCGCGCTCGACCGCGACCGTGGTGTGCGCCTTCGCGATGGCCACCACGGGTTCGGCCGCGGTGGCGGCGAGCCGGCGCGCGGTGGCGACCACCTCGGGGTCGAGGTCGAGCAACGCCATGGGGTCAGTCCTCCCGGTCGTAGATCGTCACGCCGCGCAGCACGGTCCGCAGGCAGATCGGCGCGGGTCCGTCGAGCGCGGGAAGCGCGGGCACGCGGGAGCGGGGGTCGGTGGACCACCGCTGCACGCGCGAGTCGGGCGCGGCGACCTCCAGGTCGCCCGCGTCCCACACCGCGTAGGTGGCGGGCGCGCCGGGCTGGAGGGTGCCGGTGAGGCCGTCGTCGACGCCGGCGGCGCGCCACCCGCCGCGGGTGTGGGCGGTGAAGGCGGCGCGGGCGGACACGCCGTGGCCGTCGGTGCGGTGGCGCACGGCGGCGCGGACGGCGGCCCACGGGTCGATGTCGGTGACCGGCGCGTCGGAGCCGAAGGCGAGCACGACGCCGGCGGCGGCGAGCACGGAGAACGGGTTGAGCGCGGTGCCGCGCTCGACGCCCAGGCGGTGCGCGTACATGCCGTCGGGTCCGCCCCACTCGCGGTCGAACAGCGGCTGCACGGAGGCCACGACGCCCCACGAGCCGAGCCGTTCGGCCTGCTCGGCGGTGATCATCTCGACGTGTTCGAGGCGGTGCCTCCGGGCGGCCAGCGCGGGCACGCCGACGGTCTCGGCGGCCCGGGCGAACCCGGCTACGACGGCGGTCATGGCGGCGTCGCCGATCACGTGGAACCCGGCCTGGCGGCCCGCGCGGGTGCAGGCCACGACGTGCGCGGCGACGGCGTCGGCGTCCAGGTAGAGGGCGCCGGACGTGCTCGGGTCGTCGGTGTAGGGGGCGTGGAGGGCGGCGGTGCGGGAGCCGAGCGCGCCGTCCACGAACAGGTCGCCGGCGAGTCCGGCGACGGGCAGGTCCACCGGGTCGGGCGACCCCCAGTAGGCGATGACCTCGGGGCCGCCGGTGTGGGCGAGCAGGTCGGCGAGGTCGTCGCGGCTGGAGATGTCGGGTCCGGCGCACTCGTGCACCGCGGCGATGCCCTTCGAGGCCGCGTGGCGCAGGAACGCCCGCTGCGCGGCGCGGCGCTGCCCGGCGGGGATGGCGTCCTTGGCCGCGCCGCGCGCGTGGTGGTGGGCAGCGCGGGACAGGGGGCCGTCGGCGGACCAGCCCTCGGCGTCGCGGGCGGCGGGCGCGAGGTCGACCAGGGCGGTGGACACGACCGCGGAGTGCACGTCGACGCGGGAGAGGTAGACGCGGGACCCGCCGGCGGCGGCGTCGATCTCGGCGCGGGTGGGCGGCCGGTTCTCCGGCCAGCGGGTCTCGTCCCAGCCGTGGCCCCACACGAACGGCCCCTCGGCGGCGCGCACCCGTTCCAGCAGTTCGGCCAGGGACGCGCAGCCGGTCAGGTCCAGGCCGGTGAGCAGGAGGCCGGCGGCGGTGGCGTGCACGTGGGCGTCGACGAACGCGGGGGCGACGAACGCGCCGCGCAGGTCGACCACCTCGGCGTCGGGGTGCAGGGCGCGGCCGACGGAGTCCTGGCCGAGCCACACGACCACGCCGTCGGTGATCGCCATCGCCGTCGCGTCCGGTGCGGTGGGCGAGTGGACGCGCCCGCCTACGAGGAGTGTTGTCACGCCTGCTGAGTCTGCCTGTGCTCGAACAGCTCCCGCACGGCAGGCTCCGCGCGCAGCAGGTCCAGGGCGAACGCGGCGTGACCGGGCACGTAGCCGTTGCCGATGAGCATCTCCACGTCCGCGGCGAGGCCCTCGGCGCCCAGCGCGGCGGCGCTGAACGAGGTGGCCATGGAGAAGAACACGACCGTGCCGCCCTCGGCGGTGGCGAGCACGGCGCCCGGGTACAACCCCCGGCCCTCCCCGCACCCCACGCTGACAACCACCACCACACCCCCCCCGGCCGCGCCGCCCCCCGCGGCCCC
>NZ_JBFAEO010000069.1:9002-39155 GCF_040642015.1 Actinosynnema sp. NPDC020468
CCCCGTCCCTGTGCGAGGGGGTCGAGCCATGGGGCGCGGCCGAGCGAAGGCCAAGCAGACGAAGGTGCGGCGCCGTGCTCGCAGCCCGGTACGTCCACGCACACCACGGTGACGTCGACCTGCTCCCCCACCGCGTCGGCGACGGCGACCGGGTCCCGGGCGTCGGCCACCACGACCTCGTCGGCCAGGCCCGCGCGGCGCACCGCGTCGGCCTCGCGGGTGGTGGGCACGAGGGCGACGAGGCGGGACGCGCCGGCGCGGCGGGCGGCGGCCAGCGACAGCGACCCGGACTTGCCGCCACCGCCCAGCACCAGCACCGAGGGCCGGTCGCGGCGGCGCACGACGCGGTCGGTCAGCGCGGGCGCGCCGCACACGTCGAGCACCGACAGGGCGAGCGCGTCGGGCAGGTCGGCGGGCAGCACGGCGGCGATGGAGCGGCCGAACAGGATCGCCGTGCCGGCGCACGGCACCTGCTCGTCGGCGCCGTCCCAGCGGCTCAGGCCGTCGGTGAGGCGCAGCGGGGTGAGGGTGAGGGAGACGAGGGTGGCGACCCGGTCGCCGGGGCGCAGGCCCAGCGGCGAGTCGGGGCCGACCTCGCGGACCACGCCCAGCAGCATGCCGCCGGAGCCGGTGACCGGGTTCTGCATCTTGCCGCGCTCGGCGACGATGTCGAGCACCGCGCGGCGCACGCCTCCCGTGCCGTGCTCCTCGCGCAGCTGCCGGAACGACGCGGCGTCCAGGTTGAGCCGCTCGACGTCGACCAGGACCTCGTCGGATCCGCACGTCGGTGTCGCGTCCAGGCGCCACGCGCGTTGGGGCAGCACACCGGCCGGGTCGAGCACGCGGTGCAGGCCGTAACGCGACATGGCGTAAATCCTTCGGTCGTTGCCGGATGTACCGGGATATCTTCACGCCGTACCTCAAGATCGCGCAAGTATCAGTAGCGGTCGAGGGTGATCGCGGTGGCCGCCTCGCGGATCGGCGCGGTGATCCGCTCGATCATCTTCTCCCGGCCGGGCAGGTGCGGGATCAGCCGCAGCATCCGGGTCTGGAACCAGATCTGCGCGGCCGAGCCGAGCACCATGCCCTTGAGGTTGCGGTCGGCCAGCGCCTGGTTCGCGGTCACGAACGGGCGCATCGCCGCCTCGTACCGGGCGAACGCCTCCGCGTGCGGGGCCCGGGACAGCTCGCCGGCCAGCACGTACGCGCCGACCAGCGCCAGGCTCGTGCCCTGGCCCGACGCGGGCGAGGCGGCGTACCCGGCGTCGCCCACCAGCACCACCCGGCCGTGCGACCAGGCGTCCATCCGGACCTGGCTGATCGAGTCCTCGTACAGGTCGTCCGCGTCGCGGGCCGCCGCGATCAGTTCGGGCACCCGCCACCCGGCGCCCGCGTAGGCCTGCTCGAGGGTGCCCTCGCGGTAGAGGAACAGCGCGCGGGCGGGCGAGCCGTCGGCGGTGCGGTAGACGTTGGTGGTGCGACCGGGTTCGGCGTGCAGAAGCTCCTCACGGTCGAGGCCAAGGCCGTCGGCGGCGGTGAACACCGCGAGCCGGTGGCCCAGGTCGTGCCGGAACCGCTCCTCCTCCCCGAACGCCAGCGCCCGCACGCCCGAGTGCAGCCCGTCCGCGCCGACCACCAGGTCGAACGTGCGGGGCGCGGCGTGCTCGAAGGCGACCCGGACCCCGTCGGAGCCCTCGTCCAGGCCGGTGACCCGATCGCCGTGGAGGTACTCGACGTCGGTCGCCTCGCGCCACACCCGCAGCAGGTCGCCGCGCACGATCTCGACGTCCTCGCCCTCGCGGCCGCCGAACACCTCCGCGCTCATCGTCGCGATCCGCCGTCCGCCGCGGTCGACGAAGTGGGCGTCGCGGACGTCGGTCTCCTTCGCCACCACCGCGTCCAGCAGTCCGGCGCGGCGCACGACCTCGACCGCCGCGCCCCGGATGTCGATCTTGTAGCCGCCGTCGCGGTGCGCGGCGGCGCGTTCCACGACGGTCGGGTTGTGGCCGTGGCGCTTGAGCCAGAACGCCAGAGAGGTGCCCGCGATGCCCGCGCCCGAGATCAGGATGTCCATGCCGACAAGCCTGTGCCGGCGCGCGCCGGGTAGCCGGCGTCGGACTTTTCCTAGGTCCGGTGGACCTAGGCTTGCGCCCGTGGGCGAGTTGAGCGAGTTCCTGAGATCCCGGCGGGCCAGGCTGAGTCCCGACGACGCGGGACTGGGCACCTACGGCGCGCGGCGGCGGGTGCCGGGCCTGCGGCGCGAGGAGTTGGCGCAGCTGGCCGGGATCAGCGCCGACTACTACGTGCGACTCGAGCAGGGCCGGCTGGACAACGTGTCCGACCAGGTCCTGGACTCGGTGGCGCGGGCGCTGCGGCTCGACGTCACCGAGCACGACCACCTGCGGTCGCTGGCCCGGCCGCGCCGCCGGTCCGTCGCGCCGGCCGCACCGGAGGCCACGGTCCGCGACACCCAGCGGTGGCTGCTCGACTCGATCGCCGGTCCCGCCTACATCCTGGGTCCGCGCACCGACGTGCTGGCGTGGAACGGGCTCGCGTGCGCCCTGTACGGGGTGGAACTGGGCGCGCTGGAGCGACCCAACATGGCGCGGCTGATCTTCCAGGACCCGGCGGCCCGCGAGGTGTGGACGCCGTGGGAGGACAAGGCGCGCGACACCGTCGGCGGGTTGCGCGTGCTCGCCGGGCAGTACCCGGAGGACACCGTGCTCGCCGCGCTGCTGGCCGAACTGGCCGACGACCCGGTGTTCGCCCGGCTGTGGACCGAGCACGAGGTGTGGACCAGCCCGTTCGGCGCCAAGCACTTCCGGCACCCGGTGGCGGGGGAGTTCACGCTGCACTACGAGGCGTTCGGCGTGCCGGGCCACCCCGACCGCACGCTGATCACCTACAGCGCCGACCCCCGCTCCCCCGCCGCCGACGCGCTGGCCCTGCTGGGTCAGGCGCGCAGCCAACGGCAGCCGTAGGGCGGCAGCGTCACCGTCGGCGAGGTGGTGCCGACGGTCAGCACGTCGTGCAGCTCGCCGGTGAGACCGGGCAGCTCGACGGTGACCTCCCGGTCCGCCAGGTTGTGCACGGCCACGACGGTGCCGCCGTCGATGTCGCAGCGGTGCGCGAACACGGCGGGCTCCGCGGTGTCCAGCACCCGGAACGCGCCCCACGCCAGCTCCGGGCACTCGCGGT
This sequence comes from Actinosynnema sp. NPDC020468, assembly GCF_040642015.1. Lineage (NCBI taxonomy): Bacteria > Bacillati > Actinomycetota > Actinomycetes > Pseudonocardiales > Pseudonocardiaceae > Actinosynnema > Actinosynnema sp. NPDC020468. Next base: position 12,201 of record NZ_JBFAEO010000069.1, read on the forward strand.
AGCGCGCCACGAGCAGCCTGGTCCACGACAGCAGCGAGTCGGGGTCGCGGCGCTGCTCGGCCTGCGCGTCCCACCACATCGGGGTGCGCACCGCGAGCCTGCCCTCCAAGGCCAGGTCCTCGGTCATGCCGACCTCCTCGCCGTAGAACAGCACCGGCGTGCCCGGCAGCGAGAACAGCAGGCTGTAGACCATCCTGATCCGCCGCTGGTCGCCCTCGAGCATCGACGGCAGCCGGCGGCGCAGACCGCGGCCGTAGAGCTGCATGTCCTCGTCGGGGCCGAACGCGGCGAACACCTCCTGCCGCTCGGGTTCGGTCAGCTTGTCCAGCGTCAGCTCGTCGTGGTTGCGCACGAACGTCGCCCAGTGGCAGTCGCGCGGCGGTTGCGGGCGCTCGGTGAGCGCGTGCGTCAGCGGACCGGCGTCACCGCGCGCCAGCGACAGGTACATCTGCTGCATGCCGATGAAGTCGAAGCACAGGTGCAGCTCGTCGCCCACGCCGTCGACGCCGCCGAAGAACTTCGCGGTGTCGGCGTAGGGCAGGTTCACCTCGCCCAGCAGCACGCCCTCGCCGTTGCGGCGGGACAGGAACGCCCGCAGGTCGCACAGGTAGTCGTGCGGGTCGGGCAGCGCCTCCACCGGCGCCTCCAGCAGGAACGGGACGGCGTCGACGCGGAACCCGGACAGGCCCAGCTCCATCCAGAAGCCCATGACGCGGGCGATCTCGTCGCGCACCGCCGGGTTGGCCACGTTCAGGTCGGGCTGGTGCTTGTAGAACTTGTGCAGGTAGTACTTCTTCGCCTTGCGGTCGTAGGTCCACAGCGACGTCTCCTGGTCCGGGAAGACGACGCCCTCGTGCTGGTCGGCGGGCGGCTTGTCGGCCCACACGTACCAGTCGCGGTAGGGCGAGTCGGGGTCGCTGCGCGCGCTCTGGAACCACGGGTGCCGGTCGGAGGTGTGGTTGACCACCAGGTCGGCGATCACCCGGATGCCGCGGTCGCGCGCGGTGCGGACGAACTCCACGACGTCGCCGTGGGTGCCCAGGCGCGGGTCGACGCCGTAGAAGTCGGTGATGTCGTAGCCGTCGTCGCGGTCGGGCGTGGGGTAGAACGGCATCAGCCACACGCAGGTCACGCCCAGCGCGTGCAGGTGGTCGATCTTCTCGATCAACCCCCGGAAGTCGCCGCACCCGTCGCCGTCGCCGTCGTGGAAGGTCTCCACGTCCAGGCAGTAGACGACGGCGTTCTTCCACCACAGGTCGGCCGTCCTGGTGAGCTTCACGACCGCACCGCCGGCAGCACGTGCTCGCCGAACGCGCGCAGGAACGGCTCCTGCTCCCGACCGACGTGGTGCAGGTACAGCTCCTCGAAGCCCAGGTCGAGGTAGCCGCGCAGCAGGTCGGCGTGCCGGGACAGGTCGGCCGAGACGTGCACGACCTCGGCCACCCGCTCGGGCGTGACCCCCGCGGCGATCGCGTCGAAGTGCTCGGCGGTCTCCAGGTCCCAGCACACCGGCGGCGGGAACACGTTGGTGCGCCACTGCTCGTGCGCCAGGCGTTCGGCCTCGTCCCGGCTCGGCGCCCAGGACAGGTGGACCTGGAGCCGCAGCGGACCGCGCCCGCCCGCGTCGCGGTAGGCGTCGACCATCCGCCGCAGGTGCTCCTCGGGCGCGTTGACGGTGATCAGCCCGTCGGCCCACTCGGCGCACCACCGCGCGGTCTCCACGCTCACCGCCGCGCCGACCAGGTCCGGCCGGGTGTCCGGGCGGGTCCACAGCCGGGCCCGGTCGACGGTGACCAGGCCGTCGTGGCTGACCTCCTCGCCGTCCAGCAGCGCCCGGATCACCTCGACGCACTCGCGCAGCCGGCGGGACCGGACCTCCTTGCGCGGCCACGGGTCGCCGGTGATGTGCTCGTTGCTCGCCTCGCCGGTGCCCAGCGCCGCCCAGAAGCGGCCGGGGTACATCGCGGCGAGGGTGCCGATGCCCTGGGCGACGATCGCCGGGTGGTAGCGCTGACCCGGCGCGTTGACCACCCCGAAGGGCAGGTCGGTGGCCTGGAGCGCGGCGCCCAGCCACGACCAGGCCAACGCGGACTGGCCCTGGTTCGCGCTCCAGGGCGAGAAGTGGTCCGACGACATCGCGGCGTCGAACCCGACGTCCTGGGCGAGTCGGACGGCGTCGAGGAGTGCTCTGGGGTGGACCTGCTCGTGCGAGGCGTGGACACCGATGACCGACATGTCCGATCAGTACCCGTTACCCGATCGGGTGACACGTCGGGGTGGACCCCGCGGGTCAGGTCAGCTCGGTGCGGTGGACCGGCGTCGGCGGCGCGGTGTCGACCACCTCGCCCTCGATCACCACGCCGCCCGCGTCGGCGGGACGGCCGTAGCGGGCGTTGAGGTGGACGGTGGCGGCGCGGCGTTCGGCCTGGGCGGCCAGTCGGCGGCTGACCAGCCGGCGGGTGGGCGGGAACAGCAGGAACAGGCCCGCGATGTCGCTGAGGAAGCCCGGGACCACGATCAGGAAGCCGGCCGCGGCGATGAGCACGCCGTCGGCGATCTCCTGGTGGGGTTCGCGGCGGTTGCGCACCGCCTCGCTGAACGACGCCAGCGTGCGCGCGCCCTCCCGGCGGATGAGCAGGGAGCCGAGGACGCCGCCCAGGATCAGCAGGCCCAGCGTGGGCAGGAAGCCCCACGAGCCGAAGGCCCAGATCAAGGTCGTCAGTTCCACGGCGATGCCGACGAGGAGGGCGAGGAGCACGCGCATACCTCCTCAACGCACGAACCGCCCGAAACGCTCCCTGCCGAAATATTTACGTCCAGAGGCCCATATGACAGCATATCTTCACGCGTCTCTACGGTTAGGGAGCATGTATGACTGCGGTTCACGATGTGGTGCCCGCGCGGCGGCCTGACCTCCAGCCCTACACCTACCTCCGCCGGGAGCTGGTGGAACCCGACTGGCGGCGCTTCCCCGGCTGGCGGCACGTCACCGACGCCCAGTGGCGCGACGCCCAGTGGCAGCGGGTCAACTGCGTCAAGAACGTCAAGCAGCTGCGGGCCCTGGTCGGCGACCTGCTCACCGACCGGTTCTACGACGACCTCGCCGCCGACCAGCGCGACCTGGCCACCATGTCCATGCTCGTGCCGCCGCAGATGCTCAACACCATGTGCCCCGACGCGCCCACCACGCCCGAGGGGTTCACCGAGGCGTTCCTCGCCGACCCCGTGCGCCGCTACATGCTCCCGGTCGCCTCCGACCGCGACCCGCACTGGCCGAGCCACCCCCACTCCACCCGCGACTCGCTGCACGAGGCCGAGATGTGGGTGGTCGAGGGCCTCACCCACCGCTACCCCACCAAGGTGCTCGCCGAACTCGTCTCCACCTGCCCCCAGTACTGCGGCCACTGCACCCGCATGGACCTCGTCGGCAACTCCACGCCCCAGGTCGACAAGCACAGGCTGCTGCTCAAGCCCGTCGACCGGCAGGACCGGATCGTCGACTACCTCAAGGGCGCGCCCGGCGTGCGCGACGTCGTGGTCTCCGGCGGCGACGTCGCCAACGTGCCCTGGCCGCAACTGGAGTCGTTCCTGATGCGGCTGCTCGACGTCGACACCGTGCGCGACGTGCGCCTGGCCACCAAGGCGCTCGCCGGCCTGCCCCAGCACTGGGTGCAGCCCAAGGTGGTCGAGGGCCTCGAGCGGGTGGCGCGCACCGCCGCCCGCCGCGGCGTCAACCTCGCCATCCACACCCACGTCAACCACGTGCAGTCGGTGACGCCGCTGGTCGCCGAGGCCGCCCGCACCGCCCTGGAGGTCGGCGTCCGCGACGTGCGCAACCAGGGCGTGCTCATGCGCGGCGTCAACGCCACCCCCGACGACCTGCTCGACCTGTGCTTCGCGCTCCAGGGCGAGGCGGGCGTGCTGCCCTACTACTTCTACATGTGCGACATGATCCCCAACGCCGAGCACTGGCGGGTCGCCGTGTGGGAGGCCCAGGCCCTCCAGCACGCGATCATGGGCTACCTGCCCGGCTACGCCACCCCGCGCATCGTGTGCGACGTGCCCTACGTCGGCAAGCGCTGGGTGCACCAGGTCGCCGAGTACGACCGCGAGCGCGGCGTGTCCTACTGGACCAAGAACTACCGCACCGGCATCGAACTCCAGGACGCCGACGCCCTGGAGCGCCGGCACCCCTACTACGACCCGATCTCCAGCCTCGGCGAGACCGGCCGCCGCTGGTGGGCCGAGCACGACCGACCGGAGTGACCGGCTAGCCCCGGGCCACCGCCAGCACCGGCAGCACCGCCTCCACCCCGCCCGCCGAGGTGCCCATCTCCACCCGGCGCACCCCCCGCGCCCACAACTCCCGCAACCGGTCGCGCACCTCGGCCTCCGTGCCCGCCACCACGAACCGGTCCCGCAGGTACTCCCACACGCCCAACTCCACCGCCGACTCCACGTACCGGCGCCTGCCCTCCTCCGACTGCCGGCCGTGCCGCGTCAGGTCGTAGCGGCGACCCAACTCCTCCACCCCGTCCCGGTACTCCGCCGGCACCGCCTTGCCGCGCATCCCGAACCGGGCGAAGTGGTGCGCGTGCGCCGCCACGATCCAGCCCGACGCCGCCACCGCCCGCTCCGGGTCCTCGTCCACCGCCACGCTGCCGGTGTTCCACCACAGCTCCGGCGCCTCCCGGCCGACCTCCGCGCACACCCGGTGCACCACCCGCTCCACCTCGGCGACCACGTCCGCGCTGTGCCCCAACCCGACGATCACCCCGTCGCCGATCTCCGCGGCCACCGCCAACGACCGCAACCCGTGCGCCGCCACCAGCACCGGCACCCGCGCCGCCGGCGGCCGGTCCAGGAACACCTCCCCGCCGCGCCACCGCGACCGACCCTCCGCCAACAACTCCCGCACGCACGTCACGTACTCGCGCAACCCCGCCAGCGTCGACGCCCGACCCGCCAGGTTGTACACGCCGCTGTCCCCCGTGCCCACGCCCAGGAACACCCCGCCCGCCGACACCTCCGCCAACGCCGCCAGCGCGCTCGCCGTCACCACCGGGTGCCGCGTCACCGGGTTCGTCACCGTCACGCCCAACGGCACCGCCGACACGTGCTGCGACAACGCTCCCAACAACGTCCAGCACTCCGGCACCACCACCGGCGAGTCCCACACCCCCAACCGCGCCACACCCGCCGACTCCACCGCCGCACCCCACGCGATCGCCTCCCGCACCGACCGCGCGCTGATGTTCACCGCGATGTCCGGAAACCCCTCCACCGCACGCCCCCTCGCCGTCTCCACCCACCCGAACACCCGGCGATCCTGGCCCGCCCGGCCGCCGGAGGACACCCCGCCGGCGGCATGCCCGTGATCCACCCGGCGCATGGCCCGACCGCCCGGCGCGTGCGCAGCGCCCCCTAGGTCCTCGCCGTCGAGAACGCCGCCAGCAACTCCCGCGCCACCGCCGCCGAGGACTCCTCCACCCCCGGCAGCGCCAGCACCAACTCGCACAAGGAACCCAGGATCGTCACCTCGCGCAGCCGGTACGCCTCCCCCGCCGCCCGCAACCGCCCCACCACCAGCGACCGCACGTCCGCCCGCGTCTCCGGCCGCACCCACGCCGTCGCGCACAACGCCGCGCCGGCCGCCTCCACCACCCAGTCCTCCGGGCCCGCCACCAGGTCCGCCAGGATCTCCCGCCGCAGCGACCGGCCCCACGGCTCGTCCGCCCGGTGGTGCGCCAACCCCAGGCACGCCCACACCTGCGCCGACCGCACCCACAACTGCGGCGCCCGCCGCGCCAGCACCCGACCCAACTCGTCGTCCGGCGGCGACGGCGGGAAGGCCAGCACCCCCAACAGGTCCGCCGCCGACAACCCCGACAGCACCACCGCCCGGTCGTAGGCCGCCGGCAGCGACGCCCAGTGGAACCCCGCCACCCGGCGCACCGCCTCCGCGGCCTCCGCCGACGGCCGCGCCACCGCCGGCACCGCCTCCGTGCCCTCGTACCGCCACACCGCGTGCCGCACCGGCCGCACCGGCACCCGCAGGTCCGGCTCCGGCACACCCGCCACCCACACCGCCACCGCCGGGAACACCGACCGCAGCGCCACCGTCGCGCTCGCCGGCTCCAACGCCGACGACGACACCTTCACGAGCGGCTCACCCGGGTCCCCGTCGCACAGCACCCCGTGCAGCACCTTCACCACCGCCTCCACCGGGTCCGGCACCCGACCCAGCCACGACCGGCCGCCGCAGTGCCGCGCCAGCACCTCCGCCGCGTACCCGTGGTCCGGGTGCGCCCGCACGTGGTCGGACAACGCCACCAGGTGCCGCACGTCCTCCTCCACCACGAACCGCAACCCCAGCGCCGTGGGCACCCCGCGCGGATGACCCGGATCCGCGTCCACCACCCGCTGCGCCCACACCAACGCCTCCGCCGGCCGGTCCATCGACTCCAGCAGGTCCGCGACGTCCACGCACAGCGCCAACTCACCCGGCTCGCGCTCCACCTCCCGCGCCCACACCTCCAGCGCCTCCTCCGACCGGCCCGCCGTGCGCAGCGCGTACCCCTCCATCACCGCCGCCTGGTGGCTCGGCCGCACCGCGAACGACCGGCGCGCCCACACCACCGCCTCCTCGCACGCGCCCAGCCGGCGCGCCAGCATCGACCCGCACCACAGCAGCACCGCGTGCCCCGGGTTGCGCGCCACCGACGCCCGCAGCAACTCCAACGCCGGCAACAACGGCGGCCGGTCCACCTCGTCCACCGGGTCGGCCAGGCCCTGCGCCAACCGGGCCACCGGGATCGCGATCACGTCCGGGTCCACCAGCTCGCCCAGGTCCGACCGGTGCAACCACGCCACGTCCAGCCACGGCCGGTCCGGCTCGTGCGCCGCCACGCTCAACAACACCCGCACCGCCTCGTCCCACCGCGACGCCGCCGCGCACAGGTGCGCCCGCGCGGCCACCGTGCCGATGAACGTCTCGCCCGGGTTCAGGTCGAAGAACCCCAGCGCCTGCTCCGCGCCGCCCGCCGCCGCCGCGAACTCCGCCAGCGCCTCGTGCGTGTCCGGCCACCGCGGGTCCAGCGCCAACGCGTCCGCCAGATGACCCGCCGCGTGCCTCAGGTCCCCACCCGCCAGCACCAACCGGGCCGACGCCACCTCACCCGCGGCGTCCCCGAACCGCCCGATCTCCTCGCGCACCCCTGCCCCCTCGCCCCGTCGACACGGCAAACCCTAGTGCCGCACCGGAATCCTCTCGAACCGCCGGAAATCGTCCACCAGCGCGGTGCCCGACACCGGGTCCCACGCCAGCCGGGCCCGCGCCCTCGCCAAGTGGCACAACGGGTTCCGCTCGTCGGCGACGCCGGCCAACCGCGCCGCGACACCCGCCGGGTCCTCGCCGAACACCCGCAGCACCGCCGCCGCGTAGTGCAGGTACGCCCGCGCCTGCTCGTGCACCGCCCGCAGCTCGTCGGCCTCCACCCGGTAGAGCACCACCTCCCGGTGCGCGGCGAACGCGGCCGACGTCAACCCCAGCCGCGGCACCTCCACCACCCACTGCCGCAACCGCACACCCGGCCCGTCCACCGCGTCCGCCAACCGCACCAGCAGCGCCTCGGTCACCGCCTCCACGTCCTGGCGCACCAGTTCCCGCGCCAACCCCGGCAGGTCCGCGCCCGCCGTGTGCAGGTCGTGCAACGACCAGACCACCCGGTTCAGGTCGCGCGGCAACCCGCCCGACAGCACGTGGCACAACCACACGAACGGCTCCGGCAACCGCGACACCCGCCGCACCAGCAACCGCCGCGTGTCGCCCAGCTCGAACCGGCGCACCGTCACCACCCGGTCGAACGCCGAGTCGAACACCGTCCGCACCGCGAGCGAACCCCGCGAGAACGACGCCATCGCGTCGTCGGACACCGCCACCAGGAAGAAGCACCCCTGAACCCCGAACACCGCCTTGATGTCGTTGAGGAACCGCTCCGCCTCCACCCCCGACCCGATCTTGTCCAACTCGTCCACGCACACCACGACCCGCGCGCCCGGCGTGCGCCACACCAGGAACTCGAGGAACTCCCGGAAGTCGTCCACCAGCTCCGGGAACGTCCGCGCCTGCGCCGCCCGCTGCCGCGCCACCTGCCCGCCGAACTCCGCCACCGCCGGCGGCTTCGCCGTCACCGACCGCGTCACCGTCGTGGTCTCCAGGAACCGCAACGCCTCCAGGTGCCGGCGCGCGACCTCCACCACACCCTCCACCGGCCGCCGCCGCACCCGCGACCACACCCACCCCACCACCGGCGACACCGCCACCAGCAACCCGCCGACCACCACCACCTCCCGCACGTGCCCCGGCACCCACGACCACCCGCGCGCCGCCACACCCGCCACCCACGACCACCGCCACGCGCCGGCCGCCACCAGGGCACCGGCCACGCCCACCAGCCACCACACCCACCGCCGCGACTTCCTCCCCGGCGCCGGCGCGTCCGCCAGCACCTCCTCGCACACCCGCGCGAACAGGTGCACCAGGAAGTCCCGGCTGCCGTAGTCCGTCGGCGCCGACACCGACACCGTCACGTCGTCCTGCCGCGCCCCGAACCGCAACTCCCCGAACAACGTCAGCACCGCGCTCTTGCCCACCCCGCGCGGCCCGCCGATCCCGATCGCGCCCCGCGACATCGACCGCAACCGCCGCGCCAACCACGCGCTCGTCCCGGTCGCCACGTACTGCGCCGGATCCGTCACGTCACCCAGCCGCGCCACCGACACCTCGGGCAGCTCCAGGGCGTAGGACCGCGGCCCCTCCCCCTCCAGCAACGCCGCCACCAGCGGCACGACCCCCTGGTCCACCAACGCGTCGACCCACTTGTCGTGCGCCCGCACGGCCTCCTGACGCGCCGCCGCCGCCCACGGCCACGCGCCCTCCGGCGGCCACCGGTCCGGGTCGTCGTACAGCCACCCGTCCCACCGCTCCCGCACCGACCGCGACAACACCCACACCACCGGCACCAGCGGGCTGTAGACCCCGTACACCCACAACTGCCAGTCCGGCACCGGAGTACCGGCGTTGACCACCGCGGCACCCACGATCAGCCCGCCGCACACCCACCAGCGCAGCCGGTCCACCGCCGCCGGCCGCCGGCGCGGGAAGTCCCGCCACCACCCCAGCACCAGCAGCACCACCACGGCCACCGCGCCCGCGACCACCACCCACGGCGGCGTCGACGTCCGGGCCGGGAGCGTGACCGCGAGCAGCGCGAACCCGAACGCCGACATGCCCGCCAGCGCCGTCCACAGCAACGGCGGCATCGGCGGCGGGCAGCGCCGCACGTACACCGACTTCGCCGCCACGTACCGGCGACGGGACGCGGTGCCGGTCGCCGCGATCGCGGCGACGTTCCGGTCGAACTCGGCGTACACCCGCCCGCCGAACCGGGCGAGCTCGTCCTCCTCCAGCACACCGCGCACGTCGACCCGCGCGCACGCCTCCTCCACCAGCCGGTCGCGCAGCACCACCAGCTGCGTCCGCGCCGAGTCCACCGTCGTCAGGTGCTCGTCCTGCGCGTACAGCGCCACCAGCCGGGCCCGCACGGCCTCGTCCCGGAACCGGTACCGCGGTCCTTCCCGGCGCACGAACGCGCCGGCCTCCTCCAGGACGCCCACGACGTCCCGCCGCAACCCGCCGACGGCCGCGAGCCACCAGCCGCACAGCAGGTACGGGCCGTACGCCGTGCTCAGCAGGCCGACCACGCCGCACACCAGCCAGAACGACGCGACGTCGTCGTCCCGCACGTCCGCCACCGTGCCGACCAGCGCCAGCCCGGTCACCGCGAACACCACCGCGCGCAGCGTCGCCGACGACCGGTCCCACCGCAGCAGTCGCAACGGCGCGTCCGGCCGGACCGGTGCGGGCGTCAGCACGAGCGCCGCCGCCACGGCGCCCACCACGCCCGCGAGGACCGACCACCACGTCGTCAGCAGTGCTCCCGCCGTGCCGACGACCGCGCCGGCGACCGGGCACCACCAGCGGGGCAGGATCATCCGCTTCGGCGGTCGGCACCGGACCACCAGGACGAACACCGCGCTCAGCAGCAGCGTGGCCACCACGCCGGTCACGATCGCGACCACAGGTCCGCGATCGGCCACCGCCCCGCCCACGCCGGAACCGCCGACCAGACCGACGCCGACGCCGAGGAACGTCGTCAGGCGGCGGGGCATCGTCAGCGCCGGCAGCCGCCACCACTCGACCTCCTCGCCGGTTTGCCCGAGCCGGCCCAGGGTGCGCAGGTCGCGCCACTGCGCGGGTGAAAGTCGTTCCAGCAGAAGGCGTTCCACCTCGTCCGGCTGGAGGTCGCGGGCCCGGGTCACGAGGTCGGGCCCGTCGCCGAGGCCCGCCCAGTCCGCCACCGCGCGGGCGAAGGGCCGTTGCAGCGCGGTGGCCAGGGAACCGTCGGGGTGGTCGCGGACCTCGTCGGCCACCGCGTCCCACCCCCGTTGCCGCAGCACGGCGGGCACAGTCGGGGGGCGCAGTTCGACGGTCGGCCACGGCGGCGCGTGCTCGGGCAGCGTCGTCAGGCGCACCGGCACGCCCAGTTCTTCCAGTTCCCGCACCAGATCCGGGCGCACGGACGGGTCGAGCTCGTCGACGCCGTCGACCACCGGGACGACCAGACCCGCCGTCAGCAGCCCCTCGGCGTCGACGGAGGGCGCGAGGCCGGCGATGGCCGAGAGCAGCCAGGACCGCACGGATCTATTGGCGTACCAGGTGTTCAGGGACAGCGGCAGCGGCACGGGGTCGCCCGGCGCGCGGGCGCGGAGCGCGGCCTGGGCGTAGTGCGCGGCGAACAGGGACCGGCCGGAGCGCGGTGGGCCGACGAACGCCAGCAGGGGGTCGGTACGGGTCACGACGTCCGCCAGGGGCGGGTCGAAGTCGGCGGACGGGTCGGTCGTGGTGAGGGCGGCGGCTAAGCGGTCCGCGTTCTCGGCGGCTTGGGGGTTGTTCATGCGGTGCGCGGGCTCCGGTAACTCGGAAGGGTTGATATTCGGTCTACACTGAAGTAATCGAGGAGACTCAACTGATCGTGACCGCGGTCAGCCGGACCTCCGTGCCGGCGCGCAGCGAGTTCGGCACCTCGGCCAGCGCGTCCACGTGCGACACCAGGGCGCGCAACCGGTCGTCGGAGGCGTCGCCCTCCACGTCCACCGCGTAGCCCACCGGCCCGGACACCGCGCCGAACTCGCCGGAGACGGTGACCTCCACCCGGTGCAGCACGATGTCCTCCTTCTCCGCCTCGCGGAACAGGTCGTTGGACACGCACGCGGCCACCGCCAGGTACAGCAGCTGACCACCGCCGAAGCCCAGGCCCCCTCCCCCGGCCCGCACCGACCGGTCGACGGTCAGCGTGAACGGACCGGCGTGACCGATCGCCGTCGACTCGCCCTGCAAGGTCCTGGTCCCGACCTCGAACGCCACCACGTCGCACCACCTTCGTCACGGGGACGGCAAGTCAAACACGGGAAATGCGGCTGCCCCACCCGCACTCCGTCACTAGCCTCCGACCGCATGCCCGCTTCTCGTCTCGGCCCCGACTTCACCAGGCTGTGGGCCGCCTTCGCGGTGTCCGGCGTCGGCGACGGACTCACCCTCGCCGCCGGACCGCTCCTGCTGGCCACGCTCACCGACGACCCGGCGCTGGTCGCGGGGGCGGTGTTCGCGCAACGCCTGCCGTGGCTGCTGTTCTCGTTGGTCAGCGGGGTGGTGGTGGACCGGCTCGACCGGCGCAGGCTGGTCGCCGCGGTCGACACCGCGCGGGCCGTCGTGGTGGGCGCGCTGGCGCTGGCGGTGTGGACCGGGCACGCGGGCGTCGGCGTCGTCTACGCCTGCCTGTTCCTGCTCGGCACCGGGAACACGCTGGTGGACAACGCGGTGCAGGCCATGGTGCCCGCCGTGGTGGCGTCGGACGACCTGCCCACCGCGAACTCCCGGATCACCGCGGTCGGCCTGATCGGCGGCAAGATGGCCGGACCGCCGCTCGGGTCGCTGCTGTTCGTGACCGCGGCGGCGCTGCCGTTCGGGATCGACGCGGCCAGCTTCGCGATCGGGGCGCTGCTGGTCCTCGCGGTCCGCAACCACCCCACGCCCGCGCCGGCGCCGCGCAAGCCCCTGCGGAACGAGATCGGCGAGGGGCTGCGGTGGCTGTGGGGGCACCACGCGCTGCGGATGCTGGCGCTGTGCCTGGCACTGCTGAACTTCGCGTGGACCGGCGGGTCCGCGGTCATGGTCCTCTACGCGCGGGAACGGCTGGGGCTGGACGAGGTCGGGTTCGGCCTGATGCTCAGCACCGTCGCCGCCGGCGGGATCGTGGGCGCGTTCGTCGCGGCACCGCTGGTGCGCCGGTTCGGCGCGGCCGTGCTGCTGCGGGTCGGGCTGGTCGTCGAGAGCCTCACGCACCTGGGGCTGGCGCTCGCCACCACGCCGTGGGTGGCGCTGAGCGTGCTGGCGGCGTTCGGCGTGCACGCCGTGGTGTGGAACGTGATCACCCAGACGGTGCGGCAGCGCGCGGTGCCGGAGGCCTTGCGCGGACGGGTGATGAGCGTGCTGTTCCTGCTGTCGATCGGCGGCGCCACGGTGGGGTCGCTGCTCGGCGGTGTGCTCGCCCGGGGGTTCGGCATCACCGCGCCCTACTGGTTCGGCGCCGTGCTGGTCGCCGGTGTCGCGGCCACCGCGTGGCGGTCGTTCTCCCGGGTGGACGCGGAAAACCCCGCCGCCGCGTGATCGCGGGACGGGGCTCTCCTGGCGGTCGGGGTCTCAGACCCCGACGGGCTCGCGGTTCTCGACGGGCGTGTTCCGGGCCGCCTTGCGCGCCAGGCGGCGCTCCTTGCGGCCTTCCACCATCGAGTAGAGCGTGGGCACGAGCACGAGCGTCAGCAGCGTCGAGCTGACCAGGCCGCCGATCACCACGACCGCCAGCGGCTTGCCGATGAACGCGCCCTCGCCGGTGATGCCCAGTGCCATCGGCAGCAGCGCGAAGATGGTCGCGGCGGCGGTCATCAGGATCGGCCGCAACCGCGACCGGCCGCCCTCGACCACCGCCTCGTTCACGCTCATGCCGCTCTCCCGGTACTGGTTCACCAGGTCGATCAGCACGATCGCGTTGGTCACCACGATGCCGACCAGCATCAGCATGCCGATCATCGACGGCAGGCCGAGCGGGGTACCGGTGATCAGCAGCAGGCCGATCGCGCCGGTCGCCGCGAACGGGATCGACACCAGCAGGATCAGCGGCTGGGCGATGCTGCGGAACGTGGCCACCATGATCAGGAACACGATCGCGATGGCCGCGAGCATGGCCAGCCCGAGGTCGCCGAACGTGTCGGCCTGGTCCTGGCTCACGCCGCCGATGGTCTTCTTCGCGCCGGACGGCAGCGACACGCCGTCGAGCTTCTTGGTCAACTCCTGGGTCACCGCGCCGAGGTCGGAGCCGGTGGCCTTGGCCGACACGGTGGCGCTGCGCTCGCCGTCGGTGCGCTGCAACTGCACCGGACCGTCCACGACGGACACCTTGGCGACCTGGCCGAGCGTCGCGCCACCGGGCAGCGGCAACGCCTTGAGCGCGGTCACGTCGGCGGGCGCGGTGCCCGAGCGCAGCACGATCCGCTGCGAGTCGCCGTCGATCGGCGCCTCGCCGACCGGGGTGCCGCGCAACGCCTGCGCGGCGAGTTGGCCGACGGCCTGGGTGCTGAGCCCGCGCTGCGCGGCGGCGGTCTGGTCGACCAGCACCTCCACCCGGGGCGCGCTGACTGACAGGTCGTCGGTGACCTCGCCGACGCCCGCGGTGCCCTTGACGGCCTCGCGGACCCGGTCGGACGCCTCGCGCAACGTCTTCTCGTCCTGCGCGGTGACCAGCACGTCGATCGTGTCCGAGCCGAAGCCGGACGCGCCGGCGCCGAACTTCACCTCGCCCGCGCCCTGGTCCTTCATCCGGTCGGTGAGCCGCTTGCCGAGGTCGTCCAGGTTCGTGCCCTCCTTGACGGTGGCGCGCACGCTGGTGGTGCCGTCACCGCCGAGACCGAACGCGGCCATGCTCTGGTCGCTGCCGACGGTGACCTGGTAGGTGGTGATCTCGTCGGTGTCGGCGAGCACGGTCTCGAGTTTGCGGGCGGCGTCGTCGCGGGTTTTCAGGCTGCTGCCCGGCGGGAGTTTCTGGCTGCCCTGCAACGCGGTGCCGCCGGAGTTGTCGATGAAGTTGGTCTCCAGCGAGCCGGCGAGGCCGAGCGTGCCGCCGAAGATCAGCAGCGCGATGACCAGGGTGAGCCAGCGTCGGGTGGTGGCGAACCGGAGCACCGGCACGTAGGCGCGCTGCAACGGGCTGCGGCGCTCCTTCTCGATCGCGGCCTCACGGGCGGCGTCGGCGGCGGCCGGGTCGGTCGGGGTGTCCGGGCGCTTGAGGAACCAGAAGGCCAGCACCGGCACGATCGTCAGCGACACCAGCAGCGACGCGATCAGCGCCACCGTGACGGTGATCGAGAACGGGCCGAACAACTCGCCCGCGATGCCGCCGACGAACGCGATCGGCAGGAACACCGCGACCGTGGTCAACGTCGACGCGGTCACCGCGCCCGCCACCTCGCGGGTGCCGTCGAGCACCGCCCGCTGCTTCTCCTCGCCGTACCCGAGGTGCCGCTTGATGTTCTCCAGCACCACGATCGAGTCGTCCACCACCCGGCCGACCGCGATGGTCAGCGCGCCGAGGGTGAGCAGGTTCAGCGACAGGTCGCCGGTCCACAGCGCGATCAGCGCGACCACCACCGACAGCGGGATGGACACCGCCGTCACCAGGGTGGAGCGCAGCGACAGCAGGAACAGCAGGATCACCACGACCGCGAACAGCAGACCCAGCAGACCCTCGGTGGTCAAACCGCTGATCGCCTTCTCCACCTCGGGACCCTGGTCGAACGCCACGGTCAGCTTCGTGTCGGCGGCCTTGCCCCACTCGTCCAGCTTGGCCCGCACGGCCCGGGAGATCTCGACGGCGTTGCCGTCGGCGTTCATCGTGACGCTGACGCCGATCGTGGGCTGCCCGTCGGTGCGGTTGAGCACGCCCGCCGCGGCCGGCGCGGACTCGACGGCGGCGACGTCGCGGAGCTTGACCGGGCCGCGCTCGCCGGTGAGCACCAGGTTGCGCAGGTCCTCGACCGAACCGATCGGGCCGCCGACCTGGACGGTCAACGACTTGTCGGCCTCGGTGACGGAGCCCGCGGGCACCGCGGCGCCCGCGGTGCGCAGGGCGGTGCCGAGCGCCGTCGGGTCCAGGCCCGCGGCGGCGAGCTTGCCGAAGTCGGCCGTGACGGTGACCTCGCGCTCCCGCTCACCGCTCACCGTCGCCTCGCGGACACCCGGGATGGCCTCCAGCCCGGGCACCACCTCGGCGCGCAGCCGGGCGGCGGTGGCGATGTCGTCGGACCCGGAGGTCGCGGCCAGCGCGACGACCGGGATGTCGTCGGTGCTGCCCTGCGTGACGGTCGGCTCGACGCCCTCGGGCAGCCGCGGCTGGAGCCGGTTGACCGCCTGCTGGATCTGGCCGACGGCGGCGTCGATGTCGGTGCCGAAGGTGAACATCACCTGGATCGTGGCGGCGCTCTCCGCGGACCGGGTGAGCACCTTCTCGACGCCGTCGATCCCGCGCACGGCGGCCTGGATCGGCTCGGCGACCTGGCTGTCCACCAGGTCCGGCGAGGCACCGGGGTAGGGCGCGATCACCGCGGCGGCCGGCAGCTCGATCGAGGGGAACAGCTGCTGCTTGATCGAGGGCAGTGTGAACACACCGAAGCCGAGGATCACCAGGCTGAGCAGCCCGACGAGGCTCCGGTTGGCAAGGCTCAGCCTGGCCAGCACGGACATGTGCGTTTCTCCTTAGGGGACCTTCGGGATGACATGCCCGGGCCGTACTGCGACACGATCTTCGGGCGGATGCGGAGAAGCCTGGCACAGTCCACCTGAGACCGGTTCAGCCTTGAGTCGTTGCCCTCTCAGCCTTCGGTATGACTTTCGACCGTCCTTTCGGGGCGGGCGCGCAGCGAGGCGACCGCGCCGACCAGGCACAGCGCGATGGCGAAACCGAACGCGACGGCCAGGCCGTGCGCGAACGGGCCGGCGATGAGGTTCGGGAAGAACGACCGGCCGGTGAGGAACGACGCCTGGTCGGCGGGCAGCGCGCCGAGGTGGTCGCCGAGCAGTTGGCGCACCGGGTTGTAGCCGAGGAACGCGGCGAACAGCACGGCCACCGCGGGCAGCTTCGCGATCTGCGCGGCGGCCGCCTCGGGCACCCCGTGCGACACCAGGCCGTCGTGCATGGCGGCGGGCAGTTCGGCGGAGAAGCCCGCGATGATGAGGCTGAAGAAGAAACCGATGGACAGCACCATCGCGGTGTTCTGGAACGTGGTCATCATCCCGGAGCCGGAACCGCGGGCGTGCGCGGGCAGGCTGTTCATCACCTCGGCGCGGTTGGGCGAGCTGAACATGCCCATGCCGATCCCGTTGAGCACCAGCACGGTCGCGAACGCCCAGTACGGGAAGTCCACCGGCAGCGCGATCAGCAGCCCGAAGGTGATCGCGGTGAGCAGCATCCCGCCCGAGGCGAGCCAGCGGCTGCCGACCCGGTCCGACAGCACGCCCGACGCGGGCGCGGACAGCAGGAACCCGACGGTCATCGGCAGCATGTAGATGCCCGCCCACAGCGGGGTCTCCTCGTAGCCGTAGCCGTGCAGCGGCAACCAGATGCCCTGCAACCACACGATGAGGATGAACTGGAGCCCGCCGCGGCCGAGCGAGGCGGTGAAGTTCGCGATGTTGCCCCAGGTGAAGGCGCGCAGCTTGAACAGGGACAGGGTGAACAGCGGGTTGGCCACCCGGCTCTCCACCCAGCAGAACAGCCCCAGCACCGCGACGCCGCCGAGCAGGCACGCGAGCACGAACGGGCTGCCCCAGCCGGTGGCGGACTCGCCGTGCGGCTGGATGCCGTAGGTGATGCCGACGAGCACCGCGACGAGGCCGACGGCGAAGGTGACGTTGCCCCACCAGTCCATCGGGATGTGCTTGTGCACGCCCGTGTCGTGCAGCTTGAGGTAGGCCCAGATCGTGCCGACGACGCCGAAGGGCACCGACACCAGGAACACCAGGTTCCAGTTCACCGGCGCGAGCACGCCGCCGATGACCAGGCCGAGGAACGAGCCGGCGATCGCGGCCACGCCGTTGATGCCCAGGGCGGTGCCGCGCTGGTTGGCCGGGAACGCGTCGGTGAGGATCGCGGAGGAGTTGGCCATCAGGAACGCGCCGCCCACGCCCTGCACCACCCGCCAGCCGATCAGCCACAGCGCCGCGGCGTCGCCCCGGAACCAGGTGATCGCGAGGAACACCGAGGAGACGGTGAAGATCGCGAAGCCCAGGTTGTACATGCGCGCCCGGCCGTACATGTCGCCGAGCCGGCCGAAGCTGACCACCAGCACCGCGGTGACCACGAGGAAGCCCATGATCATCCACAGCAGGTAGCCGGTGTTGGCCGGTTGCAGCGGGTCGATGCCGATACCCTTGAAGATGTCCGGCAACGCGATCAGCACGATCGAGGAGTTGATCGTCGCGATCACCATGCCGAGCGTGGTGTTGGACAGCGCGATCCACTTGTAGTGCGGTCCCAGCTCCTCGGCCGACTTGCGCCGCCCGCCGGTCGCCGCGTCCGTGACGGTCATCCGCTCCCCCGCTTGTCGGGCCCACCCACACGTTTAGCTACGCGAAACAGTTTGGCGCAGAACCGGCCCCGCCGTCAAAAAAAGCTGCACGCCGTGCACGTTTTGGTACCGTGGGTTATCTAGCTACGGCCCGGTCGGGGGACCGGGCCGGGACAAGGACTGGGGATGTCCACCTCCACCGCCGACGCCGCCACGAGCGACACCGGCAACGCCACGCCCGTCTCCGACAAGGACTACGCCGACTCCCGACTGCCGCTGCCCTCCGACCTGGCCGACCGCGGCCGGTGCCCGTTCGAGCCGCCGCCCAGGCTGGTGGAGCTCAGCACACAGGCGCCGGTCCAGCGGATCACGCTGCGGGACGGCCGCGAGGGCTGGCTCATCACCGGCCACGCCGAGGGCCGGGCGTTCCTGGCCGACCCGCGGGCCAGCGCGGAGCGGCTCACCGAGCAGGCGATCGAGCGGCTGCCCGAGAAGCTCCGCGAACGCGCCGCCGACAAGGAGGCCCGCGCGGGCACGTTCATCTTCATGGACCCGCCGGACCACACCCGCTACCGCAAGCTGCTCACCGGGCAGTTCACCGTGCGCCGGATGCGGCAGCTCGAACCGCGCATCGCGCAGATCGTGGCCGACCACATCGACGCGATGGTCGCCGCGGGCGACACCGCCGACCTGGTGCCGGCGTTCGCGCTGCCGGTGCCGTCACTGGTGATCTGCGAGCTGCTGGGCGTGCACTACGAGGACCGGGAGGAGTTCCAGTCCCGCACGGCGCTGCTGCTCTCGCGCGACGCGGACGTGGACGACGTGATCGAGGTCGGCGAGGGCCTCAACCGGTTCATGCTCGACCTGGTGCGGGAGAAGCGGGAGAACCCGGGCGACGACCTGCTGTCCGGCCTCGTGCACGCCGCCACCGAGCCCGCGCTCACCGACACCGAGCTGGCCAACATCGCCAACCTGCTGCTGATCGCGGGCCACGAGACGACCGCGAACATGCTGTCGCTCGGCACCTTCGCGCTCCTGGAGCACCCCGACCAGCTCGCCCGGCTGCGCGACGACCCGTCGTTGATCGACGGCGCGGTCGAGGAGCTGCTGCGGTTCCTGTCGATCATCCACTTCGGCATCAACCGCACCACCACCGAGGAGGTCGAGCTGGCGGGCGAGGTGATCCCGGCCGACGCGACCGTGATCGTGTCCGTGGTGGCGGCCAACCGCGACCCCGACACCTACCCCTCGCCGGACGAGCTGGACGTGACCCGGCAGCGGGTGTCGCACCTGGCGTTCGGGCACGGCATCCACCAGTGCCTCGGCCAGCAGCTGGCCCGGGTCGAGATGACCGTGGGCTTCACCGAGCTGCTGCGCAGGCTGCCCGGGCTGCGGCTCGCCGTGCCGGCGTCGCAGGTGCGGCTGCGCGACGACATGCTGATCTACGGCGCGCACTCGCTGCCGGTGACCTGGGACGCCTGAACCGCGAACCCCGCGCCCAGCTGCTCGACCAGCGCGTCCACCAGGTCGGGCAGCGGGGTGCGGGGCGAGTCCAACCACCGGGTCACGACCACCCGCGCGGCGGCCATGACCGCGGCGGCGAACAGGGCCGGGTAGAGGTCGGCGTCGGGATCGGCGCCGATCCGCTCGGCCACCGCGCGCGCCAGTCCGCGCTCCTGGAGGTGGTAGGCGGCCATCTGGTGCGGCAGCAGCGACGGCGTCCGCCGCAGCACCCGCAGCCTGGCCACCACGTCGCGGTCCGGCGCGCACGGCACGATCGTCTCCAGCGCCCGCCGCAACGCCTCCATCACCGGCTCGTGCGGCGGCCGTCCGGCGAACGCGGTCACGAACACCGCCGCCCGCTCGACGTCGCCCGCCACGACCGCCTCCTCCTTGGAGGAGAAGTAGTTGAAGAACGTCCGCAGGGACACGCCCGCCGCGGTCGCGATGTGCTCGACGGTCACCGACTCGAAGCCGCGCTCCACGCACAGCCGCAGCGCCGACTCGGCCAGCGCCGACCGGGTGGCCAACTTCTTGCGCTCCCGCAGGCCGAGCTCACGCGTCATGGGGCGCAGTGTCCCATTCGTCCCCGTGCCACGACCACGGTCCGGCCCGGAACACGCAGGTCCCGGGCCGAACCGTGGTCCTCAGTGCGCGTCGGCCAGCTCGGCCGCCAGGCGCTCGTCGCCGCTGAGCGTCTTGAGCGGCTTCTCCTTGACGAACAGCACCGCCACCAGGGCCAGCACCGCGAACGGCGTGCCGATCAGGAACAGGTCGGCGGTGGCGGAGGCGTAGACCTCCTGCACGATCAGCCGCACCGGCTCGGGCAGGTCGGCCAGGTTCGGCACGGTCGTCTCGCCGCCGGAGGTCGTGGCCTGCGGGAACTTCTCGGCGAAGCCCGAGGTCACCTTGTTCGCCAGCACCGCGCCCAGCGCGCTCACGCCGATCGCGCCGCCCAGGCTGCGGAAGAACGTCAGCGTCGAGGTGGTCGCGCCCAGGTCCCGCGCCGGCACGTCGTTCTGCGCGGCCAGCACCAGGTTCTGCATGAGCAACCCCACGCCGACGCCCAGCACCGCCATGTGCAGGCTGACCACGAGCACGCTCGTCGTGGCGTCGATCGTGGACAGCAGCAGCATCCCGCCGACCATGATCGCCGCGCCGGCCAGCAGGAACAGCTTCCATCGACCCCACTTGGTGATCAGCTGGCCCGCGACGGTCGAGGACACCAGCAGGCCGAAGATCAGCGGCAGGCTCATCAGGCCCGCCTGCGTCGGCGTCTTGCCCAGGCCGATCTGGAAGTACTGCGACAGGAACACCGTTCCGCCGAACATCGCCACGCCGACCAGGGCGCTCGCGACTGTGGTCAGCGTGACGGTGCGGTTGCGGAACAGCGACAGCGGCACGATCGGGTCGCTCGCCCGCGACTCCACCCACACCGCCAGCCCCAGCAGCACCACGCCCGCCGCGACCAGGCCGGCCGTCCACGCCGACGCCCACGGGAACTGGTTGCCCGCCAACGTCGACCACACCAGCAGCGTGGACACGCCGGACACGATCAGCACCGCGCCCAGGTAGTCGATCTTCGCCTCCTGGCGCACGACCGGCAGCCGCAGCGTGCGCTGGAGCAGCACGATCGCCGCCAGGGTGAATGGCACGCCGATGAAGAAGCACCAGCGCCAGCCCAGCCACGAGGTGTCCACCAGGACACCGCCGATCAGCGGGCCCGCGACCGTGCCGACGCCGAACACCGCGCCGAACAGCCCGGCGTAGCGGCCCATGTCGCGCGGCGGGATCATCGCCGCCATCACGATCGTGGCCAGCGCCGTCATGCCGCCCGCGCCCAGGCCCTGCACGACCCGGCTCGCGATGAGCACCTCGACGTTCGGCGCGAAGCCCGCGATCAGCGAGCCGAGCACGAACATGCCCAGCGAGAGCTGGATGAGCAGCTTGCGGCTGTACAGGTCGGCGAGCTTGCCCCACAGCGGGACCGTCGCGGTCATCGCCAGCAGCTCGGTGGTGACGACCCAGGTGTAGACCGACTGCGAGCCGTGCAGGTCGGCGATGATGCGGGGCAGCGCGTTCGACACGATGGTCGACGCCAGGATCGCCATGAACAGGCCGAGCATCAGACCCGACATGGCCTGCACGACGTCGCGGTTGCGCGCCTCGCCTGCCTGGTCCGGCTCGACGGTCGTCGTTTCCGACATGGTGGTTCTCCCCCCGGGGGTTCGGTGCTGTCTCAGGTGCTGGTGCGCGGAGGGTCCGCGAGCCCGACGGCGAGCAGGTCGAGCGCTTCCGCGGCGAGCACGTCCAACGGCCGGTTCGCGGTCGCCCACCGGGTCACCGCGCACCGGAACGCCGCGCCGGCCGCCGCCGCCAACACCTGCGGGTAGGTGTCGGTCGTGGCCAGCCCGGTCCGCTCGGCGATCGCCTCGACCAGGAACTTCTCCGCGGCCTGACTGCCGACGAACGCCCGCACGAGCATCTCCGGGTGCGCCATCACGATCCGCAGGCGGGCGAGCCACAGCTCGCGGTCGACGTCGACCTCACCGGCGATCTCGGCGAGGAACGCCACCTTGACCGCCTCGCACGTCGACATCGACGCCGGTTGCGCCGCGACCAACGCCCGCAACCGCGGCCCGGCCTCCGGGTCGGGCCCGACGACGGCCTCCTCCTTGCCCGCGAAGTAGTTGAAGAACGTCCGCGCCGACACACCGGCCTCGGCCGCGATGTCGTCGACGGTCACCTGGTCGAACCCGCGCGCGTCGACCAGCGTCACGGCCGCCCGCGCCAACGCGTCCCGCGTCTGGCGCTTCTTGCGGTCCCGCAGTCCTCCGGTCACGCCACCGACGCTAGTCGAGAATCTTCACCCACTGCAACTTTGCAGCGGGTGAAGATTCTTGTGATCCACCTGCCGCCCGACCGCCGACGGATCAGTCCGCGCCGGGGGTGCTGAGCGGGCGGTGCTGGTGCTGCTGCTGGTGGTCGGGGAACATCGCGATGTAGTACTCGCTCCAGCCGCCCATCCGGACCCGCAGCAGGTCGTACTTCTCCGGGTCGCGACGCGCGGCGGCGAAGGTCTCCGGGTCGGCGCAGGTGATCGTGAGCAGGTTCGACCCCTCGCCCGCGGCGAAGCGCTCGATCACCCGGACCAGGGCCTCCTCGGGGAAGTCCTCGCGGATGTTGAAATCGGTCGGCGCGGCGTCCCACAGCGAGTCCGTTCCCGGACCGGAGAACGCCTTCAGCGAGAGGTCGAAGTCCAGCGACTGGTGATCGATCGGCAGGTCAGCCGGACTCGGCACAGGGCTGAGGTCGGAGGTGAGCGTCTCGCCGCGCCGCCGGCCCTCGGGCGAGGCGCCGGTGACCGCGCCGAACTCCAGGTAGTTCTCGAACGTGCCCACGCCGGGCTGGATCTGCACGCCGAACGGCCGTTCCGGAGTGCCGATGCGGTTCGCCAGCTCCACCAGCGAACGGGCCGTCGAGCGGGCGGGTTTCGTCAGCACCTCGACCACCGTCCGCGAGACGCGGGACAGGAACGCGTCGCCGAACGCGTCCAGTTCCGCGTCGCCCCGGCCGTAGCGGGGCAGCGCGAGAGCCGCGGCGCGCAGGTCGCGGTAGCGCTCGGCGTGCGCGGCGATGCGGCCGGCGCCCGACAGGGTGTTGACGAACGGCTCCACCATCGCCTCGCCCCAGTCGCAGCTCAGCGCCTGGACCAGTTCGGGCAGCGAGGTCACGGCCGTGGTGGGGTCGAAGACCAGCCGGCGCACCGCGTTCAGCGAGTTGATCGCGTTCGGCAGCGCGATCAGCGAGGGCGCGATGACGTTGTACCGCGCGCCGCCCGCGTAGTAGTCGAGGCCCTTCTCCAGGCAGTCGTCCACGAAGCCCGACAGCAGCGGCGACGGGCAGACGTCACTCATCCGGCCGAACGCGGCCAGTTGGCCGTCGGCCTGCTTGGCGTACATCCACGACAGGTGCCTGAAGTAGAGGGCGAGCACATCCTCGAACGTGTCGAGGTCCCGCGGCGCGGCCGAGGTGAACGAGATCCGCTGACCGCGCAGGAACATCGGGCCCGCGGTGAGCCAGGACTTGCCCTGGTTGAGGGTGGCCTCCAGCACCTGGAGCATGTTGACCTGGCCGAGGGTGAACCAGTTCTTGCCCGCGAACTGGGGCTCGTAGCAGCCGTCGCACGCGTAGTCCCGCGCCACCGCCACGGAAACGCTGCTGTCCCAACGGTTCCCGGCCTTCTCCCGGACCGGGGTGAACTCGGTGGGCCCGTCGCCCTCGCCGATGTCCTCGCCGCTGCGCACCAGCCCCGGGACGATCTTGAGGTCGTTGAGCAGGATCGGGTGCGCGCCGCCGCTGAGCAGCGCCCGGGCCGCCTCCTCGGCGAACTCCCGCGGCATGTCCGGCCGCACCCGCAGCGACAGGCACGGCGCGTTGAGCGGCAGCCGGCGCGCCGCGCGCAGGCACAGCATGGTCACCGCGTTGTACGAGGGCGTGCCGTCGCCGGGCGCGTCGTCGGGCTCGGTGCCCCCGACCGTCACCTGCTGCACCCACTGGTTCGTGGAACCGCCCTGCGGGTAGTTGCCGGCGAACCCGCCCATCGCCATGTTGCCGTAGGGCTGGTGGTCCTCGACGAACGTCCGGTTCCACAGCACCTTCTCGCCGAGCTTCACCCACAGGCAGTCCACGATCTCCTGCGCCTGCTCCTCGGTGATCAGGCCGAGGGCGAGGTCGTTGCGGTGGAACGGTTCCAGCATCCGGTCCAGTCGGCCGAGCGCGGTCGGCTCGCCGACCAGGTGCAGGCACGAGTGCAGCGTGAAGACCAACTGCGCCGCCTCGACCAGGGTGTCCGGCGGCTGGTGGGCGAGCTTGCGCAGCCGGCCCTGGATCGCCAGCAGGTTCTCCCGCTCGGCCCGTTCCGACTCGGGCGTGTCGTGCGCGAGCTCGGCGGCCAGCCGGGCGAACGCCAGGCAGTGCTCGCTCACGCCCTCCAGCGCCAGCGTCACGGCGCGGTAGAACTGCCGGCGCGGCTCCTCTGTGGCGGCGGCGAGCTTCGCGGCCACGTCGGCGAGCACCCCGTCCAGGCCCTTCTCCAGCAGCAGCGGGAAGTCCGGCACCACGTGGCCCACGCCGGAGGCCGGACCGAGGCCCAGCAGGAAGTGGTCGAGCCGCTCGTCCTCGCGGGTGTAGTCGATCACGTACTTCCCCGAGCCCAGGCCCAGGTTGGGCATCGCGCCGACGATCACCTCCACCGGTTCGACGTGGTAGGTGTCCGCGCCGTTGACGAAGTTCGGACCCACCTTCCGCCGGCCGCGGAACCCGTACTCGTGACTGGGGAACACCCGGCCGAGCCCGATCTTGATCGCCCAGCCCATCCGCTCCACGAGCGGCAGCGCCATCACCTCTCGGGCCTTCTCCGCGCCGGCGAACCGCTCGACGTAGGCGGACAGGTGCTCCAACTCCTGCTGCGCCCGGTCGAAGTACCAGCCGTCCTGCCACCGGGAGAACGCCGCCTCCAGCAGCCGCAGCACCCGACCCGACGGCGGCTGGTACTTCACCCGGTCCTCCGCCGACATGGTCGACATGCGGTGCAGGTAGTCGTGGTGGTTGTAGGACAGGTACCCGTTGGCCGAGCGCAGGTCGAAGTGCCGGTCGAGCCGGTCCCAGTCCACGCCGGGGAAGTCGTCCCACGAGGAGGCCAGGTCTGGCACCGGCGTCGGGTCGAGGCCCAGGTTCTCCTGGTTGGGCACGAAGTAGAAGCCGCCCAGGTCCGAGCGCACGTTGGCGAGCAGCCGGTCGGCCATGAAGCCGGGCACGTCGCCGATCTGCTCGGCCATCACGTTCTCCAGCACGCGCACCGAGTTCGCGTAGCCGGCGAAGTAGATCCCCTGCTCGTCGCGGCGGCTCGCGCCCTTGCCCAGCAGGTCGTCGTCGTGCACCGCCGCCGAGTGCCCGAACGGCAGGCCGAGCCGCAGCAGCGGGGTGGTGTTGCCGGCCGCGTCCTGCGAGCGGGAGCGCGAGATGTGGCTGCGGTCGTCGCGGGTGGGGATGACGACGTCGTCGGCGGTGCGCCCCACCAGGTCCTCGATCTGGTCGGGGTTCATGTTCAGCACGTTGGACCAGTTGACGGTGAAGCGCTGCGCCAGCACGAACGACGCGCCGAGGTACGCCGGGTCGTCCAACCCGACGAGCGTGTGCTTGCGGACGCCGACCGGGCTGGTGGGGTTGTTGAGGTTCTCGGAGAACCGGCAGCCGAGCACCTTGCCGCCGCGCTTGTCCGGCCGCACCGACTTCGTCGCCGCCGGCTGGTGGACCGTGCGCGCCGGGTCGATCCCGCCGGTCGCGGCGAGCAGCTCCGCGAGGCGCTCGAACACCGCCGGGCAGTCCTCTTCGCGGTCGGACTTGAGGTGGAACCACAGGTCCGCGCCGGAGTCGACGAACGTGCCGCCGGAGCGGGCGAACACCCTGGACGGCGCGACGGCGGCGTCCGCGGCGGGCTCGCCGGACGGGTGCAGCAACCGCATCCCCCTGGGCAGGGGGAGCCCGTCCCGCTCGCACCACTGCGCCCACAACCGGAACCCGACCCCGGTCACGACCGTGGTGTTGGCGCTGCCGAAGTCCCGGTGGATCTCCTCGCGGAGCGTGCCGAGGATCGCGGCCACCTCCGCCCGCGCGGGCCCGGGACCACCCGGCGACCGCCAGAACGTCGCGAACACCGCGTAGGGCGACGGGTAGATCAACCCGCGCTGCATGTGCCGCCAGACGTCGTGGCCCAGCGGGCCGTCGTCGGCCGCGAACAGGTCCTGCTGCGCACCGGTGTGGGACTTGGACAGCGTCACGGCTACCTCCCCGAGGTCCGGCGCCACCCCGGACTCCGCGCCCGATGCTGGCAGGGAAACCCGCTGATCAGGCGCCCGCGGCCGACGGCGTACCCGCCGGAGCGGCCACGTGACCCGGAGGTGGCGGCCCCGACCACGCACCGTCGGCGACCGGGTCGCCGACGGGCCGGGCGCGACACCCGATCAGGACGCCGGGTGAACCGCCCACGACGGACCCCGCCCGGCGAACCGGTGCCGCCGCCCCCAATAGGGTGGCCGCCATGTCGATCACATCGGGGTTGCCGTGCGCGCACTGCGGGCAGCCGCACGGCGAGGTGCCGTTCGCCTACGGCACCGCGGCGCCGGCCTACTGGGACGAGGGATCGGCCGGGCGGCCCGGCACCGTGCTCGGGGACGAGCAGTGCGTGATCGACGGCGAGCACTTCTTCGTGCGGGCCCGGCTGGTCCTGCCGGTGGTGGACGCCGAGGAGCAGTTCGAGTGGGGGGTGTGGGTGTCGCTCGCCCCGCACACCTTCGACCGGATGTCCGCGTTGTGGACCGATCCGCGGCGGGTGGAGGAGCCGGCCTGCTTCGGGTGGCTGTCCACCGTGCTGCCGCTCTACGAGCCGACGACGTTGAACCTGAAGACCATGGTGCACACCGGGCCCGTGGGGGTGCGACCGACGGTCGAGTTGGAGCCCACCGACCACCCGCTGGCCGTGGAGCAGCGGACCGGAATCACGGTGGCCCGGGTGCGGGAGATCGCCGAGCGGCTGCCGCACCCCGAGGTGCCCGCGTCGCCCCCCCTGGGTTTGCGACTCGACTCGAATCGCCATCGGCACGCTACCAGCAACCGAGTCGGCGGAAAAGAGGATTGTTCACACGGCGAGGAAGA
>NZ_JBFAEO010000070.1:0-37249 GCF_040642015.1 Actinosynnema sp. NPDC020468
GGCTTGGTGTCGGGGCCGGCGGCGGCGGGGTGGGGGGGCCTGGTCGTCGGGGGGGTGGTGGCGTGGGGGGTCCGCGGCGGGCGGGGCGGCCTCCGCGCGGCGGCGGGCGGTGCGGTCCGCGCAGACCCCGTGGAGCGCGACGACCGTGCCGGTGTCGTCGCGGACGACCTGGACGGCGGTCGAGGTGACCACCGCGAAGCCGCCGTCGGGGCGGCGCAGGCGGCATTCGACGTCCGCGGTCGGGGTGCCGGTCATCAGGGCGGCGAAGTAGTCGCGGACCCGGGGCAGGTCGTCCGGGTGCACCAGGGCCAGGACGTCCGCGAAGGTCTCCGGGGAGCGGTCCAGGCCGGCGAGGCGGCACAGGTTCGCGGACCAGGAGACCCGGCCGGCGCGGAGGTCGAACTCCCACGAGCCGACCGCGCCGACTCGTTGTGCCTGGTCGAGGCGGTGCGCCCACACGTCGCGGGCGCGCAGGGCCTCGTCGTCGGCGTCCGGGTCCTCGTCGGCGGTCACGTCCCGCACCAGGACGGCCACCGCGCGCGGTGTGCCGCGGTCGTCGCGGAGCGGGAAGCGGTGGACCACCACGCGGCGCGGTTCGCCGTCCGGGCCGCCGTCCACCTCGACGGTCGACTCCGCGTCGCGGTGCGGAGCGCCGGCGGCGACCGGCTCGACCAGGTCGGCGTGCTCGGCCGGCGCCAGTTCGGCCAGGGTGCGGCCGAGGTGGTCGGCCGGTGGCTTTCCGTGCAGGGCCGCCAACGCGGGGTTGACGTAGAGGTACCGGAGGTCGAGGTCCACCACCGCGAGACCGACCGGGGCGCGGTCGAGCAACGGGGTCAGGGCGCGGAGGAGGTCGTGCACCCAGGGGTCCACGTCGGGCGTCGGTTCGGGCAGGGCGGACGGCGGTGGCACGGCGTCAGACAACCACAGCGCTCCACCGCGGCGGCGGGCTGATCAGCCGGCCGCGTGCGTTCCGGGGCCGGAATGGGCATGATGACGGTGAGGCTGGTCGGGTGGGGCAGCGCAGCCGCGTAGCCGTGCTCGCCCGAAAGGACAACGATGCCCGCCGTCGACACCGTCGACACCCCCGAGCCGGTGAGGTCCGAGCTCGACCTGGAGCACGCGCCGTTGTCCGAGGTTCGCCAGTGGGTGCGCGACGTGCTGTGCGACCTGTCCGAGGACGACCTGGACGACTGCCTGCTCATCGCGAACGAGCTGGCGGGCAACGCGCTGGACCACGCCGCGGCGCCGAGACGCCTGCGTGTGGAGCGGAGCACGGGCTCGGGCGTGGTGGTCCGCATCGAAGTGGACGACGCCACCCAGGACCAGCCGGTGCCCGGTGTGTCCAGACTCGGCGACAACCGGGGCCGAGGCCTGGTGATCGTCGCCAAGATCGCCACCGACTGGGGTGTCGAAGCCCACTCCGACGGCAAGACGGTCTGGGCCAGTCTGGTGTGCGAGACCCACTCCTAGCCACCGCTCCGCCACCACCGGTCGCGACGCGTGCGCCGACCGGTGGTCCCCGACGGCGATCGGTCCGATCCCGACTTCGACGCGACTTCGGGTTGGGTGCGGGATGAGTACGAGGTTGCTGCCGTCGGCCGCGGGTCGACCGGGACGACCGGATCAGTGGCGCCGCAACCACTTGACCGCACCACGAGGGTTGCGTCAGGCGCCGAGGGCCGGATAGTGCCTGGCCGCGAGCATTCGGTTGCCCCCGGTGGTCGACCGCGGCTCCCGGCGACCGGCCGAGTGCGGCTGCGGCCGCAGGTGCGCGGGCCGAACGCCAATTGCTACCCGAGAACCGCGTCGGCCGGGCACCCGCACACCCGCCGCCGCCGAAGGAGCACGGCGGGTTCGGGCAGCCGGGTCAGCGCCGAGGTGTCGGACGAGCGCGTGCGGGAGACCGGACGGTCCGGCGCGCGGTGGGCCGAACGCGGTGCGCCCGCAACGGCGCGGAGCGGAAAAGGATGGTGTGGCCCGCTCGGGCAGAGCCGGGCGCGGACCGGGTGCCGACCCGCACGACGGGTCGGGTTCAGCGCGCCACAACGGATCCGGCACGGGCGGCACAGGCGGGCGGCGGTTGCGCGCATTCGACGCAGAACGAGGGCACAGCAGACTTCGCCCGTTCGACGCGAACCGGGTGGACGGCGGTTGCGCGCGTCCGACGCAGAACGAGGGCACGGCAGGCTACGCCCGTTCGACGCGAACCGGGCGGGCGGCGGCCTCGTCGCGCGTTCGACGCGGAACGGGTAGGCAGGATTCCGCCCCGCTCGACGCGGAACGGGTGTGGAACGCGTGGTGCGCTCGATCTTGTCGGGCACCGGGGCCGGAGCGCAGGTCGGGCAAGAACCCCGTGGTGGGAAGGCGGAACGCGAGGCGCCCCTCGGCCCGGGTGGGCCGAGGGGCGCTGTCGCACTTCGTCGGGCGGCGGACGACCGGTTGCCCGGGCCGCGCTCGGCGACGTCAGATCGCGCGGACGCCGATCGCCTGGGGGCCCTTGGGGCCCTGGGTGATCTCGAACTCCACGCGCTGGTTCTCCTCCAGGTTGCGGAAGCCGTCGCCGGCGATCTCCGAGTAGTGCACGAAGACGTCCGGGCCGTCCTCACGCGCGAGGAAGCCGAAGCCCTTTTCGGAGTTGAACCACTTCACGGTTCCCTGTGCCATGTTAGTTCTCCCTGTCGGGTAGCAGCGGAGACCGCGGGATCGCGGCTCCTGGTCGGTTGACAGACGCCGACTTCTCCGACTTGTCCCGCAGGGCAAAGGAAGAAGCGTCCACAATGGATTGGGTCACCGGCGGTCGTCGCGGTCTTCCGCAGACGTACGGACGGTGGGTACCTGGAACACCAGCTCGCGGAACTCCGCGTCGTGGTGCGAGGCGAGATGGTGCGGACGGGTTCGGTCCGGATGGCTGAACACTGCGTCCGTCGGGTGGTGCTCGGTCTGAAGCTGCATGAAATCCGATCTGGTCCTGCGCGCACATGACCGGCTGTCCGATTGGGACTTCATCGGTCGGTCGCAGAACGCTGAAGAGGGAGGCAAGTGCCCCCGCTGATACGACCATACACCACCCGGGCCGGGCGGCGCGCGCGAACCGGTCACACCTCCCGGCCCGGTCACCCGAACGTGGTCACGCCGCCCGCCGAGCCCTCGACCCCGGCAAGCGGGAGCAACCACCCGTATCCGACCCACCGGACGTCCGAGGCGCGGGCAGGCGAACGACCGCCGGGAGAGGCCGGCCGACGGGGCCGGGCGACCGCGCGGACCCGACCGCCGGGCGCAGACGAACGCGGCAGACGAACACCCGCGCGAACGCCGCGACCCCCGAACGCCGGGGCGGGAAACCCACCGGTCCACAAAGGATCCTCATGTCCGCCGGGAAATCGGGCGCCGGGCACGAACCGGTCGCGGCGGACGCGGCGCGGTCGACCCCGGCCGCCGGGGCGACCCGCCGACCGCCCCCTTCGGCTTCCCGATGCCCGCCGGGCACCCCCTATACCCACCCCTAAACCATCCACATCGGACGGGACGATTTGTCGGAAATTCCAAGACAAATGTAAAGAAAATACGATCAAGTTACCGACCGGTCAGTCCGCCGGCCGGCCGGAGAAGGCCTCCCCCTCAATCAGGTAACGCGTCACACCAACCGTGCGAGCGGTCGGAGTAAATTGGGACGCAGATACGCCCGTTCGGCTCCGGGCGTTGCTCCCACAATGAATACTTCAATGGCACGAAGTGCGGTACCGGTCCGCCGCGATCCCCCATAGGTTTTGTCACAGTGTCCCGAGAACCGCCCGGGAAGGAGGACGCGAGC
This sequence comes from Actinosynnema sp. NPDC020468, assembly GCF_040642015.1. Classification (NCBI taxonomy): domain Bacteria; kingdom Bacillati; phylum Actinomycetota; class Actinomycetes; order Pseudonocardiales; family Pseudonocardiaceae; genus Actinosynnema; species Actinosynnema sp. NPDC020468. The sequence continues at coordinate 3,812 of NZ_JBFAEO010000070.1, forward strand.
CCCCTCGGAACGCCGGCAAAACCAGTCGGCCACCGCGTACAGGACGCCTGGCACGGCCGACCGTGAATATTTCCGGGCGCTGGGAACGCTGCCTCCCACCATCGTCGTGACGGCGGTTCGGCACGCCCTCGACACGAACCGGAAACCGCAAAAATACGGAGAGCATCCGATTTATCGGAGGGAACCCGGCATGGCCACACCACGTGCCCGCAAGAAGTGGATTGCCGCATTACTCGGGCCATTGCTCGTGTTGGCGAGCACACTCTCACCGGCATCCTCGGCCGTCGCCGACGGCGCAAGACATCACCACAACGACGGCGTGATCAGGGGCGACGTCACCCGGCCGAAAGCACCGCCGGCGCCGCGGCTCAAGGTCGCCGACGGCACGCTGCCCGCGCGGAAGTCCCTGGCCGCGAACGACAAGGTCTCGCTGCGCACGCTCGTGATCGGCCTGGACGAGGCCGACTTCGGCCTGCCGACCTGGAAGACCGTGCTCGACCGGATCGGCTCGCCCTACGACGTGCTGCTGTCCAAGAACGAGTCGCTGGAGAGCCTCGACCTGGTCGCGGCGGACGGCACGGGCCGCTACAACGCGATCCTGCTGACCGACAACGCGCTGCTCTACCCCGACGGCAGCGGCAACTACGTCAGCGGCCTCGAGGCGGCCGAGTGGCAGGAGCTGTGGGCCTACGAGGCCGCCTACAAGGTCCGCCAGGTGTCGCTCTACACCTCCTGGGGCACGTTCCCGGAGGACTACTGCCTGCGTCCGGGCGAGGAGAACGGCGCGGCGGTCCAGGCGACGCTCACGCCCACCGGCGCCACGTTCTTCGACTACCTGAAGTCCTCGGCGCAGGTGCCGATCACCAACTCCTACGTCTACCGGTCGACGCTCGCCGCCAACTGCGACGCGCAGCCGATCCTGACCGCGGGCAACCGCGTCCTGGGCGTGGTGAGCAAGTCGACCGACGGCCGGGAGCGCGCCGCGCTGACGTTCTCGTCCAACCAGAACCTCGCGCAGACCGACCTGCTCGGCTACGGCCTGGTGCGCTGGGCCCACCGCGGCGTGTTCCTCGGCGAGCAGCGGCACTGGATCAACGTCGACGTCGACGACTGGTTCAACTCGAGCGACCACCTCTACCCCGACGGCCACCTGGAGACCGATCCCGGCTTCCGGCTGAGCGGTCCCGAGGTCAGCGGCATCGACGCCCAGCAGAAGGCGCTGCGCACGGCCTACCCGGCCGCCGCCGGCTTCACCCTGAACCTGCCCTACAACGGCGGCGACCTGGACGCCGAGGCGCCCGCGCAGTGCTCCGCCACGAACACACCCGACCCGCTGACCAGCTACACCCGGTGCCTCAAGGGCAACTTCCGGTGGATCAACCACACGCTGACCCACCCCGAGCTGAACTTCACCACGGCCGCCGAGAGCCGCAAGGAGATCGGCGACAACCTGACGGTCGGCCGCAAGATCGGCCTGACGGTGCCGACCGAGGTCCTCAAGACGCCCGCGTACTCCGGGCTCGGCGTCTACAACCCGGACCCGAACGCGCCGGACACCGACCCGCCGACCGACTTCGGCCTGGCCAAGTCGAACAAGGCGATGCTCGACGCCGCGTGGGCCCTGGGCGTGCGCTACGTGCACGGCAACATGTCGTTCACCAGCCACCAGCCGACCTGCTTCAACTGCGGCGTCTACCACCCGCTGCGGCCGGGGCTGCTGGTCGTGCCGGACTGGCCGACCAACGTCGGGTACCAGACCACGGAGCCCGCCGAGGAGACGCTGTTCTACAACAACTTCTACGGGCCGAAGGGCAAGATCCCGACGTACGACCACAACCTGACGTACGCGGAGCTGCTCGATTACGAATCCGACGTCGCGCTGCACCACGTGATGAGCGGCTCGGCGTACGCACACACCCTGCACCAGGGCAACCTCCGACAGTATGGAACCGGCAAGAGCCTGACGTTCGACTGGCTCGGCGCGATCCTGGCGAAATACAGCGCCAAGTACTCGGTGCCGCTGCGCAATCCCGACTGGGCCACGCTGGCCGCCTACGTAAAAGCGCGGAACGCTCACTTCGCGGAGATCGACTCGGCGACTGACCCGGTTTGGGACAAAAGCACGAACAAGGTGACCTACCACCCCACGACGGACGGTTCGCTGTTCGTCACGGGCGCGACCTACGCGGCCGGCGTGGTGGACCGGTACGGCACCGACACGATTACCCGCATTCCGGTGAAAACGGGCGTGGAGTTCACCGCCACGGCGACCCCGCGCGCATGACCCGGCGCCGCACCGGCCCGTGGCCGCGCGTCCCGCTGCTCGTCCTCGTGGGGTTCGCGCTCGCGGCGATGACCCTGGCGAGCCCGCGCGAACCGGTCCGAACCGACGGAGAGGAAGGTGTGACGGCGGTGCCGCTGCCCCTCGCCGTCAAGAGCCACGTGCCGGTGCGGCCGGCCGAGCCACCGGGAGGACAGGCCCGCAGGGGCGATCTGGTGGCGTTGCGCCAACTCGTGATCGCGACCGGCCCGGAGGACTTCGGGTTGGCCGCGTGGAAGGCGGTGCTCGACGCGACCGGCTCGCCGTACGACGTGCTGTTCGCGGGCGCCGAGCGGCTCGTCCCGGACCGGCTGGTGCAGCCGGACGGGACGGGCCGGTACAACGCCGTGCTGCTGACCAACGGCGCCCTGCTCCGGGAGGACGCGGGCGGCGCGTACACGCCCGCGCTCGACCCCGGCCAGTGGAACGTGCTCTGGGACTACGAGCGCGAGTTCCGGGTCCGGCAGGCGGCGCTGAACACCTACCCCGGCGAGACGCCGGAGGACCAGTGCCTGCGCCCGCGCGGCGAGGGACCCGTCGAGGCCGACCCGGTCCCGCTGTCCCTGACCGCCGCGGGGCGCGAGGTGTTCGACTACCTCGTCCCGGAGGCGAAGATCCCGCTCACCCACACCTACGTCTACCGCGCCGACCCGGTGCCCGGCTGCGCGACCCCCCTGCTGTCCACAGAGGACGGAACGGTGGCGGTCACCAGCACCACGCCGGACGGCCGCGAGCGGCTCGCGCTCACCTTCGCCATCGGGCCCGACTCGGTGCCGACCCTGTTGCTGGGGCACGGACTCCTGCGCTGGGCCACCCGGGGCGTGATGCTCGGCGAGCAGCGCCACTGGTTCTCCGTCGACGTGGACGACTGGTTCAACTCCACGCTGCGCCAGCACCCCGACGGCACCCGCGACCTCTACCGGCTCACCGGCCGGGACGCGGTGTCGGTGTCCGAGCAGCAACGCGCGCTGCGCGAGAAGCACCCGGTGGCCGCCGGTTTCACGCTCAACCTGCCGCTCAACGGCAGCAGGCTGAAACCGGACGCGCCGGCGACGTGCGACGACCCGAAGGCGCTCGACCCGCTGAGCAGCTGCTCCAAGGCGAAGGTCGGCGAGTTCCGGTGGATCAACCACACCGCGACGCACCCGCAGATGAACGACACGAGCTACGAGGTGAGCCGCGAGGAGATCCGGCGGAACCTGGACGTCGCGGCCGCGGCCGGGCTCCCGGTGCCGCAGACGGTGCTCAAAACGCCGGAGTACTCCGGGCTCGGCGTGTACAACCCGGATCCCAAGTCGCTGGAGGCGCCGACCGACTTCGGCCTGGCGGGCTCCAACAAGGCGTTGCTCGACGCGGCGCACGACGAGGGCGTGCAGTACTTGCAGGGCAACATGTCCTTCGCGAGCCACCGCCCGTCGTGCTTCAACTGCGGCACGTTCCACCCGCTGCGCCCGGAACTGCTGGTGGTGCCCGACTGGCCGACGAACGTGGCGTTCGAGGCGACCGACCCGGCCGAGCAGATCGCGCTCTACAACGTGGAGTACGGCAAGGCGGGGCGCGCGCCCGACCACGCCGACCACGACCTGACCTACGAGGAGTTCGTCGCGGAGGAGGCCGAGGTCGCCGTGCGCCACCTGATGTCCGGCTCGGTGTACGCGCACACCCTGCACCAGGGCAACCTGCGCGAGTACGCGCCGGGCCGCTGCCTGGGGTTCGACTGGATCGCCGCGACCGTGGCGAAGTACGCCGCGTACTACAGCGTGCCGCTGAAGAACCCGGACTGGGTGTCGCTGGCCGAGTACGTCCGGGCCCGCACCGCGCACTTCGCGCAGCTGACCGCACACCGGGACGCGGTGTGGAACCGGGCGACCGGCGCGATCACCTACTCCCCCAGCGGATCCGGGTCGTTGTTCATCACCGGTGTCCAGCTGCGGCCCGCCACCGAAGAGGACCGGGACAGCGCCGACGAGGGCGAGGTCTACGGCTCGGACCCGGTGGCCAGGCTGGGGCTGGACGCGGGCGGCACCGTCACGGTGATGGCGAGCCCGCGCCCATGAGGATCGACCAGGCGATTGTCGGCCTCTCGCCCGCCGCCGACACGAGAACGCTGCGGATCGCGCTGATCTCCGAGGGCACCTACCCGTTCCACCCCGGCGGGGTGAGCCTGTGGACCGACCAGCTGATCCGCGGCATGCCCGAGTACTCGTTCACCGCCGTCGCGCTGACCGTGGACGGCGAGGAGCGCCAGACCTGGACCTCGCCCGCGAACCTCGCCGAGGTGGTGAGCATGCCGCTGTGGGGTAGACAGCCGCGGCGGACGCGCCGGAGGCCGGCCGGGTTCGCCGCCAAGCACGAGGCGTTCCTGCGCGCGTTCATCCCGCACGCCGAGAGCAGTCCGGACGCGCTGCTCGCCGCGTTGCGCACGTTGTTCGAGGACGCCCAGACCACCGACCTCGGCGCGGCGCTGGTGTCCAACGAGTCGGTGGCCAGGTTGATCGACGTCACCGGCGAGGGGCACGGCACCCGGTTGTCGCTGCGCGACGCCATCACGGTGACCGACCTGCTGGAGCACATGCTGCGGCCGTTGGCGCACCCGCCGCTGGAGGTCGACGTGTGCCACCTGGCGATGAACGGGCTCAGCGCGTTGGTGGCCATGGCGAGCAAATGGGCGCACGGCACACCGGTGATCATGTCCGAGCACGGCGTGTACCTGCGCGAGCGGTACCTGGGGATGATCGGCGAGAAGTTGTCGCTGCCGGTGAAGAAGCTGCTGCTGGGCTTCCACCGGGCGCTCGCGGGCGCGGCGTACCGGATCTGCGACATGCTGACGCCGCACTCCAGCTACAACCGGCGGTGGCAGCTGCGCAACGGCGCCGACGAGAAGCGCATGCGCACCATGTACAACGGCATCGACCCGGAGGACTTCCCGTTGGCGCCGGGCGAGCCGGACGTGCCGACGATCGTGTTCGTCGGCCGGATCGACCCGCTCAAGGACCTGCACACGCTGATCTCGGCGTTCGCCTTGGTGCGCAAGGAGTTGCCGGAGGCGCGGCTGCGCATGTTCGGCCCGGTGACCGAGGCGAACAAGTCCTACCACGCGGGGTGCGTGCGGCTGGTCGAGGAACTGGGGTTGACCGGCGCGGCGACCTTCGAGGGTCGGGTGCCCAACCAGGTCGACGCCTACCACGCCGGGCACATCGTGGCGCTGACGAGCGTGTCGGAGGGGTTCCCGTTCACCGTGGTGGAGGCGATGTCGACCGGCCGGACCACGGTGTGCACCAACGTGGGCGGCGTGTCCGAGGCGGTCGAGGACGCGGGCATCGTGGTGCCGCCGCGCGACCACCAGGCGGTGGCGCGGGCGTGCCTGCGGCTGCTGACCGACGACCCGCTGCGCGCCGAGCTGGGCAAGCTCGCCCGGCAACGGGTGATCGAGCACTTCACGTTGCAGCGCTGGAACGACAGCTACCAGGCCCGCTACGCCGAACTCGCGCTGCTGGGCAGGTCCGGATGAGCGTCGCGGACCTGGTGGAGCGCATGACGCCGATGCTGCCCGACCCGGTGGACGAGTTGCAGGTGGCCGCCCTGCTGGAGAGCCAGGGCGTGACCGACCAGGCCGCCGTGGACGAGTACGGCATGGCGGACGTGTTCGCGCTGGCGCACGAGGTGTACGGCAAGCTGCCGAGCTCACCCGGCCCGACGCCGGAGGCCGGACCGCGCGGCCGGACGTGGCACGACGTGCTGCACGGACCGGTCTACCTGCTGCCGACGACGGTGTACCCGGCGGTGTTCGCGGTGCTCGGCGCGGCGGACGCGGCGGTGGCGATGGTGCTGGCGACGACCGCCGGGTGGATCTGGGGCGCGGGCACCAGCTGGGTCGCGCACCAGCTCGTCGGCGTGGGCGCGGCGCGGTCCGGCGGCCGGCGGCTGCTGCGCCTGGGCTGGTACGGGATCGCGGTCGCGGCGTCGGTCGCGCTGCCGGTGCTGTTCCTGCCGCACGGGTTCGGCCAGTACCTGTTCGTGCTGGGGCAGCTGGGGGTTCAGCTCGCGTCCGGCGTGCTCCTGTTCCACCGCAAGGAACTCTGGCTGGTGCTGTCCGTGGTGCCGGCCGGTGTCGCCGGGCTCACCCACCTCGCGTCGGGCTACTCCGAGGTGCTGGTGCCGACCGTGCTGGCCTGCGGCGGCGCGACGGTGGTGCTGGCACTGGAGCTGGCCAGGCGGGCCGGCCGGGACGCCAGGGACCGCGAGGGCGTGCGGGTGCCCACCCCGCGCAACCTCGCCCTGGGAGCGGCGCCCAGCGTGCTGTACGCGGCGCTGTGCGCGGGTTTCCTGCTCTACACCGACGTCCGGTACGTGCTGGGCGCGCTCGACCTCGCGGTGGCGGCGGCGCCGCTGATCCTCGGCATGGGCGTGGTCGAGTGGCGCGCGAACCGGCTGTTCGAACGGGCCGAGGACCTGCTGGGCGGCGACCTGCTCCCCACCGAGTTCGCCGAACTGGCCTGGCGGAACCTGTTGCGGGAGCTGGCGAACTGCCTGGTCGCACTCGGTGCGCTCGGCCTGGTCGTGCTCGGGCTGCTGCGCTGGTTCGGCGTGCTGACCACGCGCGGCGCGCTGCTGCTGGACGCGCACGTGCTGCTGGGCGGCGCGTTCTTCCTCGGTTTCGTGCTGATCCGGACGGGGGGCCTGGTGACCTGCCTCGCCATCCTCTCCGGCGTGCTGCTCGCCGACGTGGTGGTGGCGGAACTCGCCGCCGACGCGTTGGCACCACAGGGCCACGCGGTCGTCTTCCTGCCGACGGTCGCGCTCTTGTCGGTCCTCCTGCTGACGGCGCTCCGCCGGAGCGTCGGACAAGTTCGCCACTACCGATGAGAAAAGGAAGGAATTCCCAGATGCATGCGGTGATACTCGCCGGCGGTCGGGGGGTTCGACTCCGGCCTTACACCACGGCGTTGCCCAAGCCCCTGGTACCCATCGGCGAGGAGTACGCGATCCTCGACATCATCCTGCAACAGCTGCGGGCGCACGGTTTCGACCGGGCGACCCTGGCGATCGGGCACCTGGGCGCGCTGATCCGCGCCTTCGTCGGCGACGGGTCCAAGTGGGGCATCAGAGTCGACTACGCCGAGGAGAAGATGCCCCTGTCCACGATCGGTCCGCTGCTCAACTTCGTGGACCAGCTCCCGGACCACTTCCTCGTGATGAACGGCGACGTGCTGACGGACCTGGACTACGTGGCGCTGCTGGACCACCACCTGTCGAGCAAGGCCCCGCTGACCGTCGCCACCTACCAGCGGAAGGTGAAGATCGACTTCGGCACGCTGGCCACCGACGGCGGCGGCCGGATCGTGGAGTTCGTGGAGAAGCCGGTCCTGTCCTACGGCGTGAGCATGGGCGTGTACGCGTTGTCCCGCAAGACGCTCACGCCGTACCCGCGCAACGTGCCGTTCGGGTTGGACGAGCTGGTGCTCGACCTGCTGGCCCGCGACGAGCCGCCGGCCGCCTTCGAGTTCGACGGCTACTGGCTCGACATCGGTCGTCCCGACGACTACGACGAGGCCAACCGGTGCTTCGAGGAGGTGCGGTCGGCGCTGCTGCCCTCGGCTCCGCGGCCGGCGGCACCGGCGCTGGACGTGACCGCGTGACGGCGGTGACGGTGCTGGTGTTCGGCGCTTCCGGCTACCTCGGGAGTGAAGTGGCCACGGTGCTGTCCGCGCGGGGCGCCGAGGTGGTCAGGGCCGGTCGGGCCGCGCGGGATCCGGGTTGGGTCGCGCACGACCTCGTGCACGGCGGGCCGGACGACCTCGTCGCCCGGCTCGCCGAGGTCCGCCCGGACGTGGTCGTCAACTGCACGGGGCGGTTGGACGGCACGGTCGCCGAGCTGGTGGCGGCGAACGTGACCGCGACGGCGAACCTGGTGGACGCGCTCGCGGACTCCGGTACCCGGCTGGTGACCCTCGGGTCGGCGGCGGAGTACGGCGTGGTGCCCGACGGGACGCCGGTGGCCGAGGACGCGCCGGCCGAACCGGTGGCGGCCTACGGGATCACCAAGCTGGCGGCGACGTCGCTGGTGCGCGCCGCGGTGACGGCCGGGAGGCTGGACGCCGCGGTGCTGCGGGTGTTCAACCCGATCGGCGCGGGGATGCCCGGCGGCACGGTGCTCGGCCGGGCCGCGGCGGGCATCCGGAAGTCCCTTGTGGACGGTGGAGACGTGGTGCTGGGTCCGCTCGGCGCCTTCCGCGACTTCGTGGACGTCCGGGACGTGGCCGAGGCGGTGTCGGCGGCGGCGCTGGCCTCGGACCTCGGCGCCGGGCCGGTGCTGAACGTGGGCAGCGGCGCGGCGGTCACCGTGCGGGAGGCGGTGAAGCTGCTGGTCGAGGTGTCCGGGTTCACCGGTCGGGTGGTCGAGTCCGACCCGGCGCCGCACCGGTCCGGCGCGGTGAACTGGATCGAGGCCGACCTGACCCGGGTCGGCGAGGCGCTGGGCTGGCGGCCGAGGCACACCCTCGCGGAGTCCGTGCGCGATCTCTGGTCGGTCTGACCTGCCGCGTGAGTGAAAGTGCCGGCGCACTTTCACTCACGCAGGCGCACGTCAGGACCAGTTGTCGCGGTACCACTCGAAGGTCCGCCGGACACCGTCCTCCAGCGACACCTTCGGCTCGTACCCGGTGAGCGCCCGCAGCCTGGTCAGGTCCGGGCACCGGCGTTGCACGGAACCGTCCGGCGCGGGCGCCTTCTCCAGCTCCGGGTCGTGACCGGCGATGTCCAGCACCAGCTTCGTCAGGTCGCCGATGTTGGTCTCCGCGGTGTCGTCGCCGATGTGCACGATCCGACCGGCCGCGTCGTCGGCCTCCACCAGCCGGACGATCGCGTCGACCGCGTCGTCCACGTGGCAGAACGCCCGGAACTGGTCGCTGCCGTAGACCACGAACGGGTCCTCGCGGCGCAGCGCGCGCAACGACAGCTCCGGGATCACGTGGTCCGCGCCCATCCGGGAGCCGTACACGTTGTGGAACCGGCCGATGACGACGGGCACGCCCTTGGCCCGACCGGTGTGCACGACCGCCGCCTCGCCGAGGGACTTGCTGACGGCGTAGGCGAAGCGCGGCGCGGTGATGTCCTCGACCACGAGCGGCACCGTCTCGGGCGTCGGCACCGGCACGAGCCCGGTCGCCACGCCGCCCGCGTAGGCCTCGCTGGTGGAGGCGAAGAACAGCTTCTGGTGCGGTTCGATCCAGTCCAGCGTGTTCAGCACAGCCAGCGTGTTCACCCGGATCACCCGCGCCGGGTCGCGTTCCACGTTGCGCACGCCCACGATCGCGGCGAGCAGGTGCACGCGTTCCGCGTCGTGCGGGATGGACTCGAACGCGGCCGGGTCGGTGAGGTCCGCGGAGATCACCGGCACGTCCAGCGCGGCCAGCTCCGGGTCGTCCTTCCCGCGCGAGAAGTCGTCCACGATGGTGACCTCGTGCCCGTCCGCCAGCAGCTTCCGGGTCAGGTGCAGGCCGATGAAGCCCGCGCCGCCCAGCACCAGGTGCCTCATCGGCCCGCCTCCGCCGGCTCGTAGCCCAGGCCCGCGTAGCGCACGCCGTGCCCGGTGACCCGGGAGCCGTCGAGCACCCGCCAGGAGTCGTAGACCAGGGTGACGTTCGAGCCGGGCAGCAGGGAGTCCACGTCCAGCGCGCGGTACTGCGGGTGGTCGGTGATCACCAGGACCGCGTCGGCCGCGGCGAACCCGGCCGCCAGGTCCACCGGCTCGCCGCCGTAGCGCCGGATCACCTCCGCGCCGACCAGCGGGTCGTGGCCGAGCACCGTCAGCCCCGCGGCCTCGAACGCGGGCGTCATCGCCGCGATCGGGGTGCCGCGCATGTCGTCGGTGGGAGGCCAGCCCTTGTACGCCCAGCCGAGCACGAACACCGTCTTGCCCTCGGTGTCGCCGATCAGCTCCACGAGCCGGTCGGCCACGTGCACCGGCAGCTCCTCGTTGACCTGGCGCGCGGCCCGGATCAGCGGCAGCGGGTAGTTCGCCCGGTCCGCGCCCGAGATCAGGATGTACGGGTCCTTGGACAGGCAGCCGCCGCCGACGTACCCCGGCTTCGCGATGTCGGGACGCGGGTAGTCCAGGTTGGTCGCCCGGATCACCTCCAGCGGGTCGAGGCCCAGGCTCTCGGTGTAGCGGGCGACCTCGTTGCCGAACGAGTAGATGACGTCGGTGTGGCAGTTGTTGGTGAGCTTGACCAGCTCGGCGGTTTCCAGGGTGGACACCGGCACGAGCTGTGCCGACAACCCGCCGAACAGCGCGAGGCCCAGCCGCAGGCTCTCCTCGTCCAGGCCGCCGACGACCTGCGGCAGTTCGACCAGTTCGCGCAACGCCTGACCCTGGATGGTGCGCTCGGGCGCCATCACCACGCGGGCCGAGCCCCACGCGTCGAGCAACCTCGGCAGCACGACCGCCCTGGTCGCGCCCACCGGGACCGTGCTGCGGACGACGACCAGGGTTTCCGGTCCGCACACCTTCGCGATGTGCTCGGCGGCGGCGGCCAGGTTGCCCAGGTACGGCTCGTGCCCCGCCTCGTTCACCGGTGTCGACACGCAGATGATCGCCGCGTCCACCCCGCCCTCGGGCAGTTCGTTCGAGACGAAGATGCGTCGTCCCGTCCACTCGCCGAACACGTCCTCGATACCGGGTTCGAAGATGTGCGGCCGGCCCTGGGACAGCGAGTCGAGCACCGCGGGCTGGGTGTCCACGCCGTGCACCTGGTAGCCCTTGTCCGCCATCGCGGCGGTCAGGGTCAGGCCGACGTAGCCCATTCCGATAATCCCGACGCGGCGTAGTTCAGGTAGTTCTTCGGTCACCACAGACTCCTCGTCCGCCTTGTGCTTTTCCCGATCACCGGCACGGCGCGCCGATCCGATCAAGCGGGCGCGCCGCGACATATCCCTCGAACCCTTCTTCGCGGTATCGCCGGCAGGCTTCGGCGACGTTCTCCGGCGCCTGGGCGTAGTCGACCGCCAACACGGTCTTGCCGGCCTTCCGCACTTCCCTGGTGGCCGCCAGGTTCGGCGCGCAGTACTCCTGCTCGCACCGCCGGTCGGTCGCCTGGAAGAACAACTCCTCCACCCCGATGCCGTCGATCGCGGCGAGGTAGCCGGAATCCGCCGCCAACTCGGGCGAATTCTGCGGGTAGACCCGGAAGCCGGGCCGCGCCGCCTTGGCGTAGGCGCTGATCCGGACGACCAGGTCGATCATCCGCCGACCGAGCTCGTCCCGGTCGACGCCGGGCACCAGGCCCGGGTCGATCTGCTCGTAGGCAAGCGGTGTGTCCAGGTAGACGCCGTCGAACCCGGCCGCGAGCGCCCGGTCCACCCGCGGTTTCACCCCCAGTTCCCACCAGCGGGGGTCCCAGTACCGGACGAACCGCTCACCCGGCCACTCCGGCCACTCGTTGAGCAGCAGGCCCGCCGGGTCGTCGCGGATCGCCGGGAAATCGGGTCGGAACGACTCGACCGAGCCGATCTCGAAGTACCCGAGCACGATCTTGCCGGACTCTTCGAGCCGGGCGATCTCGGCCGCGGTGAAGTAGGAATCCGCGCCGTCGCGGGCCAGGTCGATCACCGCGGACCGAAAGGGCGCGGCCGCCAACGCGTCCAACCGGCCGTCCCGGTAACCCTGCAACTGGTAAACGAACCCGGCCGCCGGCGCGGTCGGTGCGCAGCCGGGCGCGGCGGATACCAGAGTCAGCAGGAAAACGGCGAGCAGCACTCGGAAACGGCGGTCGGCCACACCTTCCACACTACTGACCGGGGATAGCCGATCAATGAGCCATTGAGCGGAGTCCGTGCGCCCACCCGAACCGTGCCGAAAATAGGTCGGGTGACAGGGAATAATAGTCTGCGGAGTCCGCGGAACCGGACGTTCCGACTTTTCCGGTAAAGCCGCGCCGGTATCGGCCGGTGATTTTCGGCGGCGTCCGGGAGCCCGTTCGGCCTAGTCCCCCGGACGTAGGCCGGCCGGGTGCGGGTCGGTCTGCGAGGTGACGCGCGACGACCTCGTCGGCCCCTAGGTTGACGGCGTGCTCGGTGACCGCGTGGTGCCCTGGCTGCGTGCGCGGGAACCCGCGGTGGACGCGGCCGTCGCGTTCGGACTGTCCTGTTGCGCCGTCCTCCTGGGACTGCTCGTGCACGGCAACGCGGCGTACTACGTGCTGTCGCTGGCACTCCTGCTGCCGCTCGCGGCCCGCCGCACGTGGCCGACGGCGTGCGCGGCCGTCGTGTTCGCGGTCGCGCTCGCGCAGTGGTGGACGACCCGGGACACGCTCGGCGCGCTGCCCGCCGACCTCGCGGTGCTGCTGGTGGTGCACGCGACCGCCGCGTGCGGACCGCCGTGGTCGGCCCGGGTCGCGCTCGCGCTCGGCCTGACCGGGGCCGCACTGGGCGGTCTCAGTTGGCCGCAACTGCCCGCGCCGGTGTCGGCGCACGTGCTCACGGGTGCGTTCCTGGGCAGCGCGGTGGTGGCGTCGTGGGCGTTCGGCGTGGTGACGCGGGTGCGGCGGGCGCAGGTGGCGGTGCTCGCGGAACGCGCCCGGCTGCTGGAGGTGGAGCGCGAGCAGCGGGACCGGCTGGCGGTGCTGGCCGAACGGACCCGGATCGCGCGCGAGATGCACGACGTGGTCGCGCACACGCTGGCCGTGCTGATCGCCCAGGCCGACGGCGGCCGGTACTCGCGCTCGCCCGAGGCCCGGACCGCCGCGCTGACCACGATCGCCGAACACGCCCGGCAGGCGCTGGTCGAGACGCGGCGGGTGCTGGGCGTGCTGCGGGACGAGCCGAAGGCGCGTGTCGAGGACGTGCCGGCGCTGGTCGAGCGGGTGCGCGCGGGAGGCCTCGACGTGGCCTTGACCCTCGTGCCGCCGACCGGCCCGGTGGAGCCGGGTCTCGAGCTGGTGGCGTACCGGATCGTCCAGGAGGGATTGACGAACGTGCTCAAGCACGCGCCCGGCGCCCGCGCGGAGGTGACGCTGCGCTGGGGTCCGGAGTGGATCGAGGTCGAGGTGGCCGACGACGGCGACGCCCCGGACACCCCGTCGGGCGGCCACGGGTTGCGCGGCATGCGGGAACGCGCGGGAGCCTACGGCGGCACGGTCGTCCTGCACCGCCGCCCGGACGGCGGCCGAACCCTCCACGCCCGCATCCCGGTGCCGTCGTGACGGGGCCGACGGCGACGAGGGCACCGACGGGACAACGCGCGGCTTCGCACACCCACAACGGCTCCGTGTGGCCACACGGCACCCCGACCGGGACCCGCGTTCAGACCACTCAACCCGCGACACACCCGGGCACCCGAGCAGGCGCCCACAGACCCGTGTGGCCACACGGCACCCTGCCCGACCGGGACCCGCGTCCAGACCACACAGCCGGCGACACGTCCGGGCACCCAAGCGGGCACCGGCGGACCCATGTGGCCACACGACACTCCGACCGGGACCTGCGTGCAGACCACACAACGCACGACACGCCCAGGCATCCAAGCGAGTACCGACAGGCCCGTGTGGCCACACGGCGCCCCCGGCCCGACCGGGACCTGCGCGGCCGGGCGGTACTTCGCGCCCCACGAGACGCCCCGACACCACCGACTCGCGCACCGGCGCCCCCGGTCCCTGGGCGTGCCGGACCACGCGACCGGCCGGCACCCGTCCGGAAACCCGAAGCCCGAGCGGGCCTGTCCCAGACCGCGGCCGGGTGTGGTCCGGTCGCACCACGAGGAGGAAGTCATGAGTGCCGCCGTGCGGGTGCTGCTGGTGGAGGACCAGGCCCTGATCCGCGCCGGGCTGCGGATGGTCGTGGACTCGCAGGACGACCTGACCGTCGTCGGCGAGGCGGGTGACGGGCTGGTCGGGGTGCGGGAGGCGCGGCGGTTGCGGCCGGACGTGGTGGTGATGGACGTGCGCATGCCCGTGCTCGACGGGATCGAGGCGACCTCGCGGGTGGTCGGGTTGCCCGCGCCGCCCAAGGTGCTCGTGCTCACCACCTACGACCTGGACGAGAGCGCGTTGGCGGCGGTGCGGGCCGGTGCCAGCGGGTTCCTGCTCAAGGACGCGCCGCCCGAGGACGTGCTGTCGGCGATCCGCCGGGTGCACGCCGGTGACGCGGTGCTCGCGGCGTCGACCACCCGGCGGCTGCTGGACCAGCTCGCTCCCCCGCTGGACCCGGTGGCCGCGGGCCTGGTCGCGGCGTTGACCGGGCGGGAGCGGGAGGTGCTGGTGGCGGTGGCGCGCGGGTGGTCCAACGCCGAGGTGGCCGCCTTCCTCTCGGTCGCCGAGGGCACGGTGAAGACCCACGTCAGCCACGTGCTGGCCAAGCTCGGCGTGCGGGACCGGGTGCAGGCGGTCGTCGCCGCGTACGAGTCGGGGCTGGTGCGGCCCGGCGACCGGTGATCGCCGGGCCGCCACGTCAGCGCGAGCAGGTCACGTCGGCCGGCGGCAGCACGCCCGTCAGCAGGTACCGGTCGACCGCCCCGTCGACGCACGCCGCGCCGTCGAAGAGGTACACGCCGTGCCGGTACGCCCGGTCCAGGGTGATCATCCGCGACCCGCCCATCGCCCGGCGCAGCGCGCGCTGCCCCGGGTACGGCGTCGACGGGTCACCGCTCGCGCCCACGATCAGCGCCGGGTGCCCGGTCGTGATCGCGGTCGGCGGCTCGACCGGCGACGTCGGCCAGAACGCGCACGGGGTGATGTCGCGCGCCAGCGGCCCGTACAGCGGCTCGGCGGCCAGGTGGTCGCGGATGTCGCGGTAGTAGGTCTCCGGGTCGCGGGACGCGGCCCGGTCCGCGCACTGGTTCGCCGTCGTCGCGCTGAACCCGAACTCGGGCGTCACCTCCGGCTTCTCGTACAGCGCGAGCTTCGCCGCCAACGCCGGCGTCGGCGTCACGACCTGCCCGCGCGCCGCGTCGACCAGCACCCGCACCTGCGCGGCGAACTCCGCGTAGGAGGCGTCCGTGTCGTCCACGGTGAGCAGCAGACCCGCGACCATCGCCCGCTCGATCCGGTGCGTCCCCACGGTGAACGGCGCGCCGCGGTCGAGTGAGCCCACCGCGGCCAGCACCGCGCCGGTCGTCGCGCCCAGCCGGTAGGTCGCGTCCCGCGCGGCCGCCCACCGGGCCCAGTCCGCGAGCGCGGCGGCGTCGGCCGGCGCGGTCTCCCGGAACGCCGCCGGACCGTAGGCGTCCGGCGCGATCGCGCTGTCCAGCACCACCCGGTCCAGCCGGGTCGGGAACAGCTGCGTGTACACCGCGCCCAGGTAGGTGCCGTAGGACCAGCCGAGGTAGGACACCTTCCGCTCACCCAGCGCCGCCCGCACCCGGTCCAGGTCGCGCGCGATGTTGCGGGTCGACGCGTGCGGCAGCACGTCCGCCTTGTCGGCGCACCGCGAGGCGAGGTCACGGGCGTCCGCCGCGCTGCGCTCGAACGAGGCCCGGTCCGGGCTCGCGTACTGGGCGTTGCGCAGCGCCAGGTTCGTCGGCCAGCCGCACTCCAGCGGAGCGCTCAGGCCGAAGAACCGGGGGTCCACGCCCACCAGGTCGTACCGCGCGGCGACCTCGGGCGCCCCGTGCGCGATGGGCGGAATCCCCTGTGCCACCAGGAAGACACCGTCCCGCGACGGTCCCGGCCCGCCGGTGTTCACCAGCAGGGTGCCGAGCCGGTGCGCCCGATCGGTCGCCGCACGTCGGGCGATCGCGAGGGTGACCGTCCGCCCGTCGGGTCGGCGGTAGTCCAGCGGCACGGTGATCTCCGCGCACCGCGCGCCCACCGCCGCCAGTTGCGCGCCGACCTCGTCGTCCGGCCCAGTCACGCAGTCGTGCCAGGCGGGCTGTCCACTCGCGACACCCGTCCCCGGGGTGGAACCCAGCAGCAGCACCGCGAGTGCCACCGCCCCCAGTCTCGTCGTCATGTTCGAAGTCCCCTCGACGTCCGAACCCGCCCGGTCGGGTCGACCGGGCGGGCTGGGAAGGACGCTAGGGCCGGTGTGCCGACCTTCGCGTCCGGCGCACGACGGGTGTCGGGGCCCCCGTCGTACCGCTGGAGACCCGGGGTCAGGTGGTCGTGACGGCGATCGTGTCGACCAGGAAGTCCGTCTCCAGGTTGCTGTCCTCGACGCTGGTGAACAGGAGCGTGACCGTCTTGCCCTTGTACGCGCTCAGGTCGAGGGTCTTGTAGCCGTAGGCGCTGCTCGCGTCCGCGTTGCTCCAGGTCTTGAGCGTGCTGGTGGTGGTGCCGTCGACCACCTGGACCTTGAGCGTGTCGTACGCGGTGGTGCCGGACTCCCAGGTGATCACCCGCAGGTAGTAGCCCAGGGTCGCGGTCTTCGCCGTCGACGGGATGGTGATCTTCTGCGACACGGTGTCGGTGTTCGCCGAGCCGTTGCCGCCGAGCCACGCGTACCAGCTGCCCGCCTGCGCCGCGCGGGTCGTCCAGTTGCCCACCGAGCCGCCGGTCACCGTCCAGCCGGTGGTGCCGTTCTCGAACCCGCCGTTGGTGACGATGCCGGTCGGCGTGCCACCGGTGCGGTAGTCGATGGTGTGCGTGTAGACGAGGTCGCGCGTCGTGCCGGACACGTCCAGACCGCCGGCGGGCCGGTCGATCGTGAACCACTCCTTGAACGTGGTGGAGGGGTAGGAGATCATGTCCGCGAACGTGGTCAGCGGGCCGTTGTCGACCTTGCGCCACAGGTCGATGATCGCGCCGGCGACGCGGCCCTCGACCGTCTCGCCGTTCTCCATGTTGGTGACGGAGGCGGCCTTGGTGCTGTCGAACGGGGTGGTCGACATCAGGTCGATCGACGCGCCGTTGGACCACTTGTACTTGCCGTCGCCCATGACGTAGCCGGCGACCGCGTTGGCGAAGCCCTCGGTCCAGGCGCAGCTCGCGCCGGACTTCAGGTGCACGTAGTGCGGGCTCGGGCAGTCGCTCTCCGGCCACCAGCCGGCGTAGAGCAGGTCCATCAGCGCGTGGCCGGACTCGTGCAGCACGGTGTGCTCGGAGTCGGGGTCCGCGTCGGTGAGGGCGATGTAGCGCTGACCGACCGGCACGCCGTTCTGGAAGTACGTGCCGTCGGTGCTGCCCGGCTGCCAGTGCAGGGTGATCCGGGTGCAGTTCGAGGACTCCCGCGCGGTCCAGCAGGCGCTGGTGCCGTGCGCGGCCCACAGCTTGGTGAGCGTGTCGAACACGTGCCACGCCCGCGTGTACGTGCTGGTGGGGGCGGACGCGCCGAAGTCGAGCGTGGTGCCGCCGACGACGTTGGTCTTGGCCGCGGTGGCGACCGTGTAGGCGGCGGAGCCGTTGTTGTCGGTGACCCGCCACAGGTTCGAGTCCGCGGTGAAGACGGTCCACACCTGGTACATCGTGGTGACCGGCGAGGTGAAGCACAGCGAGTACGAGCCGTCGGTGGCCGAGGACAGGCCCGTGGCGTAGACCGCGGCCGCGGCCGAGGACGTCGTCCTGCCGACGAGCTGGACCTTGGCGTTGCGACCCGGCTTCCAGGCGCCCGCGGCGTCGGAGTAGGTCAGCGAGCCCTTGCCGCACACCTGGCCGGCGGCGGCCGTGGCGGCGAACCCGGCCGGGGTGGAGCGGGTGACGGCGGTGCTCTCGGTGCCGCTGACGCCCTGGCGGGACGTGCCGGCGCGGTCGCCGACGGTCAGCGTGGCCGAGGCGTGCGCGGACCGGTCGGCCGCGGGTGCGGCCTGGTCGGTCACGTCCGCCTCGATGTTGACCGGTCCGGGTGCCACCGCGGTGACGCCGAAGGTCAGCGTGCGGCCCTTGGTGGACAACGCGAACTTCTGGTCGGCGACCTGGGAGAGACCCACCACCCGGGTCGCGGACAGGCCGCTCGACCGGGCGTCGAGCTTGAGGTTGTCGGGCAGCCGGACCGCGAGGGCGGCCTGGTCGAGCGCGACCTGGGACCGGATGGCGACGGTGACCGTCGCCGACTCGCCCACGGCGGGCAGCCGGTCCAACGACACGTCGGCGGCGACGCAACTGGGTCGCGCCTCCGTCCTGCCCGCCGACGGCGGCGTGAAGGTGCACGCCGCGTTCGGCGCGGCCACCGCCTGGGCCGGGATCAACAGGGTGGAGGCGGACGTGACCGCCGCGACCACCAGGGACAAACCGAATCTGGAACGCATGGGCAGGGTGCCTTTCGGGCGAACGCACTGTCGTCACTACAGGGTGACGCCCGAAAGAATGACCACCATTGGTGACCTAGGGCAATATCGCGGACCGTTTTAGATACGCACCGTCATAGACTGTGAAACCGGCCCTGCTCCGAACGGGGTTCAGCTTGGTCACAATCGGCATCAGGCCCGCCAAACTGTGAAGAACTGGGGGTGACCCCGATCACCAGCTCCAGCGGGTGCCGACCACACCCGGTGACACGTTGAACCCGACGAGGCAGCTCGACCGGGACGGACCGACGTCCAACCGGTCCACCCGGTGCTCGGTCCCGGTCAGGTCGGCCTTGCGGAAGCTGTGGCAGCGCGCCGGCGGCGCGCCCAGGAACTGGACCTGCTGGCTGTACTCCGCGACCGGGTCCACGAACTGGCGGTAGTAGGTCTCGACCGGCGGACCGGGCGTGGACACCATGTCGTACTCGACCACCGCGTGTCCGCCCACGGCCAGCGGCCGGTCGAGCAGCAGTTCGGCGACGATGAGCCCGGTGGCCTCGTCGGTGAGCACCCGGCCGGGCCGGCAGAACCGCACGTCGGTGAGCGCCGGCGGGTACGCCGGGTCGTCGGCCCGGTACTTGACCAGGCACCGCGTCACCCGGCCGTGCTCGCCGCGCAGCACGATCCGCGACCGCACGCCCCGGTCCGACCGGTCCTCGGCCACGGTGAACACGTCGTGCGCCGACACCAGCCCGTACTCGCCCTCGTCCGGGTCGGCGAACTGGCTCAACAACCCGGCCGCGCCCCACTCCGGCCGCCTCGACCAGCGACCCCGGGGCCGCGGCGGGCCGAGCAGCGTGATCAACGTGGCCGCCGGCAACCCCAGCAGCGCCTCCAGCGCCTGCACCGCCCGCAACGACTCCTGCCGCTCGGGCCGCCGCTTGCCGTGCCGCCAGTAGCTCAACGTCGCCGCGCTGACGTCCACCCCGCGCTCGCCCAGGTGGAACCGCACCCGGTCCAGCGTCAACCCGCACGCCGAGATCGCCGCGTCCAGCACCTCGGCGAACGACCCGGACCGGACGACCCGGGCCAACTCCACCCCACCGAGCCCCCGACCCGAACCGGCCATCTCCGCGCCTCCCGACCACAGGACGGCCGCACGCGGTGGGCGGCCACGAGAAACCACCACTATCAGCGGCCGTCGACCCGCTGTCCAGGTTCCACTGTTAAGGCGGTACCGGACCACCGGGGAGGTGACCGGACGACCACGTCGCGGGCACCGCGAACCGTTGCGCCGCAAGGAGGTCACCACCGGATCGACGCGTCGCCGAACAATTCGGGGCAAATACCGGAATGGGGTGCCACCACCGGGGTGCACCCCTTTCCGAAAAGCGCCGGCCGCTTGCCCGCCGACATTCCTGTCGGCTATGTTCGCGCGGTGTCGGAAAACGTCGAAGAAATCCTGGCGGGAATCAACGGCGAACTCGCCGGACTGCACGCGCAGAGCAAGTTCCTCAACGAGGTGGTCGACCGGCTGCACGCGGAGAACGAGCGGTTGCGCAACGCCGAGGCGCAGCGGGTCCTCCAGCCGGCGCTGCGCGACCTGGTCAAGCTCGCCGACGACTGGCGGGCCAGGCGCACCACCCTCGAGGGCGAGGCGGACGGCGCGTTCGCCCGGCTGTGCGACGAGGTCGTGGAGGACGTCGTGCTCGTCCTGGAGCGCCAGGGCGTCGACGAGTTCCACGCGGAGGTCGGCGCCGCGTTCGACCGCCACGAGCAGCAGGCGGTCGGCACCCGCCCGGTCGAGGACCCCGAGCTCGACGGCCGGATCGCCGAGGTGCGCCGCCCCGGGTACCGGGTCGGGTCGAAGGTCGTCCGGTTCGCCCAGGTCGTGGTCTTCCGGGCCGCCCCGCGGGCGTCGTGAGCCGTCACGCCAGCACCCAGAGCGCGACCAGCAGCGTGACGACCATCGCCGTGCCCAGCAACGCCATCGACACCACCCGGCCGGTGACGACCGCGGCCGGCACCTCGTCGGTCATCCCGCCTCCTTCCGGTCGAGCAGCCACAGCACCGGCGCCGCCGGGTCGTCGTTGACGACCGCGCCGGCACCGCCGACCGACACGGCGTCCTGGTAGCTGACCGCGAAGCAGGACACCGCGCCGAAGCTGTTGTCCAGCGCGGACACCACGTCCCGCTGACCGACCTCGGCCAGCCAGTCGCGCACCGCCCGGTCGCGCACCTCGCGCGCCGAGGAGCCCAACCCCGCGTACGGGTGGCTCGGTCCGGACGGGTCGAGCAGCCCGTCGCACTTGGTCAGCACCAGCGCCACCGGCACGTCGATCCGGTTGCCCCGCCGGGAGAACCCGCGTTCGACCAGTGCCTCCACGAACCGGTCCAGCACCGACTTCGGCGCGGTGTTCGACGCGCTCACCCGGCTCAGCACGGCGCGGTCGGTGTCCGAGCGCACCTGGCGCAGCGAGAACGGGTCCACGATGAACACGACGCCCTTGGTGAACGCCAGGAACTGCGCGTCCGCCAGGTGGTCGACGCTCTCCACGTGCTCGCCCGCGGGGTCGTAGAGGTAGAGCAACCGCCGGGCCCGGCTGCCGACCCGGCCGACGAACACCGTGTAGGCGCGGGGTTTCACGGTCGCGGTCTTCAACGCGCGGCTGGGGTCGAGGTGCACGCCCAGGCTGGTGTTGCGCTCGAACGACTCCTCCGCGCGCGGGTCGGCGAACTCGAAACCCTCGTCGCGCAGCTTCAACCGGGACACCGCGCTGTGCATGAAGACCGACTTGCCCGCCTTGGGACCCGCGACGACGGTGATGTGCGTGGTCGGCGCGGAGAGGCCCTTCGCCGGCAGCGCGGTCCGGCACGAGCCGCACTGGGCGTCCAACCTGTTCTTGCCCAGCGCCAACAGCGTCGGCAACCGGTGCCGGCACCGGCACGTCCGGTGCAGCACGCCCGCGAGGCCCGGCACCAGGTTCCGGTGCGCGACACCGCACCCCGGGGCGGGGCACCGGTAGATCGGCCGGGTCACCCGCTCGTGGCACGACGGGCACTCCAGCGTGATGCCGCGCACGAGCAGCACGCCGAACTCCAGCAGTCGCCCGCCGCCCGCGGTGAGCAGCGCGCCGCCCACGAGTGCCAGCAGCAGCACGAGGAACACCAGGGACGTGAACGTCACGAACCCCACCGCGCCCGCCGCTCCCAGCAGCAGGCCGAAGCTCGCCGCGACGGCGCTCGGCACGGACAGCAGCGCGGGCACCGAGGTGAACTCCCGCCACTCCCACACCCGGTCCACCAGCGAGGGCGGCTCCGCCGAGTCGGCGCGGGTGACCCGGACGACCCTGGACCACACCCGCGCGAAGGTCTGGACGAGCACCCGCCGGTAGTCCAGCAGCACCGGACCCGCATAGTAGCTGCGGTACGCCGGGTCCGGCCCGTCCTCGGACGGCTCGGGCGGCTCGACGCCCAGGTGGTCGATCGCGCCCCGCGGCGCGAAACCCGCGAACGAGGCGGTCACGTACTCGGCCACGCCGAGGCCGAACGCCACCACCGCGCCGCCGGCGATCGCGAGGCCCAGGACGTACGGACCGACCGAGCACAGCAGCAGGAGCAGGAGCAGCGCGACGACGGGGTGCACGTCACGCCTTCCCGCGGCGGAACAGCGACAGCAGGCCGCGGCGCTCGTGGCGCACCCGCCAGTCCTGCCACCACTTCGCCCAGTTCGGCCGGGGCGCGGACACCCCGAGCACGTCCGCCATCGGCTGGAGCGACTCGCCGATCCGGTCCAGGTGCCTGCCCCGGCGCTTGCGGAGCGCGGCGGCGAGCGTCCCGTCCACGAGTTCGGTCCTGGTCGCCGTGCCCGCCACGCCGCGCCACGCGACGACCACCCCGGCGACGTGGTGCGGCGAGGCCGCGGCGAGACTCACCAGCGCCGCCTCCCGGTAGGCGGGCAGGAACACCGACCCGTGGTCGGCGAGCGCCCGGTCGAGCAGGTCCCGGTGTACCTTGGCGTCCGCGCGCAGCACGAACGACGCGACCGCGGCGAGCAGCCGGTCACCCACCTCGGTGCGCACCGACGCCGCGGCCGCCAGGTTCGCCAGCACGACCCGCTCGCTGCGCGGACCCGGTGTGGCGCCGCGGAAGTACGCGATGCTCTCGACCGCCTTCAACCCCGCCCGGTCCGCCGGCCGCAGCCGGGCCGCGAACGGCGACCGCAGCAGCGCCTCGACCAGTCCGCCCTCCGCGCGACCCGACTCGTCCCGGCTCGCGTGGTCCAGCGCCCGCGCCACGATCCGCGCGCCGACGCCGCTGTCCTCGAGCACCTGAACCGGCACGTCGCGGAGCAGCCGGAGCGACTCGTCGGTCGACGGGTCCTCCGGCCACAGCACCGGGCCGAACCGCGGCCAGTCCACCTCGTGGCGGCGGGTGCCGTCGGCCATCACCCGCACCTTGTCGACCTCGCCGTGCCTGGCCAGCGCCACGTCGGTGAGCAGCCTGATCCGCCCGTCGCCCCGGCCCGCCAACACCCTCGCCGCGGCCGCGGTCAGCGCCGCCGCCAGCCGCGCGGCCTCCCGCTGGTCGAACAGCCGGCGGTCCAGCGCCTGCACGAGCGCGTCGAGCAGGTCGGGCCGCTCGGCGAGGCGCTCCGGCAGCGTCGGCGTGGTCGCGTCGACCAGCGCGGGCAGCACCACGTTCTCCGCGACGTCCTCGAGGTCGATCGGCGCCAACACCGGCAGCCACAACCGTTCCCGGACACCCAGCGCCGCGACGTAGTAGGCGCCCAGGAGCTTCGACGGCACGGGCTGCCCCTGGCCCGACGCCGCGCGCAGGACCGCCGCCCACCCGACGGCGTCGGTCGGACCACCGGTGTCCTGCACCTCGTCCGCGATCCGGTCCCAGGCGTGGTCGGGCAGCCGTTCGCGGATCCGGTCCACGGCCAGTCGCACGGCGGCCAGCAGCAGCGCGTCGCCGGCGGGCGCGGTGACCGGCAGGTCGAACACCTTCTCGGCCAGCACGGCGAACGTGTCGAGGTCCGCCGCGGCCAGCGGCGGGTCGGCCCGGGCCGCGAGGGCCAGCGCCTCGGGCACCGCGTCGCGGTCCCACAACCCGCCCAGCGCCGAGGAGTACCGGGTGCCCTCGGCCGTCGGCCGGTCCGCGGTCAGGTCGATCACGGTGAAGTCGCCGTAGGTCGGCAGTCGCACGTCGGGCGTCGTGCAGCTGACGAGCGCACTCGACTCCTCGGGCCGCGAGGTGTACGTGGTGAACGAGACGTCCAGACCCAGCGGGTGCGGCAGCGAACGGCAGGTGGCGGCGAGCCAGCGCGCGCCGGTCCGGTCGTCCGGCACCACCAGCACCAGCCGACCGCGGCCGGCGAGCAGCAGGCGGTGCGTCGTGCCGAGCACGCGGTCCAGCACGGCGATCGCGCCCGGACGGCCCAGCAGTCGCCGGGTGCTCGGCAGGTCCGTCTCGCCACCGGGCGCGACCGAGGTCAGCTCGGGCAGCGCGGTGCCGCCGGCACCGGCCCGTGCCCAGACCCGGCTGCCCCACAGGTCGATCGGCAGCACGTCGCCCAGTTCGCGCCCGACGTCCTCGAACACCAGCGCGTGCGCGAAGTAGTTGCCCATCCGACCGGTGAAGTCCGCGCCCGCGTACCGGCTCGCGAACAGCGCGCCCGCCCGGCCGGACGGCGCGAAGCCGAACGCGACCGGGAAGCCGCCGAGGTCGTCGTCGTCCAGCCGGTCCACCAGACCGGGGCCGGGCTCGTAGGCGCTGGCGCGGACCGCGAGGTCGACCAGCGGGCGCGGGATGCCCGGTGTCATCGCGCTGACCTGGAAGCCCTGGATGCCCTCCAGGCCGTTCTCGCACGAGGTGTAGTGCAGCTGCCGGACCATCATTTGCCCCTCGTCCTGATCGCCCCGAACCGGGCCAGCAACCACAACATGGGCTCCTCCAGGCGGTAGGGGTGCACGCCGGCGGGTGAGAGCCGGGTGCCGCTGACGGGCGACGCGCCGAGCGCGGACATCCCGAAGTAGCGGTAGGTCTCGAACGAGTTGGCGATCGTGCGGTCGAACGCCGGGTCGTACCAGCGGTCGAGCCAGCTCCGGACCTCCTCGTGGACGTCGCGGCCGTCGGGCTCGTCGTAGACGCCGTCGTGCCGGGACGGTTGGCGCAGCGGCGACTCCGCGCCGAACAGGTCCCGCAGCAGGTCGATCTTGGTGAGCGCGATCGCGAGCGGGGTGCGCAGCAGGCGGCCCGCGCGACCGCCACCGCGTTCGCGCAGCAGCTCGCCCAGCCGGTCCACCACGTCGAGCTGGTTGGTGAAGCCGGTTTTCCCGGTCGCGCCGATCTCGTCGCGCACCCGGGGCATCTGCACCGGGTCGAGCAGCAGGATGATCCCCTCGGCGGCGTCGAGGTAGTCGATGAGCTGGTCCATCGCCTGCGCGCGGGCCACGTCCTCGCCCGCCGTGTCGTAGAAGACCGTCACCACCGGCGCGACGTCCGCCGAGCGCAACCACCGCTGTCGGGGGAACCGGAGGCTGAACAGCAGCGGTTCCGGGGTGGACCGCAGCGCCGACGGCGTCTGGTTGACCGGGCGGCCCTGCTCGAACAGCGGGGTGGCGAAATCGCGCGCGTAGCGGGTCCGCGACTCCTCGCCCAGCAGGGCGAGCGACATGCCGGTGAACCGCGTGCTGACCGCGCCGCGCTGGAGTTCGTGCACCAGCACGCCGACCCACGTGCTCTTGCCGGAGTCCGACGACCCGATCACCGCGATGTTGCGCCCGCCGCTGTCGACGTACTCGCGCAACAGGTCCCGGCCGCAGCCGGGGCACACCCGGCGGGCCTGCGGGAGGTTGCCGTGCGGGCACCGGCCCTTCCTCAACTCCCGCTCGTGGAACCGGGTCGCCTTGTCCTGGCAGCGTTCCCCGCAGTTGCGCTGGAGGTCGGCGGTGCGGTGGACCGCCCAGCAGTAGGGGCACTTGGTGGTCGCCATCACGCTCCTCGCACGATCAGGTCGTCGGGTCGCAGCGGCACGAGGACGACCCGGTCGTCGCGGGAGAACGCCCGCAGGTACACCGGTCGGCGCAGGTGCCCGGGCACCTCGAACCCGCCGTCGGCCGCGCCTTCGAGCCGGAGCAGCACCTCGCCGTCGTCGGCGTCGATCGGCCGCACGCCGGACCTGGCCACCAGCACGAGTTCCGCCGGCGCGGCGTCCGCGACCGTGAGCACCCACCGGCGGCGCAGCACGCCGACCCGCTTCACCGAGTACCGCGCGGTGCGGGTGGTCGACTCCCGGCGCAGCGCGAGCGGGCCGTAGCCGGGCACGCCGTCGACGGTCCGCGCGGTGCACACGCCGAACCAGTGCTCGCCCTCGGGCACCGGGATCGACACCCCGCGGCTGTCGTAGGCGACCTTCGTGACGTCGAGGCAGGCCGCCTCCGGGTCGGTCGGGCCGACGGGTCGGGTCGCCGCGCGCCACACCACGCGGGCCGCCGTCGCGCCCGCGGGCCACTCCCAGCTCAGCCGCACGGTCGCGCCGAGCCGGTCCAGCCGCAGCGCGGTCACCGGCGCCTGCCCGGCGTCCACCACGACCGGCGTGCCGATCGCGGCGAGTTCGCCCAGCACCGTGACGGGGACGACGACCGCGCGCCGGCCGGGTGTGGCCAGCCGGCCGCGCAACGACCCCGGGCCGGTGCGTGTCCCGGCCGTCACCGGCGCGCCGAGCCGACGGGCCTCGCGCACCGACACCACTCCGGGCTCGGGTGGGTCGTCGCCGGCGCGCAGCTCCAGCACCTCGACGTCGCCGCGCGGCGGCGCGGTCCACCGGGCGACCAGCTCGTCCCGGTCGACCTCGGCGACCAGGTCGACCACCGCGTCGGGCACCTCCTGCCGGCTCGCGGTCCGCACCAGGCCCTCGCTCGCCGCGGCCGTGCCGTCGGGCAGCCGGTAGCGGGCCCGGACGCGGTACTCGTGACTCTCGCCGGGCCGGACGTCGCGGTCGACGAAGGTGGCCGAATGCGTTGCGGGCACGGGACTTCCGCCCCGGGTGACCAGCGCGCCGACGGCGCCCTCCGGCAGCCGCCACCGACCCGACACCGCGTCGAAGTCGCCGCGCACGTCCAGGTCGAGCACGTCGCCGAGGACCGTGACCGGCGCGGCGTGCGCGGCGCGGGCCGACGGGTTGCCGTCCCGCAGCGTGAACACCCGGTACACCAGGGGAATCCCGTTCGGCGGGTCCGGGTCGACCAGCTCGCCGCCGGTGACGTCCTCGCCCAGCGCCGTGTCGTCGCGGCGGACCCGGTACGCGACGCGGCCGGCGGTCGCGCCGCTCGGCTCCCAGGTCACGACGACCCGACCGGCGCGCACCTCGGCCGTCGCGGAGGGCGGCTCGGGCGGGCGGCACCGCTCCAGCCCGGCGTCGACCCGGTCGTCCGCCAGCACCTCGCGCACCCGGTGGTACCCGGCCGCGGCGGCTTCGACGTCGGTCCGCTCCAGCTCGCGGCACCGGCTCAGGTCCTCGTCCAGCGCGGCGAGCCGCTGCTCCAGCTCGTCGCGCCGGGTCGCCCACTCCTCGGGCAGCGCGGGTTGCTGGTCGAGGACGGTCAGCGCGGTCCGCAGCCGCAGGTCGCGCACGGCCCGCTGGTAGTGCTCCTGCCACCCGGGCTCCGCGACCGGCGCGGTGAACCGGCGGGCGCACCACGCCGCGTAGGCCA
Source organism: Actinosynnema sp. NPDC020468 (assembly GCF_040642015.1). Taxonomy (NCBI): domain Bacteria; kingdom Bacillati; phylum Actinomycetota; class Actinomycetes; order Pseudonocardiales; family Pseudonocardiaceae; genus Actinosynnema; species Actinosynnema sp. NPDC020468. Next base: position 31,005 of record NZ_JBFAEO010000070.1, read on the forward strand.
GGTCATCGGGTTCGGTGTCGATCCTCAAGGAGCGCAACCGATCCGCGGCCGCGCGGGCGGCCTCGACCGCCTCGGGGTAGCCGTAGGCCGCCCGGTCGAGCAGGTGGCCGACGACCTCGTGCCGCAGCACGTCGACCAGCTCGGCCCGCTCCCGCCACCCCTGCACGAGCCGGAGCAGGGTGGTCTCCGCGGCGCTGTCCGAGGACCGCGACACGCGCAGCTTCTCCCGCCGGGCCACGAGGTCCGCACCCAGGTCGCCCAGGCCGGACAGGTAGTCCCAGAGCGAGTCGTGCCGGAGCAGCGCCAGCACGCCCCGCGCCTCGGCCCACTGCCCGGGTTCGGCGGTTCGGGGCAGCTCCACCGGCTCGCGCTCGGCGCCGTCGTTCGCCTCCAGGGCCGAGAGGATCGCGCCGCGCGGCACTTTCAGCGCGTGCGCCTGCGCGGTCACCTCGCTCGGCGGCAACCCCGGCGCACCGGCCATCCGCGACCGCACCGCGACCGCCAACCCCCGCCGCCGCCGGTCGACCTGCTCCCGGTGCGCGGCGCGGCGGGCGCCGTCGAGCAACGTCTCGGCCGCCGCGTCGTGCCGGCCGCGCAGAATCTCGGTCGCCCGGCGGAAACCCCGGTACCGCTGCTTGCCGAACTCCCGGGCGACGTCGGCCAGCGCGGCCTCGACCACGCTCCGGTCGCTCACGTCGAGCGGCAGCAGGTACACCCGGAAGAGGTCCTCGTCGGGGCGCCAGCCGTCCTGCACCGGCTTGAGCACCTCGTCCACGAACCGGTTCGCGTCGAACTCCCGCCCGGTCACCGCTGGAGGACCGGCAGCGGTGCCCGCTTGACCTCCTCCGGCACCAGGCCGCTGATCTTCGCCTCCAGCGCGATCCGCTCGCCGTTGGCGGCGACCGCGGTGATGTGCAGGATGCCGTCGGCCTCCAGGTTGAACGCGACCTCCAGCGGCTGGCCGGCGGGACCCGGGGGCAGGTTCGTCAGCAGGCCCTCGACCAGCTTGAGGTTGTCCTCGAGTTCGACGCTGAGCACGTCGGTGGTCGACTCGTAGACCGAGATCTCCACCTCCCGCTGCCGGTCGTGCACGGTGCGGAAGGTGTCGTGCGGACGGGCCGGGATCTCGTCGTTCGGCTTGATCAACCACGCCACGACCAGGTCGCTGTCGTGCTTGCCCCGATCGCGCACGACCGCGATGCCGTACCCCTTCGACGTGACGTCGACGATCCTCGGCAGGTCCGCGCCACCGGGCAGGCCGCGGCCCGCCGGGCTCGACTCGCCGTCGCTCTCCGCGACGCTGTTCGCCGCGAACAGCGCCGCGCCCTTGGCCACGATCTGGTCCGGGTCGGCGAGCTGCGGCGTCGGCAGGTCGGGGAACTCGCGCGCCAGCTGCTCCTTCACCGCGGGCGAGTGCGACATGCCGCCGACGAGCAGGAACTCGTCCACCTGCCCGACGCCCTTGGCCCGCGCGTTGCCCAGCACGTCCCGGGTGAAGTCGACGGTGCGCCCGACCAGGTCGGCCGTCGCCTCCTCGTACTCCCGCCGGGTGATCTCGATCTTGGCCCGCTCGCCGTTCGCGATCACCGTGGTGGTGTAGCCGTCCCGCCGGCTCAGCGCCTTCTTCGCCTCCTCGGCCAGCAGCTCGATCGAGCCCGCCGCGTCGAGGTCGGTGCGCGGGTCCGAACCGGGGTGCTGCGCGGAGAACTTGTCGCACACCAGCTCCACGATCCGGGCGTCCCAGTCCGCGCCGCCCAGCCGGTGGTCGCCGCCGGTGGCCACCACCCGGATCTCGTTCGCCGACACCTTGATGACCGTGACGTCGAACGTGCCGCCGCCGAGGTCGTACACCAGCACCGAGCGCTCCTGCGCGGAGGCCGAGACGAGCCCGTACGCGATCGCCGCGGCGGTCGGCTCGTTGATGATGTTCACGACCTCCAGGCCCGCCATCTCCCCCGCGTCCCGGGTGGCCTGCCGCTCCGCCGCGCCGAAGTACGCGGGCACGGTGATCACGACGTCGGCGAGCGGACCGGTCTCGGGCACCTCGGCGCCCAGCACGGTGAGCGCGTCCTCGACCACCTGGCGCAGGATGATCGCGGAGACCTGCTGCGGGTACAGCTCGCGGTCGTCCACGTCCGCCGTGTAGCCCTCTTCGCCCATGTGCCGCTTGATCAGCGAGATCACCCGGCCGGGCTCGTTGCGCAGCTCGTTCTTCGCGAACCGGCCGACCGTGGCGTTCCCGCTGTGCTCGAAGAACACCACGGACGGCGTGGTGAGGTCGCCCTCCTGGTTGGGCAGCACCGACACCCGGTTGTTCTCGTCCAGTGAGGCGACGCAGGAGTAGGTGGTTCCCAGGTCGATGCCGAGAACGGGACGACGGGTCATGGGGTGGTGCCCTTCGGGTCGGGTGGTTCGCGGTCGGGGGCGTCGAGGGGGCCGCGCACCGTCCACAGAGGACCGGACGGCCGCGGGCGGCGAGCCGGCGCCGACCGGCGGGCGGCGTCGGGAGGCGCGTCGACCACCACGGGGGCAAGTGCCGCGGTGGTGCGGCCGAACCCGCCGACAGCCCGCTCCACCGACCGTGCTCCAGGTTCCGTGCGACGAACGCAATTCACCGGTCGGGACCGAGGAGAGGATTCGTCGCGGATTCACCGGCGTGGTCGGACCACCACTGCCGCTGCCGAAGTTTTACCACAGCGGCGGGTCGCGCATTCACCATGTTCACGAATGCCCGACAGACAATCCGCAATTCTGCGGAGGAATTCGCGGAAGCGCACTCGCGATCCCGGACGGTGATCGGGACGCGGCGGGTCGGAGCACCCGGCTGTCACTCCCGGTGGCCGTGGGAAACTTCGCGGACTCGAATCCAGGGGGAACACGTGAACCTGCACCAGCTCGACACGCTCCACGTCCACCAGAAGGTCACCCTGATGGTCAACCGCTACGAGGTGTTCGCCGACGACGGCCACGGCGAGCCCGGCGCGCTGGTCGCGTTCGTGGAGCAGAAGCGGATGACGTTCAAGGAGCAGGTGACGGTGTACACCGGCGCCGACAAGGCGACCGTGCTCGCCGGGTTCAAGGCGCGCAAGGTGATCGACCTGGGCAGCGGGTACGACGTCGTGGACCACACCGGTACGCCGATCGGGTTCTTCCGCAAGGACTTCGGCGCGTCGCTGACCAACTCGACCTGGCACGTGGACACCCCGGTCGGTCCGGTGACCGGGCGCGAGCGCAGCCAGGGCGTCGCGGTGCTGCGCCGGATCTGGGACTTCCTGCCGCTGGTCGACAGCGTCCCGTTCCCGTTCCGCTACCACTTCGACTTCGTCCGCGACGGCGTCGCGGTGTTCACCGTGGACAAGAAGACCTGGCTGCGCGACCACTACCTGGTGCGGATCGCGGACCCGAACCTCGACCGCCGCGTGGTGATCGCGCAGGCCGTGGCGCTGGACGCGCTCCAGGGCCGGTAGGCCGGTCTCAGCAGACGTGCTTGGCGCGCAGCACCCGGCGCAGCGCCTGGTCGACCCGGGTGGCGGGCAGCTCTCCGGAACCCGTCGCCCGCTCCAGGCGGTCGAGGACCTCGCCGACCCGGCCGCCGGAGGACCACAGCGCCACGTCCGCGCCGGAGGCCAGCGCCCGGGTGACCGCGTCGGGCAGGTCGACCCGGTCGGTCACCGCGCGCATCGCGCCGAGGTCGTCGGTCATGGCCGGGCCGTCGAAGCCGAACTCGTCGCGCAGCAGCGCGTACGCGGCCGGGCTCAGGCTCGCGGGCTGCCCGTCGGTCAGGCCCGGCACGTCGATGTGGCCCACCATCACCGACACCGCGCCGAACGAGGGCAGGCTCCGGTAGGGCACGAGGTCCTTGGCCCGCAACGCGTCCAGCGCGGGTGACCGGACCTCGCCGAGGTGCGAGTCGCCGGTGGTGTTGCCGTGCCCGGGGAAGTGCTTGAGCACCGCGTCCACCCCGGCGTCGCGCAACCCGGCGGCGAACGCGCGCGCGTAGTCGACGGTGACGGCCGGGTCCGCGCTGAACGAGCGGTCGCCGATGACGGTCCGGTCGGGCTGGTCGCTGGTGTCGACCACCGGGGCGAGGTCCATGGTCACGCCGCGCGCCCGCAGCGCCGCGCCGCGCTTGCGCGCCGTGTCGCGGACCTCGTCGGGCGAGAGCCGCGCGGCCAGGGCGCGGGCGCTGGGCAGGTCGCCGTCCAGCTCGTCCACCCGCTGCACCCGACCGCCCTCGTCGTCCACGGCCACGGTCAGCGGCAGCGTCGACGCCTCGTGCACGGCGGCCAGCGCGTTGCCCGACAGCAGGCCCACGTCGTCACCGCCGATGAAGATCCCGCCCACCTGCTCGCCGCGCACCACGCGCAGCGCGTCGAGCGAACCCCTCGGGTCGACGCCGACCATGACCAGCTGCGCCAACCGGGCCCGCGGGGTGAGCCCCGCGATGGGCCCGGCGCAGGCGTCGGCGACCACCGAGGTGGTGGAAGTCGGTGCGGGGGACGAGGAAGTGGGCCTGGCCGCGGCCGGTGAGGCCGGTGCCGGCAGCGCCCGGGACGGCACCACCGCGGTGCCGGTGAACGCCGTGACCAGCGCCGCGACCACCGCGCCGACCGCGATCGACGCCAGTGTCGCCGACGTGCCGTCACCCCGGCTCATCGACACGGGGTTTCGTCACGAACGGCCCACGGCATCGCAACCATCCTGCAACGCGTGGCGAGCCCGCGCAAACCCGGTGGTCGACCGCCCGGCGCACCGTTGACAAGCCCGCCCGACCGGATGACGGTGGGTGTTCGAATCATCACCTGGAGGAGTCATGGCGGTCCACCTCAAGTCGGCCTCGCCGTCCGCGCAGGACCCGGCCCGCGCGGCGGCCGTGCGGGCCACCGTGGAGGGCGTCATCGCCGACGTCCGCGAACGGGGCGACCGCGCGGTGCGCGAGTACTCGGAGAAGTTCGACAACTGGTCGCCGGAGAGCTTCCGGCTCTCGCCGGAGCGGGTCGAGGAGATCGTCGCGGGCGTGCCGACGCGGGTGGTCGAGGACATCCTGGCCGTGCAGCACCGGGTGCGGGTGTTCGCCCGGCACCAGAAGGACTCGTTGCGGGACTTCGAGGTCGAGACCGAACCCGGCGTGTTCCTCGGCCAGAAGAACATCCCGGTGGCGTCGGCGGGCGCCTACGTACCGGGCGGCCGGTACCCGCTGGTGGCGTCCGCGCACATGACCGTGGTGACGGCGAAGGTCGCGGGCGTCGAGCGGGTCACCGCGTGCACGCCGCCGATCCGGGGCGAGGTGCCGGCCGCCACCGTCGCCGCGCTGCACCTCGCGGGCGCGGACGAGATCCTGCTGCTCGGCGGCACGCAGGCGGTCGCGGCGATGGCGATCGGCACCGAGACCGTGGGCCGGGTCGACCTGTTGGCGGGCCCGGGCAACGCCTACGTCGCGGAGGCGAAGCGGCAGCTGTTCGGCGAGGTGGGCATCGACCTGTTCGCCGGCCCGACCGAGATCCTGATCGTGGCCGACGAGCACGCGGACCCGTTCGTGGTCGCGGTCGACCTGCTCAGCCAGGCCGAGCACGGACCGGACTCCCCCGCCGTGCTGATCACCACCTCGGCCGACCTCGGCCACGCGGTGATCGACCTGGTCGAACGGCTGCTGGTGGACCTGCCGACGGCGGACTACGCCGCGCCCGCGTGGCGCGACCACGGCCGGGTCACCGTGGTGCCGACCCTGGACGCCGCGTACGCGCTGGCCGACGAGTACGCGTTCGAGCACGTGCAGGTGCTGACCGAGCACCCGCGCGAGGCGCTGGAGAGGATGCGCAACTACGGCGCGCTGTTCCTCGGCGAGGGCACCTGCGTGTCCTACGGCGACAAGGTCATCGGCACCAACCACACGCTGCCGACCAGGGGTGGCGCGAACCACACCGGCGGGCTGTGGGTCGGCAAGTACCTCAAGACGGTGACCTACCAGGAGGTGACGAACCGGGCGACGAGCGCGGCGCTGGGCGAGCTGTGCGGACGGGCCGCCCGGGTCGAGCTGTTCGAGGGTCACGCGCGGTCCGGCGACGTGCGCGCGCACAAGTACGCCGACGCACCGATCCCCTGGGCCGCAGGACTGCGGTGACCAGGGGATCGGTGAACATCCGGTGATTCAGCGGGTGCCGAAGTTCTGGGTCCAGTAGGCGCGGCCCTTGGTGTCGGTGGTGTAGGCGACACCGAGGTCCTTGTAGCCGCAGTTGAGCAGGTTG